>JAFYHI010000064.1 GCA_017539215.1 Clostridia bacterium | reverse complement strand
GGCGAGAAAGCTGTATCTGTCGTTTGGCTTTGAAGAAAAGAAAGAGCTCTGGAAAGAGGATCAGGAAATTCCCGCGGTATACAAGCTGTGAAATCCGATTTTCCGAGCCAGTTTTCTCAATCTGAAACCTCCGCTTAAAATGGTCAACGGCATATTCCTGACGTCGAGGGTCGTGACAATGGCGCAGATATCGACGTTTTTATTCACGCTGTTGTCCCAAGGCATGTGGAGACGGTAGTATTGATGACAAAGAAATCAACAAATCGGGATTTGTTTGTGGAGGAGTCGATATGATAATAATACTTGGCGATAGAACAGAGGAAACTGTCAGAATATATTTTGAGAAATCGCAACAACCTGAAATCAAAAAGATGCTGCCTCAGAAAGCAAAAAGTGTGGAAGAAGCAATTTCTGATTATAGAAAAACGTTGCTTTCCGACAGTACAAGTTACGGTCGAACGATCAATGTTGATGGTGACTACATTGGTGATGTGTGGTGTTATTGTATTGACAAATCAGACATACCGGAGGCAATGCTCAGTTTCTGTATTTTTGAAGAAACTTACTTGAACAAAGGAATTGCAACAGAAGCCGTTTCACTCTTCCTTAAAGAAATACAGGAAAAATATGAACTCAAGACAATCGGCGCTTTCACGTTCTCCGATAATTATGCCTCTCAAAGAGTTTTGGAGAAAAACAAATTTCAGTTTTTTGAAGAGTTTATTGAGGACGGAAAAGCATCAAAATACTATCAGCTGTCTCTTCGATAAATTCCCGTTTACCGGGATAACAGCGTTACGTTTGTGTGTTCTTACCTCGCGAGCGCGCAGTTCGGAGAACAACGCCGCCGCACGGTTCCCGAGGGGGATCTCGGGCGTCCGGCGGGCAGGGTATGTTCAAAATGCTCCGCTGATTGCGAGGCGTTTTATCGCGGGCGCGGCGTCGGGCTTACCGCCCGGCGGCCCTTCTCCCCCGTCTCTCCGTCACGGCGAACACGATGAAGCAGAGTATTATTTGCACAACGGTGGAGCACGGGGTGGCAAGGCCGATCAAAAACAGCGAACCGCCGCCCACACGCTGCATAATAAACGCGACGGGTATCCTTATGAGGAACGCGCCTATTATGCCCTGCGCCATTACAAAGGCGGTTTTCTGCACGCCGTTGAAATAGCCTATGAAGCAGAACAGGAAGCATGTCAGCAGACAGTCTATCGCGTAGGCTTTAAGGTAATCCCATGCGTCAAGCACCGCCTGCGGATCGTTTGAGAATACCCCGGCCATAAGATCGCCGCGGAAGAACGTGAGCGCAAACATTGCCGCGCCGAACGCGAACGACACCGTGACCCCGACCTTGAGCGCCTGCTTGGCCCTTTGCGGCAGGCCGGCGCCGTAGTTTTGCGCTACGAATGCCGACATGGACTGCATGAACGCCGCGGGCACGAGCATTATGAACGCGCAGACCTTTTCCGCAACGCCCACGCCCGCGGACTCGGTAACGCCGAGGCCGTTGACGATGGCAAGCAGCACGAGGAACGAAACGCCCACGAGAAGATCCTGCAGGGCTATCGGAGTGCCTATGCGGAATATCGACGAGGCGCACCCGCGGTCAAGCCGCAGATGCTCCTTTTTAAGCTCGAACGGGAGCTTGGTGCGGCGGATTATGACGAGCGAGATAAGCACGCTTACAAGCTGCGCCATAACGGTGGCAAGGGCCGCTCCGGCGGCGCCCATGTGCAGCACCGCAACGAACAGCAGGTCGCCCGCGATATTGAACGCGCAGGCTATGCCGACGGCGATGAGCGGGGTTTTGGAATCCCCCACGCCTCGGAATATGCTGCCGAGCAGGTTGTATGCCGTGATAACGATAAAGCCTGCGCCGCAGATCCTTATATAGTCGACGGTGATGGAGAACGCCTCCTCGGGCGCGTTCATTATAATGGCAAGCGGTACGGCTCCCCCGGCGGCAACGGCTGTGAACAAAAGCCCGAGCGCCGCGAAGATCACAAGCCCCGTGCCGATGAGCCTTGACGCTTCCCCGGGGCGCCGCTCGCCTATCTTTTGACCGACCGCCACGGTAACGCCCATGGAAAAGCTGACGAGCAGGTTTGTAAGCGTCATGATTATCTGCGAGCCCGTGGATACGGCGGAAACGTCCGCGTTGGTGCAGAACTTTCCCACGACAAGCAGGTCCACCGCGCCGTACATGGCCTGCAGGAACATTGCAAGCAGTACGGGCAGCATGAATCTGATAAGCTTGGGCAGTATCCTGCCCGTTGTAAAATCGTTGTCTTTCATACGCCGCCTCATAAAAAAACCGGATAAAACGGCGGGGATCTCACCCGCGGTCTTATCCGGCATTGCGTTTCTTCAGAACGTTTTGCCCTCCGAACCGGCAGGGGTATTCTATCAGAGAACGGGCGAAAAGTCAAGCCTGCTCGGCGGTTGAAACGCGGGCGGGCCGGGTGTATAATCGGCATAAGGAACGGAGGGCGTTATGGGATCAAAGGCAGAGGTAGTAAAGCTGACGGACGGGGCTCACGCGGAGCTGATGACCGAATGGATGTACGGCTGGTGGGGCCGGCGCGAGAACTACCCGCGCGAGGCCGTGCGCGAGTACATTCTGCATGGTTTCGGGAAGGAACGCCTGCCGCAGACCTACGGGCTGTTCGCGGGGGGCGAGCTTGCGGGGATGTACCAGTTTACGCACGGGGACCTTTTTGTAAGGCCGGATATCTACCCGTGGCTTGCAAACGTGTATCTTGAGCCGCGCTTCAGGGGCGTTGGGCTTGGGCGGGTGCTGCTTGAGTCCGTGCGCGGGAACGCCTCCGCGGCAGGTCTTGACGAGCTTTACCTGTACACAACGCACACGGGGCTTTACGAAAAATTCGGCTGGGAGTATGTGCGCGATATTGACACCTACCTCGAGCCCCGCATGCAGCGGCTTTACAGGCTTGATCTGCGGCGGCCCGGCTCGGAAAACGACCCTTTATTCAGGCGGTAAAACATGGATCACGAAAAAACATTTGGGCTTTTGCTTGACCTCGGAACGCACATGACGGGCTGCGGCGCGGAAACCCACCGCGTTGAGGACAGCCTTTACCGTCTGCTTGCGGCGTACGGCTTTACTCAGGCGAACGTGTGGGTGGTGCCGAGCAACATACAGGCGACGGCGGTCGACCCGGACGGGCGCATACACACCCAGATACGGCACGTCCGCTCGATAGAGGTGGATTTTGACAGGCTGGACAGCCTTAATTCCGTCTCGCGGTACTGCTGTGAGCATACGCCCGACGAGCGGGAGCTTAAAAAGAGGCTGGACCGTGCGCTTGAGGTGAGAAGGTTCCGCCGCAGATTTCGCTACCCCGCGGCGATACTTGCAGGGGTTGGGTTCGGCGTGTTCTTCAACTGCGACGCCGCCGACGCGCTTGCCGCCGTGCCCGCGTCGCTGCTCATCGCGGCATTCGGGCGGAGCCTTTCACGCAGGGAATCGAATCCGCTTATACTGAACTTTATAATCGCGTTTGCCGCGGAGCTGTTTATAATGCTGTGCGTAAAACTCGGTATCGGTCATCACACGGGGCATATAACCGTGGGCGTGGTGATGCTGCTGATAAGCGCTCTTGGCACCACGAACGGCGTACGCGACCTTGTGCATCTTGACACGCTTTCGGGCGTTATGAACATATCCGCCTCGCTGACGGGCGCGCTGGGCATTGCTTTGGGCATTGCCCTGCCGATACTGCTTTTGCCCTCCTGGAGCACGGCGGACCCCATAGGCATAAACCCCAACCCAATAGTCACCATGATCGCCGCGACCGTCGGCTGCGTGGGCTTTGCGCTGTTCTTCAACGTGATAAAGCCCAAGCACGTTTTGACCTGTGCGATCGGCGCGGCGCTGACGTGGGGGGTGTATCTGGGCCTGAACGCCGCAATGGGGCGCGTATTCCTGCCCACGCTGATAGGCGCTGCGGTGTGTGCGGTGTATGCGCTTGCCGCCGCAAGGGTAAACAAAGCCCCCGCGACGGTGTTCCAGACGATATGCATATTCCCGCTGATACCGGGCTCGGCGCTGTACTATGCGGCCTACGGCGTGGTAACGGGCGACGCGGCGCTGACGCGTGAAATGGGATTTTCGCTGTTTGCCGTCTGCTTTGCGATAGTGCTCGGGTTTATGGCGGTGGAGGCCGTGAACCGGTTTATAAGAAAGCGCTGAGCGCATAAAAACGCCGCCCCCGGTTTTTTGCCGGGGGCGGTTTTTTGCGCCCCGTTCAAGGGCGAAGGTTCATTATCACAGACCCATGGACATACGCATGAGCTTCAGCGCGTCGGCGGAGTTGACAACGCCGTTGCCGTCAAGATCGCAGTACGCGAGCCTGTCGGCGGGTATGACCGAATGATCGCCCATGGCATAGCGCATTATCATAAGCGCGTCGGCGGAGTTTGCAACGCCGTTGCCGTCTGCGTCGCCCATGACGCCCACGGAGCCCCTGACGAGCTTGCGGTACAGGCGGATCTGGTATGCGCTCATGAACACGCCGAAGTAGACGTCGTTATTGCTAACGCCCAGGTACTTGAAAATGTTGTTGGCGTTGTTCGTGACGGTGCCGGTCTGGCCGTCGTCATTGGCGGCATAGGCCCACTGGACGGGGCTTTCGCCCATGGACAGATAATTGCCCGAAAGGTTAAGGTACTGACCCTTCTGCACGTTTTTGACGCTGCCGTCGGAGTTCCACACCCACTCCTGGCCGGGGGTGACTTCGCTGACGATGCAGGTCTTGCCCGCGACCTCGCCGAGGGTGGCGTTGACGGCAAGCAGGTTGCGGCCGTTGGAGGTGTTCTGGAACTCGCTGCCCATAATGATCGTCTTTGTGCCGCGGGTGAACCCGATAACGTAGGTCTCGCCGGGAACGACCTCGTTCACGGGAACATACATGACCTCCTCGGGAAGGTACGAATTATCGACCGTGACCGTGGTGGAGGCGGTGTAGGTATAGGTGGAGTTGGAGGTGGGCTTGGAGGAAACGGTAAGCGTGATGGTCGCCGTGCCGGGAGCAACGCCCGTAACTACGCCCTTCTTGTTGACGGTAGCGACGGACTCGTTGCTTGAAGTCCACGTGGAGGTATAGTTGTTTGCGCCCTCGGGGTTGATCGCGGGAACGATCTGGGCGGTGAAGGTGGGCGCAACGCCGTAATTGCTCTGGGGAATGCTGACGGAAGCAACGTCGGTCACGACAAGATCGGAGGGAGTGGGCAGATGCCACTGGCAGTAGACGGTCTGATGGGAGTCGGGGTTGGCGGGATAATCGTCGTCCTCGCTCATGACAACGGGATAAGCGTCGCCGTAGGGATCGTAAATGCCGTGGGCTGCGATCATGGCGTCATAGGAATCGGCGAAGGTCTCGCCCTGCTTCATATGGTTCCAGAAGGTGGCCTCGTACAAATAGTCGCCGGAGAACGTGACGGACTGGGAATAGCCGTAAACCACGGCGCAGCCCGCGTTGAGCAGGGGCTGGCCAAGGGTATTGGTCATCATGCCCTCGCAGATAGCCATCCATACGCAGGAGGCCTTCATGTCGGGGCAGTAATACTCCCAGAAGGCGCCGGTGACGAGCGCATCGCCGCCGCTCCTTGCGGCACGGCCGGAGGTGAAGTCGTCATTGGTAAAGCCGTTCTGCGTTGTGAGGCAGAGATAGCTCTTGCCGTTCATGCAGACGCCGTGGCTGTCGAATATTATGACGCCGTAATCCTCGGCGGCGCGGCAGGCGTTGGCGTCGACGCCCGTACCCTGGTAGATGGTGTAGTTGCCCTGTGTGTAGTTGGCGATGGACTGCGCCTCGTTGCGGTACTGGTTGGTAAAGGAGGAATCCTGCCCATAGTACGGCCCGAGAAGAAGCACGTCGAGATCGGTCGCGCTCTCGAGCGAGCGCAGAGTGGTCTCGACCTTGCCGTAATCCTCTGTGCCGGGTATGAGAGTATCGGCATGATTCACGCGGTAATCATAGATGTTCTCCATGCCGCTCTCATGGCGGAAGTAGACCTTGCCGTCCTCGCGGGCGACTTCAACGACGCCCTTGCCGGCGGACGCGATATCGTAAACGGCATTCACGATATCGTCCTCGGAAGCGCCGGAGGCGTCAAGCTCAGCGATGCGCGCGTCTATGGCGGCCCAAACGGCGTCGGTGTCGCGCCACATCTTGGCGTGAACGGCGGCGGCCTCAATGGGTTCGGCAACGGCGGCAAGGGGTACGACCGCAAGGATCATGAGCACGGCCAGCAGTATGGCGGTGATCTTTTTCATTTTAGCTCCTTTCGCGTGCGGGGCACGCATATAGTTTACTTATTATATTATCGCACGGACCCGTGTATTTGGCAAGAGGAAAATCAACGGATCCGCCGGTAAAAACAGAGGCCCCCGCAAAAGCGGGGGCCTCGTTAAGCTTAAGCTTTATCAGTCACGATACATGGGACGCACCTGATAGTGGGTGTGCAGCAGCTCGTGCGCCTTGTGGGAACCCGGCTCGCCGAGGTAGCTCTCATAGAGCTCCGTCCCCGCATTATCTCACCTTATATTATTGCATAAGAGAAGGAACATTTCAAGAGGAATTTGGGGCGAAGAAAGAAAAAACCCGTTCGCGCCCGCGGACGGGTTCGGTGCAGATAAATAGAAACTGCGGTCATCTGCCGAATATCACTACCGGAATCAGGCCATGGTCGAAGCCTTTATCGTCGATCGCCGTGACCCAGTACAGGAGCGCGGGCTCCCCCTTATAGAGCGTCAGCAGCTCGGTTTTGATTTTGACCTCTCTGAGCTTTCCGTCCGTGATCTTTTTTTCGACGGCGCTTCTTATCAGCGCGTCGCGCTCCTCATTGGAGATCTCGATCGGCGCGGCGCCGCCGGTCCAGCCGTCGATCCTCGAATAATCCTCGATCTCGCCTTCGGCATTGACCGTAACGGATACGGAGTTATTAAGCTCCTTCACGTCCTTTTGGAAGAGCTTGACTACAATGCTGCTCGTTTCCTTTCCGTTCTG
>JAFYHI010000063.1 GCA_017539215.1 Clostridia bacterium | reverse complement strand
TCTACGGCAACGGGTTTGGCAAACTGCTGCGCGCGGCGGCCGCCGACGCGGAGCAGAACGCGCGCGCGACGGTGTTCGGCTACTACGTCAACGATCCGGAGCGCTTCGGCGTCGTGGCGTTCGATGAGAGCGGCAAGGCGGTTTCCATTGAGGAAAAACCAAAGGCGCCCAAGAGCAATTACGCCGTAACGGGCCTGTATTTCTACCCCAAAGGCGTGAGCGCCCGCGCGGATGAGGTCAAACCGTCCGCAAGGGGGGAACTTGAGATAACGACTCTCAACGAGATGTATCTGAACGACGGCCTCCTCGATGTGCAGCTCCTGGGACGCGGCTTTGCGTGGCTCGACACCGGCACGATGGAGTCGCTCGCCGACGCCACGGAGTTCATACGCGTGGTGCAGAACAGGCAGGGCATCGAGATATCGGCGCCGGAGGAGATAGCTTTCCGCAACGGATGGACGAGCAGCGAGGAGCTTTTGGAGGCCGCCGCCGCTTACGGCAAATCGCCTTACGGCACGCACCTGAGGCTGGTTGCGGAGGGCAGGATAAGGGGCTGACCCGGGCGGGGCCCGGATGGGATAATCCAAAGCGTTTAGGCGGGGGACGGTTTATGAACGGACGTGAGATCAAGCGTTTTATAGGCAGAGCGCTGTACGTTGCAATAGGCAAGCGCATGCCCATGTCCGGCGCAAGGGTCAGCTTCGGCGCGCGCAGGTTCCGCCAGTTCTGCGCTCACCTTATACTGGACGACTGCGGCAAATGGGTCAACATAGACAAGGGCGTGACCTTTGCGACCGACATTAAGCTCGGCGAGGGCTCCGGTATCGGCGCGGGCTGCAGCATACCCACAGGCGTGTCGATAGGCGACAACGTGATGATGGGCATCGACATACTGATGTTCACAAACGAGCATCGCCATGACGATATACCCGTTCCGATGGGCAAGCAGGGAAGGACCGAGGTGGAGCCCATCGTGATCGGGGATGATGTGTGGATAGGTTCGCGCTCGCTCATTATGAAGGGCGTGACGATAGGACACGGCGCGATAATCGCCGCAGGGTCGGTGGTTACAAAGGACGTGCCCCCGTATGAAATATGGGGCGGCAACCCCGCAAGGTTTTTGAAATCAAGACTGGACGGGAACGCGGCACGGGATGAAGTGGAGCCATGTGAGTCAAATGTCGATAAGAAAGCTTAAAAACATACTTGGTACTGCGCTGTTTTGGAGGCGTCCCAAAACGGACCGGCCCGACATACCGGATTCGGAATACGAAGTGATTGAAAAGATCTTCGTCAATAACACCGTCTTTCGTGTAAGGATGGACGGCAGGCTTTATTATTTTAGGGTGATCGAAGATCGGGAGGGATCCTTGGCGTCGGTTTGCAGGGGACTTGCAACAAAGGAAGCGGGCGCTTTGTTCGGGATCGAGTCGTTTTATCCGAAAAACACGGTGGTAAGGCTGACGGGGCTTGGGCTCGGTGTGCTGCAGGAAAAGGCGCTCGGTGAGACCATAATGGCTTATACGAGGGAGCAGAGGCTTGGAATGCTCACCGCCGACTTTCAGCGTATGCTGAACGATTTTAATCTTGCGGACGCGGTCTGCCATGAGGCGGATCACAGCCCGAATAATTATAACGTCGTCATTGACGGGAACGGAAAACTTGAGGGCATAAGCTGCTTTGATAATAACGGCAGGGGCACGTTCGCCTGCCGAAGCGACGTTTCCTTTTTGACGTACAAAGGCGTCTCGCCGTTCGTTCTTCCGAACGGTATCGTCAATCGACCGCATTTCAGCCGCGAGATGGCGGAAAAACTTGACGGGATAACTTGGCGCAAAACTTATCGCCGCTTGCATGGATATCTTAAGTTTGCGCCTATCCTGTTTTTCTACCGCAGGCTTGTGCGTATAAGGAAGGCTGTCCGAAACACCGCAAAAACCAACCCGGAGTTCCTGCTGCGCTGCAGCGAATGGGACCGCAAAACCATTGATGAAGAGCTGAGCGGCGTTTACGGAAAGACCTATTTGGGATCTTTTGTGAATGATTGCCTGCCTAAGGGAAAACCGCAGGCGTGAAACATTAAACCATCATCCAAAGGGAGGGAAGAACATGACCATCATCGTTACCGGAGGCGCCGGGTTCATCGGCTCCAACTTTATCTACTTTGAACTGAAGAATCACCCGGAGGACAGGGTGGTGTGTTTGGATAAGCTTACCTATGCGGGCAACCTTTCGACCCTTGAGGAGGCGCTTAAAAACCCGAAATTTGCGTTCTATAAGGTCGATATCTGCGACCGTGCGGCGGTGTATGAGATATTCGAAAAAGAAAAGCCCGACGCGGTGGTCAATTTTGCCGCTGAGTCGCACGTGGACAGGTCCATCGAGACCCCGGAGATTTTCCTGCAGACGAACGTTCTGGGCACGCAGGTCATGATGGACGCCTGCCGCAAGTACGGCACGGGGCGCTATCATCAGGTCTCCACGGATGAGGTCTACGGCGACCTGCCCCTTGACAGGCCCGACCTGTTCTTTACCGAGGAAACGCCCATTCACACGTCCAGCCCGTACAGCGCCTCCAAGGCGGCGGCTGATCTGCTCGTCGGGGCGTATCAGCGCACCTACGGGCTGCCCGCGACTATCTCGCGCTGCTCGAACAACTACGGGCCCTATCACTTCCCCGAAAAGCTGATACCGCTCATGATCGCAAACGCGTTAAACGACAAGCCTCTGCCCGTTTACGGCAAGGGCGAGAACGTGCGCGACTGGCTTTACGTTGAGGATCACTGCAGCGCGATCGACCTGATACTGCGCAAGGGAACGATAGGCGAGGTCTACAACGTCGGCGGTCACAACGAGATGCGCAATATAGACATAGTCAAGCTTATTTGCCAAAAGCTTGGCAAGCCCGAAAGCCTCATCACGTTCGTCACCGACCGCAAGGGCCATGATATGCGCTATGCGATCGACCCCGCGAAGATCCACCGCGAGCTGGGGTGGCTGCCCGAGACCAAGTTCGCCGACGGCCTTGACAGGACGATCGAATGGTATCTGACACACCGCGAGTGGTGGGAGACCATCATCAGCGGCGAATACAGGAATTATTACGAGAAAATGTACGGCAACAGGGAGGTGCTATGAAGGTTTTCGTCACCGGCGCCTGCGGGCAGCTTGGTTTTGATACGGTAACGGAGCTTTGGCGCAGGGGGCACGAGGTCGCTGCGTCGGATATGCTGACGGAGGCTTCGGGCCTGCCCGGGGGCGTGGAGTACGTATCCCTTGACATCACCGACGCCGGGGCGGTGCGCGGCGCTTTGGAGCGCATCCGGCCCGACGCCGTGATACACTGCGCCGCGTGGACGGCCGTAGACGCCGCGGAGGAGCCCGAAAATCGTGAAAAGGTGTTTGCGGTCAACGCAGGCGGCACGCGCAATATCGCCCTTGCCGCAAGGGATATCGGCTGTAAAATGCTCTATATCTCCACGGATTACGTGTTCGACGGGCAGGGGACGGAGCCGTGGGACGCCGACTGCAAGAGCTTTGCTCCGCTCAACGTGTACGGCGAGAGCAAGCTTGCGGGGGAGGAGGCCGTACGGGAGCTGGTTGAGAAAATGTTTATAGTCCGCATCGCATGGGTGTTCGGCAGGCACGGGAAGAACTTCGTAAAAACGATGCTTCGCGCGGGCAGGACGCATGACGAAGTACGGGTGGTATGCGACCAGACAGGCACGCCTACCTACACGCCCGATCTTGCACGGCTGCTTGTCGATATGGCGGCCACCGAAGAATACGGAACGTACCATGCCACCAACGAGGGCGGCTTTATAAGCTGGTACGATTATACAAAGGAGATCTACCGGCAGGCGGGGCTTGAAACGCACGTAACGCCCGTGACCTCGGCGGAGTATGGGAACAGCCTTGCAAAGCGCCCGTTCAACAGTCGGCTGGACAAGTCCAAGCTCGGGGCTCACGGCTTCGACCGTCTGCCCCCGTGGCAGGACGCTCTGCGCCGATACTTATCCGATATGGGGGAGAAAGTCTATGAGTAAGCTCAAAGTCACGGCCTGTGAGATACCGGGTCTTTACGTCATCGAGCCTGCCGTTTTCGGCGACGGGCGCGGCTGGTTCATGGAGACCTATAATATGAACGATATGCGCGAAGCGGGGCTTGATATGGTGTTCGTGCAGGACAACCAGTCCATGTCGCGGCGCGGCGTGCTGCGCGGGCTCCATTATCAGAAACAGCATCCACAGGGCAAGCTGGTGCGTGTGGTCGTTGGCGAGGTCTTCGACGTGGCGGTCGACCTGAGACCGGGCTCCGAAACCTACGGCAAATGGCACGGCGAGGTGCTCTCCGCGGAAAACAAAAAGCAGTTCTACGTGTCGGAGGGGTTTGCGCACGGCTTCTACGTGTTAAGCGAGACGGCCGAATTCTGCTATAAGGTAACGGATTTTTACCACCCCGGCGACGAGGGCGGCATCAGGTGGGACGATCCCGATATAGGCGTGGAGTGGCCCCTTTTGGAGGGCGCGCCCGTGCTGCTGTCCGACAAGGACAGGGTCCAGCCGTTTTTGAAAGACGTTGGGCATGAGTAAGCAAAAAAGGCGTCTGCGCGCGATCCTCGCGGTTTCGGTGTTACTGCTGCTTGTCGGCGCGGAGCTCATTTGGTCCAACTGCACGCTTACGGTCAGGCGCTGCACCGTTTCGTCCGATAAGGCGGGCGAGGGCTTTCGCATAGTGCTTTTGACCGACCTGCACGGGCGTGAGTTCGGGCGCGGCAATTCGCGCCTGCTGGAAGCCGTGCGGGCGGAGGCGCCGGATATCATCTGCCTTGTGGGCGACTTTATCGACGCGCGGGCAAAGGACGCGGACGTCCGCAATATGTGCGATTTTATAGAGGCCGCATCGGAGATCGCGCCGACCTATTTCGGCATGGGCAACCATGAGTATTTTTATATGGAGCACCGCGACGCCTGCATAGCGGAGCGCATTGCGGACACCGGCGCGGTCGTGCTTGACGGAGAATTTACAGAGGTCGAGCTTGGCGGGGCGAAGGTGTGCATAGGCGGGTACGAGGGATATTACCGCACCCCGCATATGAACTCGCGGGATACTGCCCGTCAGCAGGCCGACAGCGCTTTTTTCGACGAATTCGAGGATACCGGCTGCTTCAAGCTGCTGCTGAACCATATCCCCACCAACTGGCTCGATTGGGATTACCGCGACAAATATCCCGTCGATCTGGTGCTTTCGGGGCATTATCACGGCGGGCTCGTGCGGATACCCATACTTGAGCGCGGGCTGTACGCGCCGTACGTCGGCCTGTTTCCGCCCTACACCAAGGGCTGCTTTGAGGGAGAGAAGGCCACCTGCGTGCTGTCGGCGGGGCTTGCGGGGGCAAACGGGTTCCCGCGCGTGTTCAACCCGCCGGAGATAGTGACCGTCGACGTCGTTCCGGCGGCGTGAACCCGGCGGCGTGAACCGCCAGAGGCCGGAGAAAGTAACCGAAAAAGCCCGCGCAGGCGGGCTTTCGGATAGATCTATATTATGCGTTCGGGCGCTCAGCCGTTGGGGGCAAGCGCCTTTTCCATAGTCTTATGAGGTATGCCGGCGTCCTCGAAAAAGTCGGAAACCACGCGATACCCGCAGCGCTCGTAAAAGCCTATCGCTGTCTGCTGTGCGCCAAAGGTCAGCTTCTTTGCGCCTTTTGCCGTGAAATACCCCTCGGCAAAGCGCAGCGCGTCGCGCCCACAGCCCATGCCGCGGTACTCGCGCAGTATGCAGAAGCGCTGCAGATGCACGGTCTCAGGGTCCTCGAAATAGGCGCGGAACGTGCCCACGGGCCGCCCGTCCTCCAGCATCAGAAAATGCTCGCATCCGCTTTCCGGGTCGTCGAACCCGTCTATCTCCAGCGAAACGTCAATGCCCTGCTCTTCAACAAAGACCTTCTTTCGCACCTCTATGCAGTCGGCTATCCTGCCCTGCGCTCTTTTGATCTCCATGCTTCGGTTCTCCTTGCTTTTTTCTGATTATAGCAAAACCTCCCGCCTGCCGCAACAGTGCGCTTTCAAAAAATATTTGCCTTTCGGCCGCGGATGGAATATAATTAAGAGATAATAGAAAATGCTTGGAGGCATTATGGAAATAAACCTTGAAAATATAAAGAAGATACACCTGATAGGCATCGGCGGATGCTCCATGAACGGGCTTGCGCAGATACTCCGCGCAAGGGGTTATGAGGTAGACGGGTCCGACTCCGCCGTTTCCCCGTTCACCGAGAGGCTCGGGGAGCTCAATATCCCCGTCACCATCGGGCAGAAAGCAGAGAACGTCGACGGCAGCGACCTTGTCATATACTCCGCCGCGATAAAGCCCGACAACCCCGAGCGCGTGCGCGCAAGGGAGCTGGGCATACCGGAGATGGAGCGCTCCGAGGCGCTCGGCAAGATAAGCGAGGCATATTCGCAGGTGGTAGGCATTGCGGGCTGTCACGGCAAAACCACCATCACCTCCATGCTTGCGCTCATTGCGGAGGCAGGCGGGCTTGACGCCACGGTGCACGTCGGGGGCTTTGTCGAGTTCCTGCGCGGCGGCACGAGGATAGGCAGGAGGGACCTGTTCATAACCGAGGCCTGCGAGTACGTCGAGAGCTTCTTGACGCTTCGCCCCACGGTCGCGCTCATCAACAACATAGACGACGACCATCTTGACTATTTCCGCGACATAGACCATATCACGGACGCTTTCCGCAAATTCGTTTCGCTCATACCCAAGGGCGGCATGTTCATAGGCTGCACGGACGATCCGCGCGTGCGCGGCCTGCTTGACGAGTTCAGGGGCCGCATCGACGAGCTGACCTATGGCCTTGACGCCCGGTTCGCGCCCGATTATTACCCCGCAAACGAGGAATACGACGACTACGGCTGCCCCTCGTACGACCTCATGTTCAGGGGCGCGCCGTTGGGCCGCGTAAAGCTTAACGTCCCGGGCCGCCACAATATGCTCAACTCCGTTGCGGCAATGGCCGTTGCGCTCTCCCACGGGACGGATTTCGCCGTTGCGGCGGAGGCGCTGTCACGCTTCAAAAACACCCGCCGCAGGTTCGAGTATTACGGCGAGCGCGGCGGCGTGCGCGTGTTCCACGATTACGCCCACCACCCCGCCGAGATACGCGCCGCGGTGGATTCGGGCCTGCGCACCCCGCATAAAAGGCTTTTCTGCGTGTTTCAGTGCAACAGCTACACCCGCGCAAAGACGCTCTTCTGCGGGCATCAGGGGGACTGCTTTGCGGGCGTTGAACGCGTGCTCGTGCCGGATATCTACCCCGGACGCGAAAAGGACGACGGCTCCGTGCACGCGCGCGACATGGTGGCCGCAATAAACGAGGCCACGGGCAACGCGCTCTACATCCCCACCTTCGAGGGCATACGCGAATGGCTCGACGCCAACGCGGGCGAGGGCGACGTGGTGGTAACGCTGGGCAGCGGCGACGTTTATATCCAAACCAAAAAACTGCTGTAATGCCGGCAGGGTGACTGAAGATGAAGAAAAAGACTTGGATCATCATTATCATTGCCGCCGTGCTTGCGGTGCTTGCAATGGCCGCGGCAATAATACTCGACGTGACGGGCCGTAAAACGGCGGAAACGAAGCCCCGCCTGCACAGCCTTAACGCGTTCTATTCCGACACGGAGGCCGCTACCCGCTTTATTTCGGATGCCGCCCTTCTGGACGACCGCGTTGCGGGGGCCGCGGACAGGTTCATAACCTGCGACGGCACGGTGGGCGCGGCGCTTGCGGGCACGGGCCTGTATCGCGTTGATGCAAACGGCGTTAAAATGATACATCCCGCGGGCGTCGACAGGTTTGCGCTTTCGCTCGACGGCAGGCTCATAGTCTACACCACCGCGACGGAGCTGCATATCTACGACGAGTCCACCGGCAGCGTCACCGACGTTAAGCCCGACGATATCTACGGCGTGGCGTCCATCGCCATATCCCCTTCGGGCGATACGGTGGGGTATTCCGTCAAGGCCAAGGACGGCTCGTTCTACGCCTATTCCTATAAGGACGGCAAGAGCAGCCTTTTGATGAAGGACGCCTACATAATGGCGATAGCCGACGGGGCGGAGTTCTATTACTATATCGAGCCCGACGGCGTGGGCCTTTTCTATGCCGAGGGCAGGAACACCAAAAAGCTCGGCACGGACGTTGCGGGGCTCGTGGAGTTCAACCGCGACCTTACAGAGGCCCTCTTTGACATGAACGGCGCCACGTTCGTCAGCGTAAAGGGCGGCGCCGCAAGGGAGCTTATAAAGGGGTATTCCGTTTACTGCGCCTCCGCGCTGTGCGAGTCGGAGCAGGGCGGCGAAAGCTGCGTTGCGTCCGTCAAGGACAGGTCCACCCTGTTCGACGGCATTTTCTACGCAGTACGCACCTCCGAAGGCGCGGCAAGGGACGCATACGACGTCTGGTACGTCGACGGAAAGCTGCGCGCACAGGCGCTCGTCAAGGGCACGGACCAGTTTTTCGTGACGGAGGACGGCGGCTCGCTCTCGTGCATCGTCGACAGGACGCTTTACTCCATGGACGTTAAAAACCCCGACAACAGGTCGCGCGTCGCCTCCAACGTATGGAGCTTCGGCATGACCCGCGACGGGGGCGAATACTACTGTGTCGGCTACGACAGCGCGCTCTACTACGTCAAAAAGGGCGCGGTGCCGGTCAAGCGTGCGGAAAACGCCGTGTACTGCACCGTCACGCGCGAGGGGCGCTGCCTCAGCCTTGCCTCGTACGACGGCAGCGCCGGCAGGCTTATAAGCTTTGAGGGCGGCGGCGACATTACCGATATCGCGGGGGGCGTTTACCGCGTGGAAGCAATGCCCGGCATGGCGTATTATCTTACCGGCGCATACAAGGACGAATACGGCAATTACGTCAGGGACGTTTACACCTCCTCAGACGGCACGGCCTTTGCAAAGGCCGTCGAAGCCGTGCCCGCAGACGCCGAGGACGCGGGCGATTAAACCCGAAGGGATGGGAAAGAGTATGGCTAAAAAAACAGCGGCGCTCCTGCTTGCCGTTCTGATCTGCGCTTTTGTCGCGGGCTGCACCGGGCAAAGGGTCGAAACCGGGCCTCAGCTTGCGCACAACGTGGCGCGTATGTGGTTCCCCAAGGAAAGGGTATCGCGCTTCGTGCTTGACGGCAGGCTTATAGACGGCGAGGCCGCGGGTCAGGCGTTTATGGACGTCTCCGCCGACGGCAGAACGGGCATAGCCTGGGTGGATACCGCGGCGTACTTTGTTGACGAAACGGGCGTCAGGCCCCTCGGCACGGGCATTTCAACGGCGGTCGTTTCGTTTGACGGCAAATACGCCCTGTACCATGCGGAGGGCGAGCTTCGCATGATGGCTGCCGGAACGGGGGAGTACACCGTTATCGAAACGGGGCTTGCCTCGGTGCAGCAGATAGCCGCCTCGCCCGCGACCCGGTCGGTGCTTTTTACCGCGACTTATGAAAACGACGGCGTAAACCGCCGCACGATGCTGTATTCGGACGGCAGCCTCACCCCCGTTTACGAGGGCAGGAGCGTTATGGCGCTTGCAGTGTCCGACGACGCTTCGCTGCGCTTCTTCTATGACTTTGAGCAGGGCGCGTTCTGCGTTGACCGCGGCGGCGAGGAAAAGGTCATTTCCACCGGGTGCGACAGCAACACCAACTATAATTTCACAAACGATCTGAGCGAGGTCGCCTTCCGCACCAAGGACGGCGTCAACTACCTGTACCGCGTGTCGGACGGCAGGCTCACGGAGCTCGGTCCGGGGTTTGACTATACGCTCAAAACCGACGTGTACAGCATGTCCACCACAACGCTTATTGCCTACATAAACGACGTGCAAAGCTTTTTGAACGGGCTTTGGCTTGTCCGCAGCAGCGTAGAGGGCGTTTACGTTTACGGCGTGGGCAGGCTCACCTCCGAGGGTAAGCTTGAGATGCTCGTGGAGAACGCCTCGGATTACAAGGTGGGCGGCGGACGCATAGCATGGCTTGGAGGCGGCAGGCTCTATTCCACCGATATGCGCGGCAAAACGCGCGAGCTTGCCTCCGACGTCACCTCGTTCGTGCTGTCCGACGATGGGACTTACGTCTACTATATCTCGAACGCGGGTTCGCTCTTTGGCATAAAGGGGACGGGCAAGCCCAAAAAGCTCGATTCCAACGTCAGCGACTGCGCACAGACAGGCGATACGCTGTTTTACATAAAGGACGCGGAGCCCCACGGCACGGAGAAAACGGGCGAGCTTTGCAGGCTTGCCGCGCTCGGCTCGGGCGAGTCCGTAATGCATAACGCCGCGGCCTTTGACAAGCGCTGGGGCCAGCTCATGGTGTACGCATACCCGCCCGAGGACGGCTCGGGCGAGCCCCGCCTTGAGACCGACGAGGGCTTTACCGCCTGCCGCGTGTACTTCACCGCCGACGGCGCGGAGCTGACGCTGCTCGGCGAAGGGGTGGAAAGATAAGATAAAGGACGCAAAAAAGCTCCCGCGCAGGGAGCTTTTGTTATTATCCGCTCAGTTCACCCGGAGTATGAATATCATGGGCGTAAGCCCGCCGGCCTCCGTACGCGACTGCGAAAGCAGCGTGACGCGCGCGCCCTGTTCGCGGATAAGGCGCTTCAGCAGGGTGAACTCCATGGTGTAAAGTATGGCGACGCCGCCCTTTTTCACAAGCTGCGGCAGCTTTGCAAGCAGCCCGGAGTAAAGCTTTTCACAGGATGAATGGGTCCCCACGCGGTTGCCGAAGGGCAGATTGGCTATAAGCTCGTCATACGGGCGGTGGCACTCAAAGCGCAGTATGTCGTTTACCGTGTATTTGGCATTGACGCCCGCAAGCGCGGAGTTGCGGCGGGCGATATCTATCGCGCGGTGGGCAATGTCCACGCCCGTGAGCGAGGCGCAGGGCGACATAAGTCCGCGCTCTATCAAAAGCGTGCCGCTGCCGCAGCAGGGGTCGATGACGCGCGCGTTCACGCTCAGGTATTCCGACGCAAGCCGTAAAACCGACGCCGCCACGTTCGGAGCCATGGATGCGGGAATGGAGCCCTCACGGTAATCAAAGCGCGTGTCGCGGAAGGAGAAAAGCTTGGCGTACAGGCGCGCGCCGCGGGCGCTGCCTTCCACGCGCAGCTCGACCTCGTAATCGGAGGGGGAGTTTGCAAGCGAACCGTTCTCGACAGCGGCGGCTGTCGCCTTGACGAGCGCCGCCCTGTCAAGCTCGCCCTCGGCTGCGCTCACGTTAAGCTCCACGCGAAACCTGTACGGCGGCTCGCCCGCGTGCGCTTCGCGCATCAGCGCCTCCAGCGCGGGGGCGGCCTTGGCGGCTATCGCCTTCGCGTCAAGAGAAACCGTGCCAATGGGCAGCAGCGCCTCCGAAAAGCACCGCGCCGCAAAAAGCCCGGGGTAATCGTCCGTTTCCACCTTCAGGCTCGAAACGCGCACGTCGAACGAGGCGTAGCCCAGCTCCTCAAGCTCGCTCTCAAGCTGATGCGTCAGCATCTGCGCCGCGCGAAGCTCAACGGTGTGCGCGGCCTTAAACCCCGTGAATTCATGCTCTGCGCGCGGACGGAGCTGCCTCAGCGCAAGCGCCATCGCGTCGCATTCCTCGTTATAGTGCTTAAGCTCGGTATCGTCAGCCGCGGGGGCGACCTTGTGCGCCTCAAGCGCGGCTTTGGCGGTCTCGCCTCCAAGCGAGCCCAGCGCAAGTATCTGGCTCGGCCGCACGAAGCGCTGCGATTCGCACGCAAGCGCCCGGGCAAGGGGCTCCGCAAAAGAGTCGTCCTTCAGCGCGCCCGCAAGCCTTGCGGCGTTTCGCCTGAGCTTCGGACTCTCGGCCGCAAGGCTCGATCTGAGGCTTTCCGTAAAGCCGGCGTTCCCGCGCAGGCGTATAACGTTTGTCTTGTTCGAAACAAGCCGCACAAGCAGCGCGGAAGCCGCGCCCTCCTCGCAAAAGAGCGCAACCGCCTCGCGCAGCAGCGCGTCGGGGTCCGCGTTCATATTCGCCAGCTTCTCCGGCCCGTTCGGCAGGGCAAGCGCGGCGCGTATTTCGTCTTTAGTCAGCTTCTTCATATTCCGTCTTCCGTTCAGCGTACGCCCGCGGCCTTCAATATCACGGCAAGCACGTTTTCGGTGCCGTTCGCGCTCCTGTCCGCAAGCATTGCGTTTCGCATAGCGTCCCTGCGCTCAAGCAGTTCGTTCGTCATCGAAACAAGCTTTTCCGGGCTCATGTCCTTCTGGTCGAGCTTCAGCGCATAGCCCTTTTTGACGATATAGTCGGCGTTCAGTATCTGGTCGCCGCGGCTTGCTTCCAGGGGCAGCGGTATCAGCAGCGCGGGCAGGCCAAGCGCCATGAACTCGAAAACGGCGTTCGCCCCCGCGCGTGAGATAACCACGCTTGCCGCCGCCAGCATATCGGGCAGCTCGTCGCGTACATACTCAAACTGACGGTAGCCGGGCATATTTATCGTTTCGTCGACCTTGCCCTTGCCGCATTGGTGGCACACGTCAAATGTTTTAAGCAGCCCCGGCAGCGCCTCGCGCACGCCCTCGTTCACCGCGGCGGCGCCAAGGCTGCCGCCCATCACCATGAGTACGGGCTTTTCGCCCGTAAAGCCCATTGCGTTAAGCCCGCGCCCGCGCTCGCCGGTAAACAGCATGGGGCGTATGGGCGTGCCGGTCACGACCATCTTCTTTGCAATGCGCCCGTCCGAGGCGGCGACGGTATCGTCAAACGTCACGCATACGGTGTCGGCGTAGCGTCCGGCTATCCTGTTGGCAAGGCCCGGGGTGTAGTCCGACTCGTGGCAGACGACGGGGCAGACGCCCTTTGCCGCCATCACCACGGGCACGCTTACGAACCCGCCCTTTGAAAACACCACGTCGGGCTTCAGTTCACGCACCAGCTTTTTGGCCTGCGAAACGCCCTTTAAAACCTTAAAGGGGCTGGCAAGGTTTTTGACCGACAGATACCTGCGCAGCTTGCCCGACTCTATCTCGTGATAGGTCACGCCCGGCACCGCGGTAACAAGGCCGCGCTCTATGCCGTCCTTCAGGCCGGCATAGTGGATCTCAAACCCCGCCTCCATAAGCGCGGGCATCAGCGCAATGTTGGGCGTGACGTGCCCCGCAGAGCCGCCGCCGGTCATCAATATCTTTTTCATCGCAGGAAGGACCCCCTTGTAGTTCTTTCGTAAATAATCTATTCAAGCGGTACGGGCGGCTGTTACCACCCAAAAACCCATTATATTTTACACCATTCCGGGCCGCGGGTAAAGCCCCAACCGCCGCGATTTTTGCACGGGCGGCGCATGTGCCCGAAGAAAATATATTTCACCCTCCTCAAGCCTTTACAAAGGCAGTCCGGCGTGATAAACTAAAATCCGGGCAAACCCAACGGAAAGCTTAACGATAAGTGAGGTCGTATTATATGAAGAAAAAGGATCGCAGGTTTGTAGCCCTGTATGCCGCGCCGGGCTTTTTCCGCCCGCAGCCCAAAAATCCCGATGAAGAGCGGGAGGAAACGCCCCGCGATTATCCCGAAAGCCACGCCGAGAAGGACGACCGCGGCATGGTGGACGTTTATGCCTGTCCCATGCCCGGGGAGGAGCCCGAGGAGCCGACGGAGCCCGAGGAGCCGACGGAGCCTGGGGAGCCGACGGAGCCCGATGAGCCGACGGAGCCCGAGGAGCCGACGCAGCCCGGGGAACCGACGCAGCCCGATGAGCCGTCATATCCCCAAAGCTTTGTTCCGGATACCGACCCGAATGCGTTTATGTGCGTGTACGCCGGGCCGGACTGGTTTGCCGGCAGGTGGCAGATGGCGGGCGCGTTCGTGGGAAATGTTGACGAAAAGCCCGAAACGGCAGGGGAGCCCGCTCCCGAAACGCCCGAAGAGCCCGCTCCCGAAACGCCTGAAGAGGACGACGACGAGAAGATGCGGATCCTCATGGAGGAGATGGAGAAGAACCCGCCTCAGGTCTGCGGGCTCGTTATGAACGATCCGAGCAGGACGCCCATAAACATGATGGGTATGGGTATGAGGCAGACGCCTAATTACTGCCCGGAATGCGGTACGCCCTGCGTGAGAGGAGACAAGTTCTGCCGCAATTGCGGGGAAAAGCTCATCTGATGGAATATAAGCTGCGTTCCTGCGTGTGGGAGATAACCCTTGCATGCTGTTTCAACTGCAAATACTGCGGCTCTCGTGCGGGCCGCGCAAGGCCCAACGAGCTTACCGCAAGCGAATGCTTCCTGGTAGCTGACCAGCTTGCGGAGCTGGGCTGCCGCCGCGTGTCCATGATAGGCGGCGAGGTTTTCATGCGCCCGGACTGGGACGCCATCGTAAAAAGACTCACCGACCGCGGCGTGCGCACGGCGATCATAACTAACGGCTTTTTGTTCGGGCCCGAGCATATAGCAAGGCTGAAGGCCGCGGGGGTCGAATCCGTGGCGGTGTCGATCGACGGTCCCAAAGACGTGCACGACAGGTACAGGAGCAGCGGCAGCTTTGACCGCGCGGTGTTTGCGCTTAAAACCCTGACCGAAAACGGCATACCCGCGTCCGTCATTACCACTCTCAACGCCGAAAACGCGCCCCGACTTGAGGAGCTGTTTTCGTGCATAGGCGGGCTGCCCATAGCCGCGTGGCAGCTTCAGGCGTGTTCGCCTATGGGCAACGCGCAAAGCGGCGTTGACCACCGTTTCAGCGTTGACGCGGTGCTTGGATTCGTGCGCAGGCATATCGACGCGGTCGACTATCCCCTTGGCATTGCCGACAACATAGGCTATTTTACGTTCGACGAGGACAGGCTTCGCGGTGTGCGCTCCGGAGGCGCGCCGTTTACGGGGTGCAGCGCGGGGCTCAACGCCATCGGCATAGACAGCGTCGGCAACGTGCGCGGATGCGAGTCCATGTATGACGAGCGCTTTATCGAAGGGAACCTGCGAGAACGCACGCTCAGGGATATCTGGGAGGATCCGAAGGCTTTTTCATACAACAGGGGCTTCAGGCCGGAGCTTTTGACCGGCGCATGCAGCACCTGTCCCGAGGGGCGGCGGTGTGCCGGCGGATGCAGGTCATACAATTACTTCGTCCACGGCAGGCTTTACGAGGCCCCGTACTGTGCAAGGTCAAATAATGACGGCCGCTGAAACACAAATGTCGGCCCCGATACTCACATATAGAAAACTCTCGGCTTAAAAGTGACAAGTAAGCGGCACGGGTTGAATTATACGGGCCGCTCTGGTAGAATACGTGAAATCAAAAAAGGAGGAGCTTTTTTATGAAGCTTTTTAAAACGGCGCTCATCGCGGCGCTTTGCATAATAATGGCGGTAAGCGCGGGGTGCTCGGGCGCATTCAGCGGCAGCACGGGCCATGATACCACCCCGCTCCCCTCCGGGCAGGGCGCGTCTTCGGTCGAAGCGACCCCCGTTTCGGATGATTCCATCACCGCCGAGGCGGCAGTGGGCGAGTTCTCCATGACCACCGAGGACGGCGCATTTACGCAGGACGGCGGCGTTTACACCGTAACGGCTGCGGGCACTTACGCGCTGCGCGGCGCGCTGGAGGGGCAGATCGTGGTGCAGGCCTCCGAGAACGACGAGGTGGTGCTTGAGCTCTCCGGCACGGCGATCTCCTGCTCGGCCGACTCGCCCATAAAGGTGCTTTCGGCGGACAAGGTGGAGATCTCCGCCAAAAAGGGCACCCAGAACGTCATTAACGATAACCGCGCTGAAAAGACCGCGGATGATGCGGAGCAGGGCGAGGGCGCAATAAGCTCCAAGGTCGACTTAAAGCTCAAGGGCAGCGGCGTACTCGTTATAAACGCGGGCTACAACAACGGCGTAAGCTGCAGCAAGGACGTGACGGTACAGAAGCTTTCGCTCAAAGTGACCGCGGTAAACAACGCCATAAAGGGCAAGGATTCGGTGACGGTCAAGAGCGGCGCCGTGGTTGCGATATCGACCAAGGGCGACGGCATAAAGACCGAGAGCACAGACCTTTCAAAGAGCGGCAAGGTGCGCGGCGACGTCAATATAGAGGGCGGCTCCGTTGCAGTCTATGCTGCGGGCGACGGCATACAGGCCGCGCACGACTTCAATATGTTCACGGGCGAGGCAGCCGAAGAGCCCTCCGTCACGGTGTACACCGGGTCGTATTCGGCCTACACCGCAAGCGACGCTTCCGTCACCTCCTATAAGGGCGTCAAGGCCGCAAACTCGGTCAATATCTCGTCGGGGCTCATCAGCATATCAAGCTATGACGATGGCCTCCACGCCGACAGCGGCACTTCATTTGAGGCCGGCGGCACGGGCGAGGGCAATATAAACGTGTCCGGCGGCACGGTGCAGATGGCGGTCTATTCCCCCGAGGGCAAGACGGGCGGCGGCAGAATGGGCCCCGGGGGCCACGGCGGCTGGGGCGGTCAGCAGACGGTCTCCGGCGCGGACGCCATCCACGCGGACGGCACGATAGAGATATCCGGAGGCGTTATCAACATCGACAGCGCGTACGAGGGGCTTGAAGGCAACGTCATAAACATCTCCGGAGGCTATACCGTCGTCACCGCTGTGGATGACGCGGTAAATGCCACCAAGGGCGCAAGCGAAGCCGCTGTCAACGTTACGGGCGGCGTGCTTGACGCGGCGGTCTCGCCTAACGGCGACACCGACGGCATTGATTCCAACGGCACGTACACCCAGACGGGCGGCCTCGTCATTACCCGCGGCCCCAATATGGAGATGTCCGCCGCGATAGACGCGGAGAGCGGCGTTACCGTCACGGGAGGCACCATTATTGTGCTGGGCTACGGCAGGATAATGGCGGGCTCCGATATGAAGCAGATCGACCTTTCGCTCCACTCCCAGGGCACGCACACGGTCAACGTGGGCGGAACGGAGTACACGTTCACCAATAACTACGCTTACGGGCAGACCCTTGTGGCCTCCGACACGAGCGTCACGGGCAGCTGAGCGCGTGCCCCACGGTAAGATCCACCGCAGGCCGATACGGTCTGCGGCCTTTTTTGAGCCCGTCGGTTTTTTTCCTTGAGCCGGGACGGATTTTCTGTTATAATCCCTCGTGGAGTATTGAGGATACGATGGAACGGAACGTTAAAAAAAGGGCGCTCAACACCGCCCTTGTCGGCACGGTCGCCGCGCTTGCGTGGCCCACCATGCTCGAACAGCTTATGCAGACGGCGGTGCAGTACATAGACACCGCCATGGTCGGCTCGCTCGGCACCGAGGCGACGGCCGCGGTCGGCTCCACCACCACGGTGGGCTGGCTCATCGGCTCTACCATTTCGGCGTTCGGTGTGGGCTTTTTGGCGTACATTTCGCAGATGCGCGGCGCCAACGAGCATGAAAAGGCCAAAAAAGCCTCGGCGCAAAGCGTGCTTGCGGTGCTCGTCACGGGGCTTTTGTTTACGGCGGTCACGCTGTCGCTCTCACGCGCGGTGCCCAGGTGGATGCAGGTGGCCGAAAGCATACAGCCCCTTGCCGCCCAATACTTCTTTATACTGTATCTGCCCATGCTTCCGCGCACGGCAACCATCATATTCGGCACGGTGCTCCGTGCCGCGGGCGATACGAAAACGCCCATGCTCGCGGGCATTATCGTGAATATCGTAAACGTATTGCTGAACTTTCTGCTTATTTACGAAACGCGCGCCGTATCCGTTCTCGGCCTTGAATTCACCGTATGGGGCGCGGGGCTTGGCGTGGTCGGCGCGGCCGCCGCAAGCGCGGTCAGCGTGCTGATAGGCGGGGTCATAATAACGCTCTCGCTGTTCCGGCACGAAAGCATTTCGCCCAAGGGCTTTTCCATCGCGCCCGACCGCGAGATACTCGTACCCTGTATGCGGGTGGCGTTCCCGAATATGCTGCAAAGGTTCGGCACCTCTTTGGGCTACGTCGCGTTTGCGGCAATGATAAACTCCCTGGGTGAGGTGCCCACCGCCGCGCACACCGTTGCAAACACGGTGGAGTCCGCCTTCTACATACCCGGCTACGGCATGATGGCCGCCGCCGCAACGCTGACAGGCAACGCGATAGGCGCGGGCGACAGGGTGCGCCTTCGTGAGCTTGCGCGGGTCAATATCGTGATAGAGGTGCTGCTCATGACGCTGACGGGCGGCCTGCTGTTCGCGTTCGCGCCCTCCATGGCGGGGGTGTTCTCAAAGGACGCGGAGGTCATTTCGCTTGCGGTAACGGTGCTTCGCATGGTGGCGGTGTCCGAGCCCGTCTACGGCGTAAGCCTTATAATCGAGGGCATGATGCAGGGCGCCGGCAAAACGACTGCCCCGTTCATATTCAACATGCTTGGCATGTGGGGCGTCAGGATACTCGGCACGTTTGTCTGCATCAAACTGTTTTCAATGGGCCTCGTTTCGGCGTGGGCCTGCATGATAGGGCATAATCTGCTGCTTTTCATACTGTTCCTCGCCTATTATCTTAAGGGGTCTTGGAACCCGCTCAATTCAAAAGCGAGGCGCTGACCCCCGGCCGCAGCGCAAAACCCAATACAAAAACCCGATGCAAAGCCCATGCCGCATCGGGTTTGTCCAATCTCGGGCAAAGCCGTCAAATACGCTTTTTCGAGGACTCTATCTTCGAAATGTGTTCGCGCCGTATCCACTCCTCGGTATAGCCGCAGTCGCAGCAGATATACCTGTCCACGGGCACGGCCTGCCAAACGAAGCTGCCTATGGGTATGTTGTTGCCGGAGCCGTACGCGCCCGCTCCGCCCTCCGATATCCTCACGTTGCTGCCTCCGCACTTGGGGCAGGTCCTGCTGTTTTTCATACCTTGCCTCCCGTTATTTTTTCAGGTCAAGCAGCCACGGAGCAATATGGCAGTAGCCCGTGGGGTTTTTGACCAGGTATTTCTGATGGTACTCCTCCGCGCCGCAAAAGCTCTCAAGCGGCAAAAGCTCCACCGCCATGGGCTTGTCGTACTTGGCCTGCTCCTTTTCAAACGCGGCCTTGACGTCCTCAAGCAGGGTCGGGTCGTCGTAATAAACTCCCGTACGGTACTGCACTCCCTCGTCGCCTCCCTGCTTGTTCACCGACAGGGGGTCGATCACCATAAAATAGTATTCCAGCAGCTTGGCGGTGGGCAGCACGCTTTCGTCATAATCCACGCGCACGGTCTCCGCGTGGCCGGAGCTTTTGCAGACCTCCTCATACGTCACGTCGCCCGCCGGGCCGTTTGCATAGCCCACCTCTGTGTGGGTCACTCCGTCGAACTGGTCAAAAAAGCGCTGCGTCCCCCAAAAACAGCCGCCCGCAAGATAAAGGGTCTTCATCGGCACACTCCTTTCGTCTCTGTTTTGATATAGTATATTTGAGAGCGCCGGTTCTGTCAACTCTTTTTGTTGGCACGAAGGCGAAAATGCGGTATAATGTGAAAAAACGATCGCCGGAGGTCATTATGAACGAGATAAAATGTCCCAACTGCGGGCAGGTCTTTCAGGTGGACGAGTCGGGCTATGCGGCAATAGTCAGGCAGGTGCGCGATAAGGAATTCGCAAACGACGTCAGGCGCCGCGAGCAGGAGCTTTTGGAGCGGGCCGCGGGCGAGCGCGAGCTGGAGCGGCTTGAAAACGAGAAGCGCCAGAGCGAGGCGCTTACGAAAAAGGACGCTCAGATAGCCGAAAAGGAGCGCCTTATAGACAGCCTGCGCGCAGAGCTCAAAGCGGGGGAGACGGACAAGAAGCTTGCCGTGGAGGAGGCGCTGCGCCAAAAGGAGCGCGAGCAGGAGGCCGCCCTGCAGGCCAAAAAGGACGAGCTTGCCGAAAAAGAGCGCGAGATCGAAAAGCTGCGCGCCCGCGTGGAGTCGGGTGAAACGGACAAGAACCTTGCCGTGATGGCGGCGGAAAAGAAAAAGGACGAGGAGCTGTTCTTAAAGGCGGCGGAGCTGACTGAGCTTAAAAGCAAGCTCGAGGCAGGCGCAGCTGAAGCCCGCCTGCGCGAGCAGTCCATGAAGGAGAGCTTTGACCGCGAACTGCGCCTGAAGGACACGGAGCTGGAGTATTATAAAGACTTCAAGGCCCGCCAGTCCACCAAGATGGTGGGCGAGAGTCTTGAACAGCATTGCATGAACCGCTTCAACTCCATACGCATGACGGCGTTCCCCAACGCTTATTTCGAAAAGGACAACGACGCCCGCACGGGCTCCAAGGGCGACTTCATATTCCGCGAAGAGGACGGCGAGGGCGGCGAGCTGATCTCCATAATGTTCGAGATGAAAAACGAGATGGACACGACGGCGGCCAAGCACCGCAACGAGGACTTCTTCCGCGAGCTCGACCGCGACCGACGCGAGAAAAAATGCGAATATGCGGTGCTGGTGTCGCTGCTTGAGGCCGATAACGACCTTTACAACGAGGGCATCGTGGACGTTTCCTATCGGTATGAAAAGATGTACGTCGTGCGTCCGCAGTTCTTCCTGCCCATAATATCGCTTTTGCGAAACGGGGCGCTCAAATCGCTCAAATACAGGCGCGAGCTTGCCGCCGTGCGCGACAGGCAGTTGGACGTGGGCCGCTTTGAGCAGAACGTGAACGCATTCAAGGAGGCGTTCGGCAAGAACTACCGCGTGGCGAACGAGCGTTTCGACACCGCCATGGACGAGATACAAAAGGCCATAGACCACCTTGAAAAGCTAAAGGAGGCCCTGCGCCTTACCATGCACAACCTGCGCCTTGCAAACGACAAGGCGGACGACCTGACCATAAAAAAGCTCACGAAAAACGCGCCCGCCGTCGCGGCGCTGTTTGAGGAGGCGAAAAAGAGCAATGAGGACTGACGATTCGCGGCTTATGTGGAGCGTTGTCGGGCGTGAGACCCTGCTTAAAACACGCGTGTTCGACGTGGAGCTGCAGCGCGAAAGGAATTCATACGGCCTTGAGGGGGATTATTTTGCTCTGCGCGGGCCGGACTGCGTGGTGACGGTCGCCGAGACCGGGGGCGAATTCGTGCTGGTGCGCCAATGGAGGCACGGCGCGGAGCGGCTCGTTACCGAGTTTCCGGGCGGAGTCGTCGACGCAGGGGAGGACCCGCGCGAGGCCGCCCGGCGCGAGCTTTTCGAGGAGACGGGCTATAAGGCGGGCAGGCTCGTGCATCTCGGCTCGTGCAGCCCCAACCCCGCCATATTCAAATGCGCCTACCACGTTTACCTTGCGGAGGAGCTTGAGAAGACGGGCGTGCAGCATCTTGACCGCGACGAGGTGATAGACGTGTTCACCCGGCCAGTAGATGAGGTTATAGCGGGCTTTGGCAGCGAGGAGTATTCGCAGGCCTTCATGGGCACGGCGCTTGCGTTTTATCTGCGGCACAGGGCAAAGAAATACTGAACGGCAGCATTAAAAAGCGCCGGGGGACCGCCCCCGGCGCCGTTTTATCAGCCCGTTTTACATCGCCCCGTTGGCCCTCAGCCACTTTTCGATAAAGGGCTTGGAGTCATTCACGCCGCAGCCGGCAAGCGACAGCCCGCCGCAAAGCTTTATGCCGCGGCAGGTGCGGCGAATGTCGTAAATGCTGTTGCCCATGTCTCCGCCCTCGTTGGTGCAAAGCGGCAGCACCTTCTTGCCCGTAAAGTCGAATGCCTCCAGAAAGGTGAACATAGCCATGGGCATGGTGTCCCAATAATTGGGGTAGGCAAGTATCACGGTGTCATAGTCCGCAATACCTTCGGGCAGCGCGACAAGCTCCGGGCGGGCGTTCGCGTCAAGATCGGCCTTTGACTCGCGCATAGCGTCCTCATAACCCTTGGAGTAGGGCTTTTTCATAGCCACCTCAAAAACGTCCGCGTCTATCAGCTCGCGTATCTTCCGAACGGCTATCTCGGTGTTGCCGACGGTCAGCACCTCTTTTGAAATGCCCACGTAGTTCTCGTCCCTGCGGGAGAAATAAGCGATGAGTGTTTTTGCCATTTTTTTGACCTCCGTTCTTCGTCCGTCTTATTGTACAATAAGATGGACGCGCTTTCAACGCTTAATCGGCGAACGCCGCAAGAAATACCGACCTTGCGGGCACGGTAAAGCTGCCGTTTACCACGGGCCCGTCCGCGGGATAAACGCCGGAGCCGTCTGTCAGCACGCGCACGTCGGAGCCCACCGTGTAGTCCGCGTCGCCCGGGCCGGGGTTGATGAACGCGACGGCCACAGGCTTGCGCCCGCGCATGTACTGCACCTCTATCACGTTCCCGTCGGTCACCTGACAAACGGCGTGTACCTCGGGGTCGGTCAGGAAGGCGTTTGCCTTTCGCATTGCGATAAGGTCCCTGTAAAGGCCGCGCATCGCGTACTCCGCCGAGCCGGGCACAAGGCGCTCCCAATCGATGTTGTTTATCTCGTCGGAGGCGTTGTAGCTATTGGAGTTGCCGTCCTTGCTGCGAAGCATCTCCTCGCCGGCAAGCATGAAAGGCGTACCCTTCGACAGCATTATTATCTCCGCGCCGAAGCGGTTCATTGCCGCGCGCTCTTCGTCGCTTGCCTCGGGGTTTGAAAGCAGCAGCTTATCCCAAATGGTGTTGTTGTCGTGGCAGGCCATGTAGTTGATGACCGCGTTCCCTTCAACGCCCCAGTTCGAGGTGGGCAGCTTTCCCCCGCCCGCAATGCCGAACAGCACGCTGTTTGCCGTCCCCTGCGAAGCGGCCCCGTTTATGTAGCCGCGGTCCTTTGCGTTGAACACGCTGCCCTTCAGGCCGTCGCGTATGCTGTCGTTGAACACCGCCACGCCGCCTATCGCGCCGGCGGACGGGGTGATTTGGGATATGTTCGCCTGGCTTGCGCGCTCGTTTTCGCGCAGGGTGCTTGTGCCTCCCGTCCAGCCCTCGCCGTAGATAAGGGCGCAGGGGTTAATGCCGTGTACGGCGGCCTCTATCTCCTGCATGGTCTTAATGTCGTGCAGGGCCATCAGGTCAAAGCGGAACCCGTCTATATGGTATTCGCTCGCCCAGTAGCTTACGGAATCCACCATATACTTGCGGAACATCGTGCGCTCGGAGGCGGTCTCGTTGCCGCAGCCGGAGCCGTTTGAAAGCGCGCCCGTTCCGTCATAGCGGTAGTAGTAGTACGGCACGGCAAGCCCCAGACAGGAGTCTGCCGAATAGGTGTGGTTGTAAACAACGTCCATGACCACGCCAATGCCCGCCTCGTGCAGGGCTTGTACCATGCGCTTCACCTCGTTCACGCGCACCTCGCCATGGTACGGGTCGGTGGAATAGCTGCCCTCGGGGGCGTTGTAGTTCTTGGGATCGTAGCCCCAGTTGAACTGAGGCGCGTCGTTCGCCTCGTCCACCGTGGCATAGTCGTATATGGGCTGCAGATGAACGTGCGTAATGCCCAGGTCCTTGAGGTAATCGAGACCTACGGCCTCGCCTGCGGAGTTTTTAAGCCCGGTCTCGGTAAAGGCAAGGTATTTGCCGGGATACTCGGAGGAGGCGATCCTGTTGGAGAAGTCACGAACGTGCACCTCCCATATAACGGCGTCCTCATACGAATCGAGCCCCGATACAAAACGGTCGTTCTCCCAGCCCTCGGGGTCGGTCGATTCAAGATCCAGTACCATGCCGCGGTCGCCGTTCACGCCAACCGCCTTTGCGTAGGGATCGACTATCTCATTCGTTCCGAGAGCGGTCGTGACGGTATAGGTGTAGTATTTTCCGCGCGCGCCCACATCCGTGCCGAGAGTCCATTCGCCGTGCTCGCCGCGCAGCATGGGGTAGGAGCCCTCGGCCTCGCCGCCCGCGCCCTCGGCGTAAATGTTCAGGCTGACGCTCTGCGCCGTGGGCGCCCAAAGCGTAAACGCATAGCCTACCGGCGTGGCGGTGACGCCCAAAGGCAAGTCATAGGCGTACTTTTCATTGAAGGCCTCGCTGTCGAAAACCTCCGTGGGCACCACGGGACAGGGTGCAAAGCCCTCTATCTCAAGCGTGTATGCCTTTGAGATATCCAGCTCTTCGGCGGTCTTTATCACGCCGAATATCACCTCGTTGTTAAGGCTCGAAAGGCTCTCGACGGCTATCTCGCGCCCGCCTTCCGTGACCTTCACCTGATCGAGCGAGGTGATCCGCGTCGCGGGGGAGAGCGTGTATTTTATCTCGTTCAGCGAGATCATCCCCGCCAAGCTCAAAACCTTGTCCTGATACAATGTCTTGCCTCCGTCGTCGCTCCTGTACATTGCCCCGTCGCCGGGCTTTAAGTAGACCTCGGTGATATCGCCCGTTACGGCGGCGAACCGGTCGCCGTCATAGTCCTTTACCGCGTCGCCCCAGCTTGCGCCGCCGGGATCGGAGCAGGCGCGGCGCACTATAAAGCCGACCTCGGAGGTGCCCTGCGGCACGTCCAGCACGACCTTTGCGCCGTATTCGCAGGGGTGGAACGCGTACCCGTGCCCGTCGGCGTTGGGCAGCCATATCCACATATCGCAGTCGTCGTACACTCCCGTTTCGTTGTACCAATAGAATACGACGCGGCTCGTGCCGTCCTCACGCGGGGGGTCGTAGGGCTCAAAACCTTCTCCGCCCGTTTCGGTCGGGGCCGCAGGCTCCCCGGTCGGCCCGGGCTCCGATGGGCCCGTGCAGCCCGTCAACAGCAGCGCGGCAAACGCCGCGATAAGCAAAAAGGCGGTAATGCGCTTCATATAACAGACCTCCATGGAGTTATTGTATATATTTTAACCCAAACCCGCTCGTGTTGCAACAGGCAGAATTCGTAAATACTCAAAACGGACGGGGTAGCCCTCATAAAAATATATTAATATATTAGCACTCAACGCTTGACAGTGCTAACAATAGTGGTATAATAGAGTCAACAAAAGGATAAGAGAAGACCCGCAGGGCCGAGGAGGGCAAAAACCTCCGGCGCCCCCAATGAATGATCTTCCGTCCCGATGCGCAATATAAGTGTATGGGTAAAGGAGGAATTGACTATGTTTACCAACTTTTTCGGCGACAGCATCTTTGATGACCTTATGGACTTCACCTTCCCCGCAATGCGCGAGCTGGAGTCTGCGGACAGGAAACTTTACGGCAAGCACGCGGCTCACGTTATGAGGACCGACGTGCGTGAGCACGACGACGGGTATGAGGTCGACATCGACCTGCCCGGCTTCAAGAAGGATGAGATCAGCCTTGAGCTCGAGAACGGCAATCTGACCGTCACCGCGGCGAAGGGTCTCGACAAGGACGAGAAGGACACTAAGGGCAAGCTCATCCGCTGCGAACGCTATTCCGGCACCATGCAGAGGAGCTTCTTCGTAGGCAAGAACCTCACCGAGGAGGACATCAAGGCCAAATTCGAGGACGGTGTGCTGACGCTCACCGTGCCCAAGAAGGAGCAGCCCAAGCTCCCCGAGAAGAAGACCATCATGATCGAGGGCTGACGTAAAACGCAAAAGCCGCAGGCGCAGGCCTGCGGCTTTTATTTTGCTTCGGGTAGTTCTTATTTGAAATACAGGCTCGCGGCACTTTTGTTGGAAGCAAGGCGATTATTCGCCGAGCCGTGCTTTTCCCTCGTACTGTAAAGAGTGCAAGAAAACCGTTTGCTCAAAATCGGTACTGCAACTTAATTGTTGCTTTTCTCTTGACCTAATGCAACAATGGTTATATAATCGTTGTGATTTAGAAAGGAGGCATTAGTACTCTATCCGCTTAAAAACAAAGACCTGCTAGTGGATATGATTAAAACAGCGACAGCTAACATGGAGGTCAAATAATGGCATGGGATTACGCTGAATTATCTAAAGCGGCGAAGTCTGCTGGAGGACCAGATAAGTTTCTCAATTTGATTGAAGAAGGAGGAAAGACGATAGGACGTATAGAGGGACAAGCCTCAATGTATCCAGCTATAGGACTAGCCTCAATTGGAGGAGCCGTCGTTGCCATCGGTATAGTTAAACTTATCGACTACCTTAAAACGAAGGAAGCTATCTCCAAGGCTGTAGTGGATGAAGCAAAGACTAAGATAATTCAAGGCATAGAGGAGTATGACGCAAAGCATCCTAATGAAAGCAAAAATGATAAATAGAGGGAGGAGAAAAAACAATGAGTGAAAGGTTCCCTAACATCGATTGGTGGTGTGACCGCTGTGGAGCATACCTAAACTTTCAAGAGGGCTTCGATGATCATCACTATATCTGGAAATGCACAGTATGCGGACACAAGAATAGCATTTCTGCATCGAATATTTACGAATCGCATGAAGATTTTTGGAGTGTTATAAAGGAGGATAACGAGGACGAATAACGGCCAGATATCATAAAGATTTGAGGAGGATCTGAAATGACCAGAGAAGAACTTAAAGCCCAGATTGATGAATTGATGCGTCAGTATGCATGTGAGGAAATCGATGGTGCCACCTATGCGCAAAAGATGATGGAGTTAACCGCCTCTGCTCAAAAGGAGAGCGACGAAGACTAAAGCCAGAGCGGCCAAATAATGCTAATCGGCTCAAAGATTAAGCATTCAGTAGAAAATGCTGAACGCTTTTACTTGGATAATATTTTAGTGCTTTCTTATCAATTATTGACAATCGCACATTAAAGCTGGGGAGCGTCGCTCCCCAGCGGTTTGCTTTCGCGGAATTATTTGAAATACAGGCTTGCGGCCTCATAGAATTCGCGGTCGACTTCCTTGCGGACGGTGACGGCCTTATCGAGATCAGCGGCGACGATCTGGTTGCTGCTCATGCCGACCATGTTGCCGTAGTTCTTCTCGACGACGAGCTCGCCGGCCTTTATGCCGAGGCGGGTCCCCAGCACGCGGTCAAAGGCGCAGGGCGCGCCGCCGCGCTGAACGTGGCCGAGCACCACGTGGCGGCACTCGAAGAACTGAGCGTCCTGCCCGAGGAGCGGATCGTTCCTCATGGCGTTCTCGATCATGTCGGAGAGGTGCTTCGCAAGGTTCTTCTGCAGAAGGAGCTTGTTGCCGAACGCGTCGGTGCCAACGTCTATGGACTCGCCGTCCTTCAGCTCAAATCCCTCCGCCACAACGATTATCGTGTAGCGGTCGCCGCGCAGATACCTGCGCCGCACAAGGGAGACTATCTCGTCAAAGGTCTTGGGGAACTCGGGTATGAGCACGAGATGAGCGTTCGCGGCGAGGCCCGCCTGCAGGGCTATCCAGCCGGTGTGACGGCCCATGCACTCAACGACTATGCACCTGGAGTGCGCCTTTGCGGTGGTCTGCAGGCGGTCTATCGCCTCCATCGCAATGTTCGACGCGGTCTCAAATCCAAAGGTGTAGTCCGTGCAGGAAAGGTCGTTGTCTATCGTCTTGGGCACGCCTATCACGTTGATGCCGCGCTTCCTCAGCTCGTTCGCAACGCCCAGAGTGTCGTCGCCGCCTATTGCAACAACGCCCTCAAGGTCAAGCGCCTTCAGGACCTCAATAATGGTGTTGGGACCGTTTGGATCGGCCATCACGTTGGTGCGCGAGCTGCCTATTATGGTGCCGCCCATGGTCTGAATGCCTTCTACCTCGGCCAGAGTCAGCCAATGCCCCTGCGCGCGCATCGCGCCGCGCCAGCCGTTGTGGAACCCGAAGACCTCCATACCGGCCTCCGCGCACTTTTCGACAACGCCCCTGATAACGGCGTTAAGACCCGGACAGTCGCCGCCGCCGGTAAGTATGCCGATCTTCCTCATCTTGGTGTTCTCCTCTTTTATTGGTTTCTTTTTCTTCTTCATATCATTTACCTGCCCCGCGGGGCTCCGCCGCGTTTCCGCGTCCGGAAATGGAATTATAATACGGTTTTCCCGAAAATGCAAGAGTTTTTTGAGTGCGTTTCATACGGGTCCGGGCATATGACCTTTCTTTTCGCAGGCAGAGCGAGTTCTCCGATCTGACCGCTGACAGGGGCCGGGCGCGCATCGGTATCGCCCGTTTGCCTCCGGGCAGAGGACGACAACGTCGCATGCCATGCCCGCTTCCGTCAAATTCGAAAAAATCCTGCAAAAAATATGAAGATTTTGAAAGAAAATGCTTGACTTTGATCGAGTACGCGTATATTATATTGGTGAGGTGAAACCATGCTTGCACAGGAAAGGTATCGGATAATATTGGATCAGTTGAGCGCCGACGGCACGGCGACCGTCGCGGGCTTAAGCGCGCGGCTCGGCGCGTCCGAGGCCACGGTCAGGCGCGACCTTAACGCGCTTGCAAAGGCGGGCAAGCTTCAAAAGGTGTTCGGCGGGGCGGCTTCCATACGGCAGATGGGCCTTTTTGAGGAGCGCGTATCAAGGCGCGAACAGCAGATGTTTGCCGAAAAGGACATGATAGCCGCGTATGCCGCAACGCTCATACGGGACGACGACTTTGTTTTCATCGACTCGGGCACAACAACAGCGTGCATGATACCGCACCTGACCAACGCAAACGCCACCTATGTGACAAACGGCGTACTGCATGCATACAGGCTGCTTTCGGCCGGTTTCAAGGTGCATCTCATTGGCGGCAGGCTCCGCCCCGAGACCGAGGCGATAGTCGGCGCGGAGGCCCTTCGGGGGCTTATGAAATACAATTTCACAAAGGCGTTCATGGGTACGAACGGCATCACCGAGGACGAGGGCTTTACCACCCCCGACGCGGAGGAGGCCAGCGTAAAGGCCGCCGCGATAGAGCGGAGCTTTGTGGCGTTCGTGCTGGCGGACCGTACCAAATTCAACCGGGTGTTCCCCGTGACCTTCTCACGGGCGGACGCCTGCTGTATATTGACCGATAAATGTCCCAAGGGCAGGATCGGCGAATTGACCATAGTTAAGGAGGTCGGCAAATGATCTATACCGTAACGCTAAACCCGTCCATAGACTACGTCGTGCATATCGACAGGCTTGTTCCGGGCATAACGAACCGCACCTCAAGCGAGGAGTATTACTTCGGCGGCAAGGGGATAAACGTGTCGCACGTTTTGGCGGAGCTTGGGCTTGAAACAACGGCGCTTGGGTTCGTCGCGGGGTTTACGGGCGAGGCGATAGAGCGCGGCACCCGCGAGGCCGGCATCAGGACGGATTTCATACATCTTAAAGAGGGCGTTTCGCGCATCAACGTAAAGATAAAGTCCGACGGGGAGACCGAGATAAACGGGCAGGGGCCGCATATCGGGCCAGAGGAATTTGACGCGTTTATGCAGAAGACCGACGCTCTGCGCGAGGGGGACACGCTGATACTCTCCGGCAGCATTCCCAAGACCGTGCCCGACGACGTTTACGAGCGCATACTCGCCCGCATAGACGGGCGCGGGGTGCTTGTGGCCGTGGACGCCACGAAGAGGCTGCTTGTAAACTCGCTCAAATACCGTCCTTTCCTCATCAAGCCCAACAGGCAGGAGATATCCGAGATATTCGGCGTGCCCGTCGAGGATGAAAAGACCACCCTGCTCTATGCGCAAAAGCTGCAGGAGATGGGCGCAAGGAACGTGCTCGTTTCGCTTGGCGGCGACGGCGCGATGCTGCTTGACGAAACGGGCGCCGTCCATAAGGAGGGCGTTATAAAGGGCACGGTGCTCAATACCGTGGGCTCGGGCGACTCCATGGTCGCCGGGTTCGTGGCGGGCTGCATCCGCAGGGGGGATTACGCCTACGCGCTCAGGCTCGGCAGCGCGTGCGGCAATGCAACGGCCTTCCTGCCGGGGCTTGCCACAAGGGAAAAGATAGACGAGCTTATGGCATTATTCGAATCAAAATCCTGACAGGAGGGATCATATGCGTATCACAGATTTACTGAAGAAGGAGGGCATCCGTATAGGCGCCTCACCGGCAGACAAGTCCGAAGCGATCGAAATGCTGATCGGGCTTCACGAGAAGTGCGGCAGCCTTAACGACACAGCCGTGTACCGGGAGGGCATCCTTGCGCGTGAGGCGCTGGGCACCACCGCGATCGGCATGGAGATCGCCATCCCCCACGCCAAGAGCGAGGCCGTCAAGGCGCCCGCGCTCACGGCGATGACCGCGCCCGCGGGAGTGGACTACGGCTCTCCCGACGGCGACCCCTGCAAGCTGCTGTTCATGATCGCGGCCACCACCGACGGTGACGTGCACATGGAGGTGCTTGCCCGCATGATGCAGCTTTTGATGGATACCGACTTCACCGAAAAGCTCAAAAATGCCAAATCTCCCGAGGAATTCCTTGCGCTTATCGACGCCAAGGAGACCGAGAAGTTCCCCGAAGAGGCCGCCGCGGCTCCCGCCCCCAAAAAGGAGGGATATCGCGTGCTGGCCGTCACCGCCTGCCCCACGGGCATAGCGCACACCTACATGGCGGCTGAGGCGCTGGCCAAGGCCGGCGAAAAGCTGGGCGTGCCCATAAAGGTAGAGACCAACGGCTCCGGCGGCGCCAAGAACGTGCTGACCGCCGAGGACATTGCCAACTGCGACGGAATAATAATCGCCGCCGACAAGAGCGTGGATACCGCCCGCTTTGACGGCAAGCCCGTCTGGTCCACCAAGGTTGCCGACGGCATACACAAGCCCGAGGAGCTCATAGGCAGGATCTTAAACGGCGAGGCGCCCGTGTTCAAGGCCGACAAAAAGGCCGAGGTCACGGCGTCCGTCGGGAACGAGAGCTTCGGCCGCAGGCTTTATAAGCACCTTATGAACGGCGTTTCGCACATGCTGCCCTTCGTCGTGGCAGGCGGCATTTTCATTGCGATAGCGTTCCTCATCGACGCCGCAAAGGGCGTGCCGATGGACGGCAATTTCGGCTCCGTCACCCCCGTCGCCGCGTGGTTCAAGGCCATGGGCGGCTATGCGTTCAACTTCATGCTCCCGATACTCGCGGGCTTCATCGCCATGTCCATTGCAGACAGGCCCGGCCTGCTCGTGGGCGTTGTGGGCGGCTTCCTCGCCTCCAACGGCGCGACCTTCGCCGACCCCGGCGCGGTCTCCACAATACCCTCCGGGTTCCTGGGCGCGCTGCTTGCGGGCTTCCTCGCAGGCTGGCTCTTAAAGCTCTTTGAAAAGCTTTGCGACAAGCTCCCCCGTGCGCTGGAGGGCTTAAAGCCAGTTCTCATTTACCCGCTTGCCGGCCTCGGCATGGTGGCCGTTATGATGTGCGCCGTCAACCCCATAATGGGCGTTATCAACAACGCGCTTTCAAGCGGCCTGCTCTGGCTCAATGAGCATAACCTCGGCGTGGTTCTTGGCTGCATTTTGGGCGCAATGATGTCCATCGACATGGGCGGCCCCCTCAACAAGGCGGCCTACGTATTCGGCACCGGCATGCTTGCCTCCGCCACCACCGAAAGCTATCAGGTAATGGCCTCCGTCATGATAGGCGGTATGGTGCCACCGCTTGCGATCGCGCTGTCCACCATATTCTTCAGGAACCGCTGGACCGCCGACGAGCGCAAGAACGGCGTCGTCAACATAGTCATGGGCCTCTCGTTCATAACCGAGGGCGCTATCCCCTATGCGGCGGCGTACCCCTTAAAGGTCATACCCTCCTGCGCTCTCGGCTCCGCCGTCGCAGGCGGCCTTTCCTGGCTGTTCAACTGCACGCTTATGGCGCCCCACGGCGGCATATTCGTAGTTCCCACCATAGGCAAGCCTCTCTTGTACCTGCTGGCGCTTGCTGCTGGCGCGGTAGTGGGCATGCTCATGCTCGCCCTGCTGAAGCGCCCCATCAAAAACGAAGACTAAACTTGAAAAGGAGAACCAATATGATCCAGAAACACTTCACCATCAAGAACGCCCAGGGTCTGCATATGCGCCCCGCCACCAACTTCGCCACCGCCATGTCGCACTTTCCCTGCTCCGTGACCATCCGCTTCAACGGCAAAGAGGTCAACGCCAAGAGCCCCATGCTCATCATGGCCGCCTGCATCAAGGGCGGGAGCGAGATCGATCTCGTCTGTGACGGCGCGCGAGAGGAAGACGCCATCAACGCCGCTTCCAGCATGATCGAGAACGGCTTCGGCGAGTAATCATCCACACGGCCCCCGGCAAAACGGGGGCCGCATTCTATTGAAAGAGGTGAACGGAATGATCAAAGGCACGGCAGCCTCCGACGGCATCGGCATCGGAAAGATACTGCTGCTTGAAGAAGCCTCCCTTGAATACACCCCACACTCGGTCGAGGACCCCGCCGCAGAGGTCGAAAGGTTCCGCAATGCGGTGAATGAACTCATAGCCGAGACCGAGCGCGACGCCGCCGCTCTGCGAGCCGCCGCGGGAGAGAAGGAAGCCCTTATAATGGAGGGCCATATATCGCTTATAAACGACCCCGCCTTAAAGGGCGAGACCGAAAACCTTATAACGGGCGGTCAATGCGCCGAGGCCGCGTATGAGGCCATGTGCGATATGTTCATAAGCATTTTCTCGTCCATGGAGGATGAGATGATGCGTCAGCGCGCGGCGGACGTGCGCGACATAAAATCTGGGCTTTTGCGCATACTGCTTGGCCGGCGTCAGGTCAGGGTCGACGACGCTCCAAAGGGCACGGTGCTGTTGACCCGTGAGCTTACCCCGTCGGTCACCGCCGGCATAAAAAAAGGCAATATCGTCGGCATAATCACCGAAACGGGCGGCAAGACCTCGCATTCGGCGATACTCGCCCGTGCGCTTGAAATACCCGCGGTGCTCAGCGTGCCCAACGCTTTGAGCGTTCTGCGCGACGGGCAGCCCGTCATAGTGGACGGCACGGCGGGCGCAGTAATACCCGACCCTTCGTTTGACGAGCTTAACGAATACACCGAAAAGCGCGAGCGCTTCTTAAAGGAGCGCGCCGAGCTCGAACGGTTCCGCGGCAAGCCCACGGTGGGCGCCGACGGGGCGGAGTATGAGCTGGTCTGCAATATAGGCAAACCCGACGACGCGGCAAAGGTCATGGAGTTTGACGGCGAGGGCGTGGGCCTTTTCCGCACCGAGTTCCTGTTTATGGACAGGACCTCCGTTCCCACCGAGGAGGAGCAGTTCGAGGCATACCGCAAGGCCGCGCTCATATTAAAGGGCAAGCCGCTCATCATCCGCACGCTTGACATAGGCGGCGACAAGGAGATCCCCTATATGGGCCTCGAGCGCGAGGACAACCCATTTATGGGCTTCCGCGCGATACGCTACTGCCTTAAAAACCGCGACCTGTTCAAGACCCAGCTCCGCGCGATACTGCGGGCAAGCGCCTTTGGCGATATCCGCATTATGTTCCCGCTCATCACCTGCGTCGAGGAGCTGCGCGAGGGCCGCGCCGTCGTCGAAGAGCTAAAAAAGGAGCTTTCGATACTCGGCGTGCCTTTCAACAAGGATATCAAGGTCGGCATAATGGTAGAGACCGCGGCCGCGGCCATGCTTGCGGACGTGCTTGCCGCAGAGTCGGATTTCTTCAGCATCGGCACCAACGACCTGACGGGCTACACCATGAGCTGCGACAGGGGCAACGCCAACGTAGCGTACCTTTATTCGGCGCTGCAGCCCGCCGTGCTGCGCATGATAGAGCGCACGATAAAGTGCGGCAGGGCCGCCGGCATACCCGTGGGCATGTGCGGAGAGGCCGCGGCAAACCCCAAGCTCATACCGCTGCTTATGGCGTTCGGGCTGACGGAGTTCAGCGTGTCCGCGCCGAGCGTGCTGCGCGTGCGCAAATGCATCTCCCGCTGGACGCGTGATGAGGCGGAGCGCGCCGCCCAAAAGGCGCTCTCCATGACCACCGTAAAAGAGGTCGAGGAGTATCTTTCCGGCCTTGTAAGGTAAAAGATATGCGCCTGAGCCGCGGCGGCAGCGCCGCGGCTCCTTGTTATACTTGACAGCGCGGGCCAAAGGCTTTATACTCTCACCTGCGGGAGGCGCGGTATGCAGCCGGGAAACGCTTATTTTATCACAGGGACTGCCTATGCGGGCAAGTCCACCGCGGCAAAGCTGCTGGCGCAAAAGCACGGCGGCATACTCTGCGGCGAAAATTACCACGATGTTCTGCTTCCGGGGCTCGATAAAGAGGAGTTCCCGTGCCTTGCTTATACCCGCGACCTTGAGGACTGGCGGGATTTTATAAGGCGCTCGCCCGAGGAGTACGAGGCTTGGTATGACGGCGTCTCGCGCGAATGCGAGGTGTTGGAGCTGCGCCTGCTCGACCGGCTTACGGAGCGCGGGCAAAAGGTGTTCGTCGACACCAATATCTCGCTTGAAACGCTCCGAAAGCTCGCCTGCCCCGGACATGTGCTCGTTATGCTTGCGGCGCCGGAGGTCTCGGTCGACCGCTTTTTCGAGCGTGAAGACCGCGACAAGCAGTTTCTGTACAGGTTGCTTATGCAGGAGCCCGACCCCTCTTACGCTATGGACAATTACCGCCGCGGCCTGATGCGCATAAACTCGCGTGAGCGGTATCTGCGTTTTTTGCGCTCGGGCTTCACCGTGCTCTTAAGGGACGAATCACGCAGCGTTATGGAAACGCTGTCGCTGGCCGAGGCAGCCCTCGGCCTGTAACGCAAACATCCTTCCCGCCCCGGGTCGGCGGATATCGCAAACACCCCTTCCCGCCGAGGTCGGCGGATCACGCCCGCTGGGCGAAGCAAGGAGGCCCGTTTTGTTCACAGGCGACTACGGCTTTTTCGATTACAAGTACAATATTCCCGGTTACAGCGGGCAGGATTACGGCGGCCCCGCGCAGTATGTCTACCTCGGGGTCTCGGCAGTACTGCTCGTTTTGCTTATTTTCGCGTTTCGCCGCGCACCCGAGCAAAGGGTCAGAAGGACGCTCGGCTGGCTGGGCGTATTCCTGACGCTCTTTTATATCGGCAAGACCGCGTGGGAGTCGTATTACGATATTACGCTTTCCGGCGCGTTCAACACCTGGCTGCTGCCGTTTGACGCCTGCTCGTTCATAATGCCCGCGGGCATTCTCGCGGGCTTTTCAAAGGGGCGCGTCAGGCGCGCGGCGGAATGCTGGATCGCCACCGGCGGCGTTGTGGGCGGTATTGCAAATATGCTGTTCCTGCGCGCGCTCAAGTATTACCCGTTCTTTTCGTTCGGCGCGCTGTATTCAATGCTCTGGCACTTCCTCATGGTGTTCATGGGGGTGCTCGTGCTTGCGTCGCACCGCCCGCCCGTGCGTTTTTCGCTCGTTTTAAGCGGGTTCGCATTCCACCTTGCGGCTTCCGCAATAGTCATACCCATCGACTTTATTTACGGGTTCGACTTTATGCTTTACCGCGAGCTCGGCGGCGTGCCTTTCTTTGAGGGCGTCGCATCCTCCCTTGCCGGGCGCGGCATGGCGTACCTCAACCCCGTACTGATGCTGGCGCTGTATTTCGCGGCGTTCACGCTCGTCTGGGCAATAGCCGCCCTTTTCAAAAACCGCGGCGTGTCGGTTCGTACGGGATCCAAATGAGAACTCTTCGCGTTCAACGGGGGCCGGCGTGCTTTTTTCCCGACGGAACACGGATATAAACGGAAACTGCCGGATGAGCTGCTCTCCTTCCCGATAGTTTTTACATTGAAATAGCACCGTCGAAGCAGTGCCTGCAATGAATGTGTATTCGGTTGTGTGTGCTCGATAAAAAGGAATTTATAAGTCTGAACTTCTCGTAACGCTGTAAAGAGTTACTCCTTCCGGTCTGAAATCCATCTGGATTTCCCAAAACTCAACGCCTGCCTCTGCCGCATCCTTGAAGGTTTGTGACACCTCTTCATAGTGAGTTAATCGGAGCCGTTCCTTCTCTGTTTGGCGCGCCCTGAGGGATTCGAACCCCCGACCTTCTGGTCCGTAGCAATAGAAACGAGAAACAAAAAACTTAATAAAATCAAGGATTTTTCAATTCGGCGCAACACTTTTCAGCCCCTCGTTTCGTTCATTATGTGCGGTTTCTTTCCGTCTCAGCAGATAAGTGTGTTGGAAATCTGTGGTTTTGCTTTCCGCTTTTTGGCATTCTGGCATATGATAAAGTGCCTAGGCTAGGAGCAGTTTGTCTTGTAATTACATGTTTCTACAGCACATCCTGTTTTTGAAGCAATATACGGTTCCTCAATCCTTATTACATAGTAAATGTCGTGCAAAATACTTGCTTGTACTGAATAAATACTTGCATATCTATAGTGTGCACTACTTGTCACGAGCAAGAAACAGTGCTATAATGAACACGAAAAAATCTGGCTTGCAAGTAAAACGCTTGTTCTGCTGACAGTGAGAGGAGGATCTTTCTTGTTTGACGATATTGAAAACAATAGGAAAATGATCCTTGGCGCATATAAAAAACTAAAATCATACTATTATTATGACAAAACAATCCTATATAACAAGGTCAAACTCGCCAGTTGGGAATCAAACCAATCATTAATGAATAAAAGTGTTGATGAATTAGCATCCTTCATGTATACAATGAATGATACTCTCGATTGGGGATATTTGGCTTCCAAGCTTCGTCAGGTTCGACTTGTTCCTGTCCCCAAGTCCTTTATTGATGAAGAAGATTTCGACAATGGGAAGCTGATTTCAAACGCAGTTCCTTCGATGAAACCGATTAAGCAGGTTAACTTCTATATTAGTGCACCAGTAGAGTTGCTAATACTGGATACCATATGGATGTTAATGATTGGTAAAATTGCATATCAAGGAGAAGCTATATCTAGTGCTGCTTATGCAAACAAACCAAGAGTATCGCAGTTATACAATGATTGCGAGGACTTATATGAGGGAATAGACTTTTCATCAAACAGGCTGTTTATTCCATACTTTAAGCAGTATTCATCGTGGCGAGATTCAGCTTTCCGAATGCTCAAAGAGAGGAATGACAAAAAACAGGATAGTATTCTTATATCCCTCGATATAAAGAGCTATTATTATTCGGTAATATTCAAATTTGAGCGTTTACAAGATTATCTGAATAATGACAAAAGGCTATCTAAGATTAGTAAATTAACGGCAATAATACAACATTTGTATTTGGAATACACAGAAGAATTAAAAAAATACCATTCAAATATTCCTGCCGATTGCACTAAAGGCGAATGTGCATTACCGATAGGTTTGCATAGCAGTATGCTGTTAGCAAACTTGTACTTATATGCATTCGATGACTCCATTCAAACCAGAATGTCACCGGTTTACTATGGTAGATATGTTGATGACATCCTTCTCGTGATTGATAGACCTGCCCTAAAAGGTATGACGATTAGGGACATAATACACAACACTCTAGTAAACAAAGGGATATTAGTCGAGAAAAAAACTAACAAAGGAGAATACTATATTGTTTCCGGAAAGGCATACACAAACAATTTAGTACTTCAAAAAGATAAAATAAGGTGCATTGTTCTTGATCATAACGAGCCAGATGCATTAGTCAACTTGTTATGCAAGTTCAACAAGATTCATCCGAGCATGACAGACGGCACACTTATGCCTGAAATTGAACTGTCAAAGCTTTCTTTTTCAGATGCAGCATATTCTTTGGGGGAACAGAAGGGAGCGCTTAAAGTTCGAAGCGTCTTGTTTTCAAGCAACAATTATGAAGCATCCGTATTTATTAATACTTTAATTAAGACGTGTAAAAATATAGATACGGATGCTGCTGAACACAGTCGCTTCATTTCAGAACAGTTAGAGCAGATCCTGAGGTTTTATAGAGCAAACCAAGGTATTGAGTATCGCAGTGCCTGGATAAGTATCTTATCCTTAGCGTTAATAAATAAGAAAATTGACTGTTTTGAAAGGTTTTTCGTACAGATAAAAGAAGCAATAGGGGCATTACATAGTAAAACGATAGACAACGTTGATTCGCTAAAAACAGACTACATTATTGAGAGCATAAAAGAGGCATTAATAGAGCAGCTCCATGTTGCTGCAGCCATCGCCGTTGCTCCTTTTATAATTGATCAAGTAAAAGCAAAATTGCAATTGAGTGGAGAGATTGACGAGTACGAATTGGATGAAATTATGAAGAATGCTTGGGATATCAGAAACGCAAATATGTTTAACAATCACTATTCTGCGTTTCCGCTTATAAGCTATCTACGTAGCAACGAGCTCAGAGATTTATCATTCCCAGATGCTGATTTATCAAGCTTACGAAATCTTCCTAAAAATACGAATGGATTATTATCTTTAGACAATTGGAAGCTTGAGTTTTCGCCAAGATTCATCCATTTTGATGAGCTGTGTCTCTTGGGATTCATTTCCGGATTTTCTAATGGCGGAAACCCCAATTGTGGTAGAATAAGTGAAATTTCTCAAATATATGTAAAAATCAATGAGACTAAAATATCAATGCCAAGCTTGGAGGCACCGACAGATGACAGCTCCTCAATTAAGTTGGAGCATATTATTGTTAGGCTCTATAATAATGAACTTTTTTCGGATTCAATCAAGATAGCCATAGCTAGCATTCAGCTCGATGAAAAGAATGATGTTGCATGTGCACTCGATAATCCTAATAGTAAGCTAACCCAAGGGGAGAAGCAAAGACTATATCATTTGCTGAATGAGGCTAAAAAATGGAATGCAAACATGGTAGTTTTCCCAGAATACTATCTTCCAATCCAATGGTTTGAAGAAGTTTTCACATTTGCTAGGAAAAACTCAATTGCTATTGTAAGCGGTTTGCGTTACATTACAGATAGTGATCGCGCATATAATTACGTGACGGTTATTCAGCCGTTTAACCAAGGAAGTTTTAATCTTGCGCTACCATTGTTCCGCGAAAAGAACAATTATGCTCCTTTTGAGGAGATCAAACTGGCAGAACACGGTTTTATGTCTGAGAATCCGAAAACACCCTCGATTCATTTAATCGATTGGGGTGGCATAAAGTACAGCGATTTGGTTTGTTATGAATTGACAAATATTGCGTATCGGTATTGCCTCCGCAAGAAAGTGGACATCCTGTTTGTCCCGGAGCTTAATAGAGATACGACTTATTTTTCAAGCATTGTTGAATCAACATCCAGGGATTTGCACTGTTTTGTTGTTCAGGCAAATACATCAAAGTATGGCGATTCGCGAATTGCAGCACCTTACAAGACGAATTATAAAGATATAGTAAAAGTGAAAGGTGGAGAAAATGATATCCTTCTTGTGGGGACGATTCGTATTAGACAACTGCAACAGAGTCGAGATGAGTTTCCGGAGAGACAAAAAAAGAAGATTGCAGAAGCAAGGAGAAATAGGAGAATCGAAAACAACAAAGAAGACGATTCATACATAAAAGATCCTCCTGCAGGGTTTTATGATTAGAAAGGAGATTCGGTGTGGATAACAATTCTGATTATGGCAATCAAATAGTTCGACTGTATAAGACCCAAAATGATGCACAACGGGAAGGTTTTATAGTCAATACGATTACTACAGAAAGCGTAGAATCTATTGATGAGTTAGGCACTCTAATTTGTGCACTTTCCAATTATGCTGCATACGTTGGCATTCCTTATGCCTATGCCATAATGGGTATGGATAAAAATGGAGTGCCTGTAAAGAGTACTGAATTAAACTCGTCATTCTTTGCCGAGGCAGAGAAGATGCTATCCCTAAAGCTAAAGTACTCTTTGTTTGAAGCAAAATATGAAGACTTTGACCTTGTAGTCATTGAGGCTCAGAGCGCATTTGGCACTTCCGCACAGTTTAATGGCACTGAGTACATTTTGGATGAATCATATAAACCGGTTAAGCTAGCAGAGGCCCAGAGAGAAGCTCAGGAACTATGGGTAAAACTACGCAATAGCAATTCTTTTGAAATGCAGCCTGCGATGAATAATGTTTCGGCAGAGGATGTAATGAATCTATTGGATTGCTACAAGCTGGCAAAACTCCTTCCCGATGGTAGCCGGCAAAAAACGGCGCACCCAATTTCAACCCTTATAGAGCTTCGCTTTATAGAAGAAAAGAATACCGGGAAATATGTAATAACTAACTTAGGAGCGCTTTTATTAGCAAAGAGGCTTAGCTTCTTCCCAACAATAACACATAAAGCGGTAAGAGTAATCCGATATATGGGAAAGGATGTATCATCGGAAGCAAGAGAGCAGGTGGGCGGCAAAGGTTATATTGTAGGATTCGAGGGGTTAATACAGTACATTACCGCTTTAATTCCAACTGTCGGCAAAATAGAGGGGGCTATTCGGAAAGAAGAAAGCTATTATCCTGATTATGTTATTAGAGAACTTGTTGCTAATGCTTTGATACATCAAGACTTAAATGCAAACGGAGCACCTATAGTATCAATATTTGCCGATAGATTAGAGATAACTAACCCTGGTGAGCCGTTAATAAAGTATGACCGATTTATCGACCATCCCCCGGTTTCTAGAAATGAAGCATTGGCAACGGCTATGCGTAAACTTGGTATTTGTGAAGAACGCGGAAGTGGGTACGATAAGGTTATTAAATATGTGGAAGAAAAGAATCTGCCTGCTCCAACAATTCTTTCATATGGAGATTGGGCAAAAGTAAGCTTGTATTTTAAATCGGGCTTTGATTCTTTTACTAAGGAAGAACGGATCAATGCATGTTATGCACATGTTTGTCTTAACTATGTTGCCGGCAAAGCATCAAACAACTCATCGCTAAGGATGCGGTTTCAGCTTCCGGAATCAAAGATGTATGTAGTTTCTAGAGTCTTCAAAGCTGCGTGTGATGAAGGTTTGATTCTTGCGCTTGAAGGGACAGGGATGAAGAACCGAGAATACATTCCATATTGGGCCAAACACTAATTTAGTTGCAGTCATTTGCAAAAGCTAAAGAATGTTTGCTTGGCACACAAGATCTTGTTTATTTGTTCGTGCGTGTATCTAGATATAGTATGGATTTCGGAGTTCTGTGAACAAATTTACTTGCACGGTTGAAAAAGGCAACAGATAACAGAATTGGTTAACTCCAAATTGAGCCCAATGCTGCACAAATACTGACTATAAACCAAACTGCATGCTATATGGCAAGGAGGGATCATTTTGAATAGGAAGTGTTTCTTTTGTAATAGTGAACAATCTGAGGCGGCCGATGTACTAGGTGGTTCGACAATAGTGAATTGTCCAAATTGCGGGAGGTTTGTTTATACCTCAAGTTTGGAATCAAACAACAGACTGTATTCCCGTAGGGATAGGATAGCTTCTTTCCTGTTTTATAACAAAACAGATAAGAATAATAGACCAATAGCAGGATTTTTCTTTGGCGACGAAGAAGAGTACAACGAATATGCTGATGCTCATTTGCGATTCGTTTCACAAAACGAAGTTGACAATTGGTACCCAAGGACGTTCAACGATAAAATCACCAGGATTTTGCTTGTACTGGCGCAAAGAACAAATGTATTGGGTGCTACTATTGAACTGACCAATGAGGAGAAAATGGCCTGCTTCTTTATTGAAAGATATAGAGCGGATAACCGCAGTTTACTGGATCATAAGGTCATCTATAGTCAGGTAGATTTTCTAAAAGACTATATGACAAAGAACGAGTTGATCAGCAATGTAGCGTTTTCTTCAGATGGGCGCATGACTTGCCGACTTGCTCCTAAAGGATGGCAGCGCGTTGACGAGTTACAGAAAGATAACTCACGTTTGATGCAAAAACAAGTATTTGTAGCTATGTCGTTCAAACCCGAGATGGATCCAGTAAGAGCAGCAATAAAAAAGGCTATTATTGGCTGTGGATATGAGCCGAGAATCATGGACGAAATAGAGCATAATCATCAGATAGTTCCGGAAATGCTATATGAGATTCGACAAGCAAGATTCGTTATAGCCGAATTAACCGGGCACAACAACGGAGCATACTATGAAGCCGGATATGCTTTGGGCTTAGGAAAAGATGTTATTCATGTCTGCAAAAGCGAACAGTTTGGAACTGATGGACACTTTGACGTCAAACAGGTCAATACGGTTCTTTGGGATAATGAAACAGAGCTTGCTGAAAAGCTGGCAAAAAGGATCAAAGCAACGATTGAATAATGATTTGTATGGCACAAGAGGTGCTGTTTGCCTTGATGGAAATGCTTATTGCACTTCAAAACTAAGGGCCCCGTATGTGTATACGAACGGAGCCCATTTTTTAGTGTTTACATGCAGGTACTATCTAAATGCTCATTCAGCGCCTCTATTGCCGCGTCCTCTTTAAACTGAGTCAGGTGGGTATAAATGCTCAGCGTGACCTCTACGCTGGAGTGCCCCAGGAACTTCTGAGCGGATTTCACATCGACGTTCGCGTCGAACAGCATGGTTGCATATGTGTGGCGCAGCATATGCGCGGTGAACGGCTCCATCTTCTGTATCCGCGGCCGCTGCTTGCAGTCGCTTATGAATCCACCCGCGCATACGTTCAGGTAGTTCATGTAGGAATCCCATGCCCGCTTATATGCGGTATAGGTCATGAGGTCTCCCTCGACAGAGGGGCATATTGTTCCGCTTGTTTTCTTTGTTTCGATGAGGGGAGCAAGCAGTACGTTCGGGATCGGGACACACCTCGTTCCAGCCTTTGTCTTCGGCGCTTTTATTGTGGAGGTGTTTTTTAAGAAGCAAAGAGACTTCGTTACATGGATCAGCTTTTTGTCTATATCGACGTCTTCCCACTGCAGAGCAAGCATCTCTCCCCTCCTAAGGCCGGCATACAGCATTATCATCACCGGAAGGCCCATCCTGTGACCTCTCCAATTATCCGTCACAAGCTTGATCTGCTCCGGAGACAATGGCTGCCGTGCATTTGCCTCCTTATTCGGGATGGTGACGCCGGAGAAGGGGTTTTTCATAATGAGGTCGGAATCAACGGCGACCTTCATGATCCTTGCGGCGATCTGCTTTATATCCCTCATGGTATGCGTGGAATAATCGTTTTTCGCAAGATTGCTGATGATCGACTGCAAATGGATCTGTCTCAGATCACGCACCTTCATTCCGCCGATATAAGGCAGCAGATGATTCTTTACGGTAAGGCCGTTA
>JAFYHI010000062.1 GCA_017539215.1 Clostridia bacterium | reverse complement strand
TGAGGAGGAAGAGGACAGGGGCTTCCTGGGCCTGTTCAAGCGCAAGAAGAAGGCAGAGGACGAAGAGCCCGACGAGGACGACGAATAATTTAAACCCTTTCGGGGCCGCGTTTGACGCGGCTCCCTTTTTTTACCGCAGCCGCGCATAAGAGCGCCGAGGTCAAAAGCGAACCGCCGAGGGAAAAGACAAGCCCCATCAGCACCGCGCCCCTCTCGGCTGCGTGCGGCAGGGCCTCGTCAAGAGAGAACGACGCGGGTTCGGCAGCGCCGAGGACCTCGCAAAACAGCGGGAACAAAAGGCAGGACGCCGCCGCATGCACGGCTTTTACGGCAAAATACGGCGCCGCTTCAAGCTGCGGGAATACCAGCTTCGACTGCGAAAAAACGCATAAGCCGCCCCACGAAAGCACCGCGGCGCAAAGGGCAAGCGCCCTCTCTCCGCCGATCTGCGCAAGCAGGGCAAGCCCGCCGGTCATCTCGAACGCGCCGCACAGCGCGCTTTTCGCAAGCGGAGAAAGCGGCTCAAGCAGGCCTATCCCGCAAAGCGCGGCATATGCCACGCGAAAGAACACGAGCATACCGCATATTCGTGCCGCCGCCGACACCGCGTCCGAGACCGCTCCGGTGAACACACCGCGCAAAGGCGCCTTCGCGTGCGCCGGCACGGGGGCGGGGGAAGGGCTGTCCGGTATCGCCCCAATGAGCGCCGCGCAGATCAGCGCCGGCAGATAGTGAGACAGCATGAACGGCAGCGCGAGCTTACTGGAGCCCGCAAGCCCCGATGCAAGCGATACGGCAACGAAAACAGGCCCCGCCTGATTTGCCGCGGCGCATAGCGCGCTTGCACGCCTTCTCGAAAACACGCCCGCCGACGCCAGCTCACGGCACATAAGCGAAGCCGAAGGCGTTCCGCAGACCGCCGCCAAAAGCTGTACCGACGCCGCTGCGGGCAGCCGCCTTTTGGGCCGAAGCTCAGTTAAAACTCCGCTTCTTATCATCACTCCCGCAAGTACCAGAAACGGGAACAGCGAGGGCACTATCACCTGCGCAAACAGCTTCAGAGAGTCCGCCGCGGCGGCGCACGCCGCGCCGCTCGCGGGAATCAGCATAAGCGCGCCCAACAGCGCCGCAACAAAAACAGCATAGCCCATGTCACAGGCTATGCCGCAAAAACCCTGTCAATGCTTATCGTACGATCAGCCGATGAGAAAGGTCCGGTTCGAAGCTTTTATCGTACGGTTGACCGACGGCGCGTATAGCGTGGGCAAGCTCCGAAAGACGCAGCGTCTGCCGCGCCCCCTCTGGCAGCTTTTCCGCGTCGGACGAACGTACGACAACGGGTATACGGGATCTCTCGCAAAGCTCGGAAATAAGCCCCTCGGCGCCCTTTCTCACGCCCAGTACCCTTGCGTAAAGCAGGCCGTCGTCCTCTGCCGCGCCGCGCTGCAGCCTTTCGGTCACTCCCACAAGAGCGTACATGGCTATCCTTTTCAGCCGCGCCATCGTATAGCGCTTGGATTTGACCTTTCCCAAAAGCTCCGTTATGCCGCTCGAATCCGCGGCGTGCTCGGCAAACAGGTTTTCAAGCCCCTCGGCGACCTCCGGAAGCATACGCATCTCCTCACGGCTCATGCGCCGCAGAGCGTATAGCGCCGCGTCGGAAAGTCCTTCGAGCGAGGCGGGGAAGACCCCCGTGCGCATCTGCTCCGCCGCGTCCTCAAGCACGCCGCGGGGAAGAGCGCCCGAAAGCCCGTCAAGCACGGCGGGGCTGAGCCTGCCCGTTGCCGACGCGCCCAGAAGCACGCGCCTTATCGCCGCCGCAGAGCTGAACTCCCCGCCCAGCTCTTCGTCCGCGTGCCCCGCGCCCTCGCGCTTTACCGCATAGACTTCGGTATCGGGGCTGTATCTTTCTATCGCGCGCAGGTACTCCGCGCCAAGTATGTCGTTGGGCCCCAGCGCGCCGCCCGCTCCCGCGACCGCGGCGGGGTATGAAAGCCCCCGCTTCAGAAGCTCCGCCACGGCGGCGCTGTCCTCGCTTTTCAACGCAGATCTGCGCAGGGCCTCCGCGTCGCCCGTTTCGCTGCCGAAGCTGAGACGCTCGGCAAAGCCCGCCCCCGCAAGCACGCGCACCGCGCCGCAGGCGAACCTCTCCGCGCAGGAAAGCGAAAACAGGTCGGGCAGCTCCAAAACCATGTCGGCGCCTCCGTCAAGCGCCCATTTTGCGCGCGTAAACTTGTCCGCACAGGCAGGTTCGCCCCTCTGTACGAAGCTTGCGCTCATTATGACAACGGCGCGCTCCGCGCCGGAGGAGCGTTTGGCCTCCTCCAACTGGTATGCGTGCCCGTTGTGAAAGGGGTTGTATTCGGCGATAATGCTGACGGTTCTCATCAAGCCCCCAAATTATATTATTTTTTTGGTGCAAAAATCACTCATCTATGTTATAATCCAATTTGATGCGACCGTCAACTATTTTTTCGGAAGGAGACAAGAATATGTCGGTTATAGACAGCATTAAAGCAAAGGCCAAGAGCATGAAGAAGCACATACTGCTTCCCGAGGGTACTGAGGAGCGCACGGTTCAGGCCGCTCAGCGCATTATCGAAGAGGGCATAGCGGACGTTTCCCTCATGGGCAATGAGGATGAGATCCGCGCCGTTGCCGCCAGGTTCGGCGTCGACCTTACGGGCGTCGGCATGATCGACCCGGTCAAGTCCCCGGACTTCCCCGTTTATGTCGAGCGTTTCTATGAGATGCGCAAGGCCAAGGGCGTCGATATGGAAAAGGCTGAGAAGATGATGCACGATCCTCTCTTCTTCGCCTGCATGATGATAAAGGACGGCAAGGCCGACGGTATGGTGGCGGGCGCCATCAACACCACGGGCAACACGCTGCGTCCCGGCCTTCAGATAATCAAGATGGCCAAGGGCATCAGCACCGTTTCCTCCTGCTTCATAATGGAGGTCCCCAATAAGGCCTACGGCGACGACGGCGTTATGGTATTTGCCGACTGCGCAGTCAACATCGCTCCCACGGCCGAACAGCTTGCCGCCATCGCGGTCTCCTCTGCGGAAACCGCAAGGAACCTCGTCGGCATCGAGCCCAGGGTAGCCATGCTCAGCTTCTCCACCAAGGGTTCCGCCAAGCACGAGAACGTGGATAAGGTCACCGCAGCCACCGCCATGGTCAAGGAGCTTGCTCCCGACCTCATGATCGACGGCGAGCTTCAGGCGGACGCCGCCCTTGTCGAAAAGGTCGGTCAGCTCAAGTCCCCCGGCAGCCCCGTTGCGGGCAAGGCCAACGTACTGGTGTTCCCGGACCTCCAGGCCGGCAACATCGGCTACAAGCTCGTCCAGCGCCTTGCGGGCGCGACGGCGGTCGGCCCCATCTGCCAGGGTTTTGCAAAGCCCATCAACGACCTGTCCCGCGGCTGCAGCATCGAGGACGTCGTTTCCGTCGTTGCCATCACCGCCGTTCAGGCACAGAATATGTAATTCGGGAGGCTTAAATGAAAATACTGGTCATCAACGCGGGCAGCTCCTCGCTTAAGTATCAGCTTATCGACGTCGACAACGGCGCCGTCATCGCCAAGGGCCTTTGCGAGCGCATAGGCATCGAAAACTCCAAACTCACCTACAAGCCCACCGGCAAGGAGCCTTTTGAGCTCGTTACCGATATGAAGGACCATACCGCCGCTATCAAGCTGGTGCTTGACGCACTGGTCGATCCCGAGCGCGGCGTTATCGCCTCCATGGACGAGATCGACGCTGTCGGTCACCGCGTGGTGCACGGCGGCGAAAGGTTCAACAAGTCCGTCCTTCTGACCGACGAGGTCATAAAGGAGATAGAGGACCTTTCCGAGCTTGCTCCCCTTCACAACCCCGCAAACATCATGGGCATAAACGCCTGCCGCGCAATAATGCCCAACACCCCCATGGTTGCCGTGTTCGACACCGCCTTCCATCAGACTATGCCCGAGTACGCCTTCCTGTACGGCCTGCCCTACGAGGCTTATACTGACCTTAAGGTGCGCCGCTACGGCTTCCACGGCACAAGCCACGCTTACGTTACGGGCCGCGCGCTGACCTATCTTGACAAGCCCGCAGGCGAGACCAAGATCATCACCTGCCACCTTGGCAACGGTTCATCCGTTTCTGCTGTAAAGGGCGGCAAGTGCATCGACACCTCGATGGGCTTCACTCCCCTTGAGGGCCTGCCAATGGGCACCCGCTGCGGCGATATGGATCCCGCCATCGTAGCTTATCTTATGAAGAAGCTCGACCTTGACCGCGCCGGCATCGACAACTATATGAATAAGAAGAGCGGTATGCTCGGTATTTCGGGCGTATCCAGCGACTTCCGCGATCTGGACGAGGCTTCCAAGCAGGGCAACAAGCGCGCCGCTCTCGCGCTCGAGACCTTTGCCTATAAGGTAAAGAAGTACATCGGCGCCTATGCCGCTGCCTTGAACGGCGTCGATGCGATAGTCTTCACCGCAGGCGTCGGCGAAAACGACCGTGCAATGCGCGCCTCCATAATGAAGGACATGGAGTACCTCGGAGTGGATTTCGACGAGGAGTACAATATGAGCTGTCCCCGCGGAAGCGAGCAGGTCATCTCCAAGCCCGGCAGCCGTGTAAAGGTCATCGTCATCCCCACCGATGAAGAGATGATGATCGCCAAGGACACCGCCGCCATCGTCAGGTAAAATCGGCTTTCGGTCAACAGCAAAGGCAAATATATTTGCTTTTGCTGTTGACATAACCCCCTTATACGAATAAAATGTATAAGGTTAGCTTGCAGTAAAGGTACCGTGGGGTAACAAAGTGGAGCTTAACGTTTCCAAAGAGCTTAAAGCCATCGGCGCCGTCGGCCGCGCTCTTATTTGCGAGAGGGTGGGCGATATCGTCCTGTCCGGCAGGGTGATCCGTTTGGAGGAGCCCGTCACGCTGGACCTTGCATGGACTTACGACGGCAAGGGCATTGTGCTTTCGGGCAGCCTTAGCTCCGCTGTCAGGATGAACTGTACCAAGTGCAACGAGGAGTTTGTCAGGGCTTTCACCGTGGAGGTCTCAGAGCGCTTCCTCAAGGTCTCCGAAAGCGAGGCGGAGGAGCTTGACTGTTATCCCTACTCGGGCGATGTGCTCAGCCTTGATAAGCCGGTGCGCGATCTAATCGTTCTGAACGCACCCGCCTATGGCCTCTGCAGGCCCGGCTGCTGCGGGCTCTGTCCGGTATGCGGCGCAAATCTAAACAATACACAGTGCTCTTGCGAGCTGCCCGATGACGGCAATCCGTTTGCCGTGCTGAAAGGGCTTGCGGGCCTGTTGAACGATCAGGAGGAATAAGACATGGCAGTCCCGAAAAGGAAAACATCAAAGGCCAGGCGCGATCAGCGCCGCGCTAACTGGAAGATCAGCGCTCCCGCTCTGGTAGAGTGCCCCCAGTGTCACGCCAAGAAGCTTGCTCACAGGGTTTGCAGGAGCTGCGGCTACTACGACGGCGAGCAGGTCATCAACATGGAAAAGGAAGACAAGTAATAAGCTTGTTTCCTACGCCCGCACACTATGCCTTTAAGGGTACTGTGAAAGTACCCTTCTTTGGTTGAAGGCGCTTTGACCGCCTGCATGAAATATATTAAACCTTCATGCGAAAAAGAGTGTTGACAAAGCGGCTTGCAGGCTGTATAATAATGCCCGTCGCAAAAAACGGGTGCTAACGGGGTGTGGCGCAGTCTGGTAGCGCACGTGCTTTGGGAGCATGGGGCCGGAAGTTCAAATCTTCTCACCCCGACCACAGTTGTGGCCTCGTGGTCAAGCGGTCAAGACACCGCCCTTTCACGGCGGTAACAGGAGTTCGATTCTCCTCGAGGTCACCATTTTTTGGGCCTTTAGCTCAGTTGGTCAGAGCGGTCGGCTCATAACCGATTGGTCCGGGGTTCGAGTCCCTGAAGGCCCACCAACAACTTATTACGCGGCCCGGTAGTTCAGTTGGTTAGAATGCCAGCCTGTCACGCTGGAGGTCAGGGGTTC
>JAFYHI010000061.1 GCA_017539215.1 Clostridia bacterium | reverse complement strand
CTTACCTGATGGAGAACGGCGAGCTTGTCGGCCGCCTGCCCGATATTACCATCTCCGGCGACTTCTTCGACCTCTTAGGCAAGGACTACGTCGGCACCTCCCACGACGATCCGATAGAGGGCTTTAATTTCAGCGCTTTTGAAATGGACGTTGATAAGGCATAAGCCTGAAAACGACCTTCATTTAAGGATGCGAAGCGGTATGAGTCTTCTAAACCTCTCGCTCATATCTTTATAATACTGCGGAACTATTTACCCGGCCTTTCGCGCTCGCTGGCGAAAGGTCCATACTTCCCTCCCTCTTGACCGCATCTTGAAAGAGCTGTAAAATGCAGTCATGAGAACGCGCATTGTGATAGCTGATACGGAGGCATGTCGGGAGCTTTTGAGGGACCCCGGGCGTTTTTGCGGCGGGAAAAAGCTTGGCGCGATAATGGCGCTGACCGACCCGAAGCTGAGGGACGAGCGGCTATTGGCTCGACTTGCGCTGGCGTATGCGGTGCATAGGCAGGCGGCGCCCGTCGAATACGGGTACGACTCCCGCGGGAAGCCTGTGATGGAGGGCGGGTACATATCGGTCTCGCACTCCGGACGGTTCGCGGCGGCGGCCTTCTCCCCCGTCCCCGTCGGCGTTGACGTGGAGGCTGTGCGCCCCGTCTCCGCGGCCGCTGCGCTGCGCTTCCTCTGCCCGAAGGAGGCGGAAGCGTATTATAAAGACGGTTCGGGGCAGTATGCGCTTTGCAGGTTCGTCATGAAGGAAGCATTCCTGAAGCTGACGGGCGAAGGGATATTTGCCCGCCCGGACACGGTTTACGAGACGGCGGGCCGCGTCTTTCGCAAGGGCGTGCTTGCGGGGTTTGCGCTCCCGCTCTCGGGGGACGGTTATGAAGCATGTCTCGTGACGAAGACGGAATGCGAAACCGAGGTACTGTTTTTAACTCGATAAAAAGGAATCGGCTATGCAAAAGGCCGCCCCTGCGGGGCGGCCTTTTAATTGTGCGGATCACTTCATCAGCTCTTCCATCTCGTCAAGCAGGTCGCCGAAGAGCTTCAGCGCCTCGTTGATGGGAGCGGCGGTGGTCATATCCACGCCGGCAAGCTTCAGAATGCTTATGGGGTCCATGGAGCCGCCCGCGGACAGGAACTTCTTGTAATCGCGCACGGCGGGCTCGCCCTCGGTCAGGATGCGGTTTGCAATGGCGCAGGCCGCAGAGAAACCGGTGGCGTACTGGAACACATAGAAATTATAGAAGAAGTGCGGTATGCGCTCCCACTCGTAGGCGATCTCGGGATCGACGGTTATGGCGTCGCCGAAATACTGACGGTTGAGCTCATAATACTTTTCGCACAGGGCGTCGGCGGTGAGGCTGGCGCCGGTCTCCGCAAGCCGGTTCATAAACAGCTCGAACTCGGCAAACATGGTCTGGCGGTAAACGGTGCCGCGGAAGCTCTCGAGGAAGTGGTTGATGAGGTACGCCCTCTCGCGCTTGTCGGTGGTGTTGTTCAAAAGATACCTGACCAGCAGCACCTCGTTGCAGGTGGAGGCGATCTCCGCCACGAATATGACGTAGTCGGCCTGGCACACGGGCTGATTCTTCATGGAATAGACGGTGTGGAGGGAATGGCCCATCTCATGCGCGATGGTGAACATGGAATCGAGCGTATCCTTCTGGTTGAGCAGCACGTAGGGATGCGGGTCGCCGCAGGAGGAGTATGCGCCGCCGCGCTTGCCCTCGTTTTCGTAAACGTCGATCCAGCGGTTTTCAAAGCCCTCCTTGAGGATGGCGATGTAGTCCTCGCCAAGGGGAGCAAGGGCCTTCAGTATGATCTGCTTGGCCTCCTCATACGGGATCTCGCGGTCCGCGTCGGCCACGATGGGAGTATAAAGGTCGTACATATGCAGCTCTTCCGCGCCGGTGAGCTTTTTGCGAAGCTCGACGTACCTGTGCAGGTAGCCAAGGTTGTTATGCACGGCCTCTATGAGGTTGTGGTAAACGGAAACGGGCACCTCCGTCCTGTCGAGGGCGGCGTGAAGGGTGGACTCGTAATTCCTGGCCTGAGCGTTGAAAATGAGCGTTTTGACCTGCGAATCGAGGAACGCCGCGGAGGTGTTCTTGAACTGCGCGAAGGTGTGGTAAAGGCTCTCGAAAGCGGCCTTGCGGACGTTGACGTCGGGGTTCTCCATAAGGGGAACGAACGAGCCCTGAGTTACGGTAAGCTCGTTGCCGTCGGCATCCTTTATGGACGGGAACTTGATATCCGCATTGCGGAACGCGGAAGCGGTCTCGCCCGGGGCGGCGCCCACCTGACCCGAAAGGGCAAGTATGCGCTCCTCCGCGTCGGAAAGGGTGTGGGGCTTGAAGTGGCGGATCTTGGAGATCTTGCGCGAATAGAGCCTCAACCCGGGAGCGGCGTTGTAAAAGGCCTCCATCGTATCGTCGGGAATGGAGATAAGCTCCGGAGTGGAGAAGGAATCCGCCGACTCAATGGTCATATAAAGGTTCATTATCTTGCCCTTCATGGCCTGATAGAAGGAGTTGCCGGTGTCCTCGTCGGACTTGCGCATGGCGTAATTGCCCAGGCGCTCCACCTTTACCTGTATCTCGTCGTTGAGCTGCATATAGCCCAGAAGCTCCTCTGCGGAGGCGCTGATGCGGCCGCGGTACGCGGCGAGCTTTTCGGGGTATGCCTTGGCGGCCTCAAGGGCTTCCTCCCAAAGGGCGTCGGAAGCGAACAGGTCTTCGGTTGCCCAGGTGTACTGCTTTTCGACCTCGGAACGCTTGGGGATACTCTTTTGCTTTGCCATAAGAATTCTTCCTTTCTGCGGCACAGAGCCTGAATTTACGAATACATTTTAGCACCAACCGCCTCTTTTGTACAGAGGCAAACGCGGGGAGCAGTCAAAAAAACAGCGAAGCGTGAAAACAAATATATTGAATCCGCGGGCCTCGGATGATATAATAAAGAAAAAGGGGTTTATATGAAAAAAATTTTCTCGCTGCTGCTCGTTCTGCTGCTTTCTTTTACCTGCGTGCCGGTCGGCGCGGAGGCTCGCGAAGCGTCCGCGGCCTATAAGACGGACGATACCATCGTTATGTTCCCCGCCTGTATGGACCTGCCCATGTTCAGCACCAGCTCCGGTGAACGCCTCAGAGTCATGCAGGACGGCGCAGTAGTGCCCGCGGGCTTCTTTACATGGACTTCTTCGGATACCGGCATTGTCCGCGTAAGCCCCACCGGCGCATTGACGCCCGTTGCCGCAGGCACGGCGGTGATAACGGCGACCGACGAGGACGGCGAGTCCGCAAGCGCAGTCGTCAATGTTGTGCCGGATGAGGGGTTTACGACCATAGCCGACCTTGAAATGACGGACCTCTCCCTGCCCTTTTACAGCGAAGAAGTGGGTATCGGCCCCCTTGGCGGAGGCACTCCCGTCATATTGAAGCGCGTTATTGTGCCGCCCTCCTGCGGCAACGAACCGGAGCCCGACCCGAACGCGTACATCGCCTCGAACGGCTGGACGTACACCTATGCCACGCTTTTCAGGTTCCACACCGTTTACGGGCAGTCGATACGGTTTGAGACCTCTCAGAGCGGCGCCGAAGGCCCGCACGCGGCAAACGCATACATCTGCATTTTCGACCGCTATTTCAACCTTTGGTCTTACAGCAGGGGCACGGCGTCGAACCCATTCGGCCAGCTTACGCTTGACAGCTATGAGGAATCGGACTTTTACCTTGCCGTGATGCCGATCGACCATACTCAGGACAGCGCCAGCGGCAATATATGCCTTTACGCATACGACGTGACGCAGCCCTACGCCATGGGCGACGTTAACCGCGATCATTTCGTCACCTCATCGGATGCGCTCATAGTTATGCGGAATGTTATGGGCCTTGCCGAGCTTCCGGGCGGCGGGTTAGAGCTTGCCGACATCAACGGCGACGGCGCGGCGTCGGCTGACGATGCGCTTGCGATAATACGCATTGCAATGAATATTGCCTTCTGATCCGGGCATGAACCGTCCCGCCGGCCGCACCGGCGGGTTTTTTTGCGTTTTAACGCCGTTTTTCGCATATACAGGCAAAAGCTCTTGACAAAACGGCCGAATTCTGCTATAATTCCTGATTCAAACGGGGCGTCCCCAGATGAAAGTGAGGCATTATGGAAGCAGGCGGAAGCACGCTGAACAGGCTGACTCCATCGGAAGCATTGGAGCTTTCGCTGTTTTTGCGCGGGCGCGTGGATATGCGCCTTATTTCGGAGCGCACGGGGCTTTCGGTCGCCGACTGCTTTTCAAAGCTTGTGGGGCTCGTTTACTACGACCCTGCGCAGGATGCGCCGGTAACGGCAGACGAGTACCTTTCGGGGAATGTGCTGAGAAAGCTCAACCGGGCGCGCAAGGCGATGAAGCTGGAGGCGGAGTTCGGCGTGCCCGAACGGCCCTTCACCGTGGACTACAACATAAATATCGGCGCGCTTAAAAGCATAATGCCGCCCTTTGTGAAGGCGGACGAGATCAAGGCCGCCATAGGCAGCCCATGGATACCCTCGTGGGTGTACAGGGACTTTTTGATATGGCTGATAGGCATAAAGCCCGCCGGCGGGAAAAAGCCGCGCCTTGTCGTGGAGTACGTCAAGGCCGCAAATCACTATATAATACACGGAAAAAAGAACTACGCGAAGTATCAGCGAGCCTGCCTGACCTATGGCACGGAGCGCATGAACGCGTTTGAGATAATGGAGAGGCTGCTGAACTCCGGCGAGGTCGTGGTTTTTGAAACGAGCTTCGATCCCAACCGCAACGTGCCCATGCGCCGCATAAACAAGGCGGAAACGCTGATGGCGCAGGAGCGGATGAAGCTTATAGAAGAAAAGTTCCGCCTGTGGTTGTTTTCGGAAGAGCCGCGCAGGAGCCGCCTGTTGAACCATTATAACGAGGCGTTCGGCGCGATACGTCCGCGCATATACGACGGGAGCGGGCTGACGCTTCCCGGCAAGAACCCCGCGATAAAACTGCAGGATTACCAGCTTGCCGCCGTTAAAAGGATAGTCAATTCAAAGAACACGCTGCTTGCGCACCGCGTCGGCGCGGGCAAGACCTATGCCATGGCCGCCGCCGCCATGGAGCTGCGGCGCGTGGGCATATCGAAGCGGAACCTTATCGTGGTGCCGAACAACATACTTGACCAATGGCACACCGAGTTTTTGAAGCTGTACCCCGAAGCGCGGCTAATAGTTGTGGAGCCCAAGGACTTTACCCCCGCAAAACGGCAGAGAGTGCTGCGGGAGATCGCGGAGTCGGACAGCGACGCCATAATAATGGGATACGGGAGCTTTTCGCTGATACCCCTGTCGAAGGCCGAACGCGAACGCGAGCTGACAGACCGCATGGCGCAGATATCCATCTCCATGCGCGACGCGGTGTATAACGACGCCTACATGGTGCTTAACCGGTATTCCGCACGGATAGAGCGCAAGCTACGCAAGCTGTGGGACGACGAGCCGCCCGCGGTGCCCGGCGAGGTTTGCTTTGACGACCTGGGCGTGGACACTCTGTTTGTGGATGAGGCGCATAACTTCAAGAACATCAGCATAGAAACAAAGCACGGCACCCTGCCCGGCCTTAACACCAAGGGCTCAAAGCGCTGTGACGACCTTTTGGCCAAGGTGCGCTATATTCAGCGCACGCACGGAGGCAGGGGCGCGGTCTTTGCGACAGGCACGCCTATCACAAACTCGGTCTCGGACCTTTATACGATGCTGCTGTACCTTGCCTATGAGAGGCTTAACGAAATGAACCTTGTCGAGTTCGACAACTGGGTCAAACTCTTCTCCGAGGTCACGGAGGAGTTTGAGGTGGAAGCAAACGGCATAGGCTACCGCCTGCGGAGGAGGCTGAGCAGGTATCATAACCTGCCCGAGCTTTCGCTGCTGCTGTCGGATATCGCCGACCTGCACTTTGAAGGCAGCGACGCCAAAAAGCTGCCCTCACGCGTGGAATACATAAACTGCACGGTGCCCGCCTCGAAGGAGCTGCGCAATTACATAAACGAGCTTGCAGAGCGCGCCGAGCGCGTAAAATCGGGCCTTGTGGCAAGGACCGAGGATAATATGCTGAAGATAACCACCGACGGGCGCAAGGCGGCGCTGGATATGCGGCTGGTGGATCCGAATGCTCCCGACCTGCCCGACTCAAAGGTGAATACCTGCGCCAAAAAGGTATTCGAGATATGGAGCGGGAACGCGGCCGTCACGCAGATCATATTCCTTGACCAGTCCACGCCAAAGGACGACTTTAACCTGTACGACGACCTGAAGGACAAGCTTACGTCGTTCGGCGTGCCCTCGGGCGAGATAGCCTTTGTTCACGACGCGGTAAACGACGCGATGCGCACGCAGCTTTTCAACAAGGTGCGCCGCGGCGAGGTGCGGATACTCATCGGCTCCACGTTCAAGCTGGGCATAGGCGCGAACGTTCAGGATAAGCTGTGGGCGGTACACCACCTTGACATACCGTGGAGGCCGTCGGACGTGACTCAGCGCGAGGGACGCATGCTGCGCCAGGGCAACCGCAACGACGATGTGGCGATATACCGCTATGTGACAAACGGCAGCTTCGACGCCTACTCGTGGCAGCTTTTGGAAAACAAACAGAGGTTCACTTCGCAGATCGTCTCCGGCGACCACAGCGCAAGGAGCGGCGACGAGGTTGACGAGATAGTATTGACGTACAGCGAGGTCAAGAGCCTTGCCGTGGGCAACCCGCTTATAAAGCGCAGGATTGAGCTTGAGACCGAGCTGCAGCGCAAATCGATGCTGCGCGCAAGGATAGAACGCGCCAAGGACGCCGCGCGGGAGAAGCTTTTGTCAATGCCTCAGCGCGAGAACGAGCTGCGCGAGACCGCCGGGCTTTTGCGCGCCGACCTTGCGCTTGCGGCAGCCAACCCGGTGGACGCCGAATACGAGATGACCGTGACCGGCGAGCGGTTTACCCGCCGCCGCGATGCGGGCGCAAGGCTTTTGGAGCTTCCGAGCGAATACGCATATACAAAGGACCCTGTGGATGTGGGCGTATTCCGCGGGTTCACGGTGACGCTTTCGGGAGATCCTACGGGGCTTCACAAGGTTTTCAACCTGCGCGGCTCCGCCGTGTACACCGTTGAAATAAGCGAGAGCGCCCAGGGGCAGGCACAGAGGTTCGACAACGCCGTAAACGGTATTGAGAAAAAGCTTTATGACGCTGAGCAGGCGCTTTTGACGCTGGCTTCGGACAGGGCCGACCTTGAAGAAGAGATCAGAAAGCCCAACCCCTATGACGCGGAGATACGCAAAACAGCCGCCGAGCTGAGGAGCGTGAGCCGCAAGCTGGGGCTGTAGCCCCGGCGCGTCCCAACAGCCGTCATGATATTGTAAAGCGCATGTAAAATCGACCGAATTTGCGGGCGGGGGCTTGACAACAGCGATATTATATCGGATAATATAGCAAGTGAAGGACGACTTCCAACTGTGCAAATAACCGAAAGGAGAATTAAACAATGGGTCTTATCCATGCAGCACTCGGCGCCGCGGGCGGCGTACTTGCCGATCAGTGGCTAGAGTATTTTTACTGCGACTCCATGAGCGACGACGTGCTTGCCGTTAAGGCAAAGAAGCGTATTTCCGGCCGCTCCAGCAACACCAAGGGCGAGGACAACATAATCTCAAACGGCTCCACCATTGCCGTTGCCGACGGTCAGTGCATGATCATAGTCGATCAGGGTTCCGTCGTTGAGATCTGCGCCGAGCCCGGCGAGTTCGTGTGGGATTCCTCCACCTCCCCCTCCATCCTTGCCGGTAAATTCGGCCAGAGCCTTGTAGATTTCTTCAAGGAATGGTGGGACAGGTTCAAGCACGGCGGAAGCCCCGCAAAGGATCAGCGCGTCTATTATCTGAACACCAAGGAGATCAAGGGCAACAAGTACGGCACTGCCAACCCCGTTCCCTTCCACGTATTCTACCCCAGCATCAACCTTGAGACCGACGTGTCCATCAAGTGCTTCGGCGAATACTCTTATGAGATCAGCAACCCCATCCTCTTCTATCGCAGGGTCAGCGCCAATTTCGGCGGCGAAAAGTTCACCCGCGACCAGATCGACAGCCAATTGAAGTCCGAGCTTTTGACCGCTCTGCAGCCCGCGCTGTACAACGTGTCCACCCAGGGCATCATGTACTCCGCTCTGCCCGGTCACACCAAGGAGATCGCCTCCGCCCTTAACGAGGAGCTTTCCGAGACCTGGGGCGAGCTGCGCGGCATTTCGGTGGTTTCGTTCGGCGTAAGCTCCGTTACCGCCGATAAGGAGGACGAGGACCGCATCAAGGAGCTGCAGACCCATGCCGCTCTGCGCGATCCCTCTATGGCCATCGCTCACCTTGCGGGCGCTCAGGCGTCCGCCATGCAGACCGCTGCCGCCAACGAGGGCGGCGCGTTCCTCGGCTTTGCCGGGATGAACGCCGCAGCGGGCGCAGGCGGAGTGAACGTACAGGGCCTTTATCAGATGCAGCAGCAGCAGGCTGCGGCGGCTCAGCAGGCACAGGCTGCCGGCGCGTGGACGTGCCAATGCGGTACGCAGAACACCGGCAACTTCTGCTCCTCCTGCGGCAAGCCCAAGCCCGCTCCCGCAGGCTCCTGGACATGTGAGTGCGGCACTCAGAACACCGGCAACTTCTGCTCTGCCTGTGGCAAGGCCAAGCCCGCTTCCGACGTAGGCTGGACCTGTGAATGCGGCGCCAAGAACGGCGGCAAATTCTGTGCCTCCTGCGGCAAGCCCAAGCCCGCCGGCGCTCCCCTCTACCGCTGCGACAAGTGCGGATGGGAGCCCGAGGACCCCGCCAATCCCCCCAAGTTCTGCCCGGAGTGCGGCGACCCCTTCGATGAGAAGGACAAGATCTGACAAGCAAAACGGTTTGACTTACTGCGCGGCGCAAGCCGCGCAGTTTGTTTATAAAAAAGCCCCCGCCTAAGCGGGAGCTGTGCCGTCGGATGCAGTTTATGCTGCGGCGACAAGATCCGCAAGCTCACTCAAAGTGGTGAACTTGGGTTCGGGCAGGAACACGTCAAACTCGTTTTCGACGTCAAGAACCAGCTCTTCAACGTCGAAGGAGTCGAGCTTTAATTCCTCGGTGGTGCTTTCGGGGGTTATCTCCTCCTCCGGAATACCCACGAGGTCGTGCACGGCCCTGCGCAGGAATGCATAAATATCCATTTTCCCTCCAATATGATACCTGATAAAGGCTTTAAAAAATACGCGGCATTTGTCTGTTTAATGCCGCGCTAAATTATAAAGGCTGTTCGCCCTTTTGTCAATACCCCGTTTTATACGGCGAATTCCTTAAGGAACCCGGGCATTTCGTCCTCGGAGTTTATCTCGATGATGAAGTCCACCCCGTGCTTTTCGGAAAAAACGCGGAAGAAGCGGAACATACCCTCGAGCGAAACGACCGGATGCCTGACCTGCTTCATAAAGCTGCTGACGAAAATCGCCTCAAGGTCATGGTCCTGCGCGGCTATGCCCGCGATAAACCCGGAAAACATCTTGGGACCGGTCACGTCGTAGTCCGAAGAATCGATGAGCCTGATGCCGGAATCAAGATCGTACATATGCTTATCGTCTTTGTCGATAAACACGACGCTGCCCTTGGCATCCTTGATGCGATTGTTCGCAAGCTCACACAGGTCGCGGCTCATACCGCCGCCCTTTGCACCGTAGAGAACAGTGATCATAATCCACCAAGCCTTTCGATACATAGTACCGCGGGAGTATCCTGCGGCATATATATCGTATCATATTCTCCGGTCAAAAGCAACCGCAAAAAGCACTTTAGCCGCGGCTTTTTCAAGGAATTTCTTGACAAATATCGGATAGTGTCGTATTATTTACACATGAAAACCGAATATAACGCAAACAAAAGACATTCTCTTCTGCGCGTTTGCTTTGCGGTGTTGGGGGCGCTGCTTATTGCGGACACCGTATTTGTGCTTACACGTTCCAATCCAAACCTCGGCGTATTGATGCCTGCGGTAATAGGAGCGCCGCTTTTTCTTATCGGCGTGTTCATGCCGCTTTTCGTGCGGCTTTGCGGCACGAGCCGCCTGTTTCGCGTGGCAGCGTTCCTGCTTTCCGCGCTATATCTGCTGTTCGGACTGCTGTTTGCGGCAACGAGCATTATGATAAGGGTCGGGTCGGAGCCTCCCGAGGACGGGTACGACGCGCTGATCGTGCTTGGCGGCGGCATACGCGGGGACTCGCCCACGCTGACGCTTAGATACAGGCTCGACAAGGCGGCCGAATCGCTTGAGCGAAACCCGGGCGCTCTATGCGTCGTAAGCGGCGGCCGGGGACCGGACGAGCAGGTAAGCGAAGCCTCCGTTATGAAGCGTTACCTTATAGGACGCGGCATTGACGGATCGCGCATTATAGCGGAGGAAGCCTCCGAAAGCACCGAGGAAAACTTCATGTTCTCAAAGAGGCTGATAGACGAAGCATTGGGAGAAGATGCGCGTACGGTGTTTGTAACGACCGATTTCCACGTTTTCCGTGCCGAGCGGGTGGCGGCAAAGGCGGGGTTAGATGCGCAGGGCATTCCCGCAAAGGGCGTATGGTACCTGTATCTTAACGACAGGCTGCGCGAATGTGCGGCGATAACGGCGTATTTTCTGACAGGTAAAATCTGAACGAAAGGCATGTAAAGGCCCCGCGGCGGAAGCCGCGGGGCCTTTTGCCTGATCGGTCAAAGCTTACGCACCGAATACCATCTGGGCAAGGAGCGAAGCGTCGGTAGCGTCAACGACGCCGTCGCCGTTGATGTCGGCATTGGCATAGCCTTCTTCGGAGATGTTGCCCGCATTCATTATGTAGGCAAACAGCGCGGAGATGTCGGACGCGGTGACGGTGCCGTCGCAGTTGACGTCGCCGAGGGTGGAAACGGGAGCGTTCTGCTCATACAGAGCGGTGACTACGAGGTTGGCCGTGACGTTGGTGAACGCCTTGTCCCAACCGATGAAGGTGTAACCATCACGGATGGGATCCGTGGGAGCGGTGGCGGAGCCGCCGTAGTTGACGGTCTGGGTCTTGAGCGTGGTGCCGTCCCAATCCTTGAACGTTACGGTGTAGGTGTTGATCGTGTACTGAGCGGTAACGGTCAGGTTCGCGGTAACGTTGGTGAACGTCTTATCCCAACCGGTGAAGGTGTAGCCAACGCGGGTGGGATTTGCGGGAGCGGTTGCGGAGCCGCCGTAGTTGACGGTCTGGGTCTTGAGCGTAGTGCCGTCCCAATCCTTGAAGGTAACGGTGTAGGTGTTGATGGTGTACTGGGCCGTTACGGTGAGGTCGGAGGTGACGTTGTTGAACGCCTTGTCCCAGCCGGTAAAGGTGTAGCCAACGCGGGTGGGATCGGCGGGAGCGGTGGCGGAGCCGCCCTCTTCAACGGTCTCGGTCTTAAGCACGGTGCCGTTCCAATCCTTGAACGTTACGGTGTAGTAAACGGGATCGGGCTCAGAAGAGGTGATCTTCTTGTAGAGGTTGATGGGGTTATCGCTGCTGGTGG
>JAFYHI010000060.1 GCA_017539215.1 Clostridia bacterium | reverse complement strand
GAAGCTCCTTACGCCTCAAGGATCGCAGGCGATCCTTGCGCTCTTCACTCTCTTGCGCTTTTGCCGCGCTCGTTCGTGACAGCTTGTGTATAATAGCACTTTCGTCCCCGCTTGTCAACACTTTTTTTCAAGTTTTTTTCGTCAACTTTTTTCGCCTCCTTCACCCCGCGTTTTCCCTTTCAGCACTTGGCTTTTTTCGCCCTCGCCTCCCCTCCTTTCCGAACAGCCTTTCGCATTATATTTAAAAGTATATTCAAAAAATTCGGGATTTTTTCCGCAAATTATCCACGCGTTGGTAATACCTTCGAGGTCGCCAAAGGCCGCTCCGGGGGGATCCGGAACGGCCTTTTTCAACATATATTCACTTGGTGTCGAACCAGCTTCTTCCCTCCGCTACGTCGGCGACGAGGGGCACGTTCAGCCTGAGCATTTCGCCTGCGGCCGTGGTCTGCGGCAGCTCGCCTGCGACGGGGTCGCCCATCATGCATTTGTGGAGCAGCTCTGCGACTTTGTTCTTCTCGCACTCGGGGCAGTCGATGATAAGCTCGTCGTGTATCTGCAGTACGAGCTTTGCGCGCAGGCCCTCACGTTCCAGCGCGTCGTGCACGCGTACCATTGCAAGCTTTATAAGGTCGGCTGCGCTGCCCTGCACGGGCATGTTCATTGCGACGCGTTCACCGAAGGAGCGCGTGTTGAAATTGCCGCTTTTAAGTTCGGGCAGATCGCGCCTGCGTCCGGTAAGCGTTACGGCATAGCCGCGCTCGCGGCCGAGGCTTACGGACCTTGCCATATAGTCGCGCACGCCGGTGCAGCGGGCAAGGTACTTTTTGATGTATTCGCCGGCGGTTTTGCGGGTTACGCCGAGCTGATTCGCAAGGCCGAACTCGCTGATGCCGTAGACTATGCCGAAATTGACGGCCTTTGCGGCGGAGCGCATATCCTTGGTGACCTCTCCGATGGGCACGCCGAAGACCTCCGACGCGGTGCGGGCGTGAATGTCGCCGCCCGAAACGAACGCGGATGAGAGCGCATCGTCGCCCGATAAATGCGCAAGCACGCGCAGCTCTATCTGCGAATAGTCGGCGCCGACGAGCGTGCAGCCCGGGCTTGCGATGAAGGCCTTGCGTATCTCGCGCCCCTGCGGAGTGCGCACGGGAATATTCTGCAGATTGGGTTCGGCGGACGAGATGCGCCCCGTTGCGGTGACGTTCTGGTTGAACGTGGTGCGGATGCGCCCGTCAGGGCCGACCTTTTGGAGCATTGCGTCGATGAACGTGGAGCGCAGCTTTGTAAGGAAGCGGTACTCTATGACGGCGTCGACGATGGGGTTCATGGGGCGCAGGTTCTCCAGCACGTCGGAATCGGTGGAGTAGCCCGTTTTGGTCTTTTTCTGCGGAGGCAGGCCAAGCTCGTCGAAGAGCACCGCGCCAAGCTGCCTGGGCGAAAGAATGTTGAAGCTGTGCCCGGCAAGGGTATGTATGTAGGAGGCAAGCTCGTCTATGCGCGCGCCCCAGCCCCTGCCCAGCTCACGGAGGGCGTCGGAATCCACGGCGAAGCCCTCGCGCTCCATATCAAACAGCACCCGAACGAGCGGCAGCTCCACGCCGCGGTAAAGGACCGTCATCTGTTTTTGCTCCAGCTCGCGCTCGAGTATGCGGTAAAGGCGCATTACGGCGGCGGCGCCGGTCTCGGCAACGCCCACGGCCTCGGCAAGGGAGGTCAGGCTCTTTGCCGGGTTCAGCGCGTTCAGAAGATAGTCCGCCACGGTCAGGTCGAATTCGAGCCCGCGAAGCTCCGCGCCGTGACTTTGCAGCAGGTGCATGAGCGCCTTGCCGTCGAACACCGCCTTGCGCACGGCGGGGTCGGCAAGCGCGGGAGCGAGCGCCGTGAATATCTCGTCCGGGTCGAGGCCCGGTTCAAGCAGGCTGCCGCCCGTCTTTATAATAAAGTAGAAACCCCCTTCGGTAAGCACGGTGAGGTCGTCGTCGACATGCAGCGCAACGAGCTTTTCGGAGGCGATGACGCTTGCCGCCGAGGCGAGAGCGTCCCGGTCCGCGACGGTGAAGGTCTGCTTTATTTCGATTGCAGGCGCCCCGTCATACAGCCCGGTCGGAGCCTCCGCTTCGGGCGAGGGGGCGGAAGCCGCCGTGTGTGCGTCCGCGCCCGGCCCGTCTGCGTCCGCAAGGGCTTTGAGCCTTGCGGCGTTGGATTTGAGGCCGAGCTTTGCCATGAGGGGCAGGGCGGCCTCGGTGCGGGAGATATCAAAGGCGCAGTCGTCAAGCGTCAGGTCTATGGGCGCCCGGCGGCAGATAGTGCCTATTTCATAGCTCATCCTTGCGGATTCCGCCCCGTTCATGAGTTTGGTTTTAAGGGCGCCCTTCTCGTTTTCGGCGTTTGCAAGCACGCCCTCAAGGTCGCCGTATTTTTGAAGCAGAGCCTTGGCGGTCTTTTCGCCCACGCCCTTTATGCCGGGGATATTGTCGGAGCTGTCGCCCATGAGCGCCTTCAGATCTATCATGCGGGCGGGGGTCAGGCCGTGCTCCTCCATGAGCTTTGCTTCGTCGAACTCGACCGTCTCCGTAATGCCCTTTTTGGTGAGCAGAACGTGCGTCCTGTCCGAAACGAGCTGCAGCGCGTCGCGGTCGCCCGTGACGATGAGCGTTTCAACGCCCTGCTCCTCCGCCATGCGCGATACGGTGCCCAGTATGTCGTCGGCCTCATACTTATAACACTCGCAGACGGCGACGCCCATTCTCCGCAGCAGGTCCTGCAGGGCGGGTATCTGCGGACGCAGATCCTCGGGCGTTTCGCGGCGGCCGGCCTTGTACTCGGGGTAGGTTGCGTGGCGGAACGTGCCGCCGTGCATATCGAACGCCGCCAGCATATAGTCGGGGCGCATTGCGATGAGCTTTAACAGCATGGCGGTAAAGCCGTGCAGGGCATTGGTGGGAAGACCGTCGCGGCTTGTCATGGCGGTCTGGATGGCGTAATAGGCGCGGAACATCAGCGAGTTCCCGTCTATGGCTATAAGCTTTTTCATGCGGTATGCGCTTTCGGCGCGTCCTTTCACAGTAGTAGGCGTATTATGCCCCGCGGGCGGTCACATCATTATTATATGCGACTCGTCCCATTCGTGGGGGGTCTTCTGCACGGCGGGCGTGCCGACGGACACGGCGATCATAAACTCAAACCCCTCGGGGAAGCCGAACTCGCGCTTGACGCTTTCGCTGCCGGGGCCGAATGCGCTGGCGGGCATGCCGAGTATAACGCTGCCGAGGCCCATCGAGCCCGCGGCAAGCACAATGTTTTCCACCGCGATGCCCGCGTCGACGGGCGCAAAATGCGAGGGCTTGGCGCAAATGATCACGACCAGGGGCGCGTCATAGGTGACGCGTCCGCCGCGGCTCTTCATACGCTCGGCAAAATCGACGTTGCCGGAGGCGATCACGCCGTCGACTATCGCCTGTTCAAGGCGTTTGCGCTTTTCGGGATCGGTGATGAATATGAAGCGCTGGTCCTGCCTGTTCATGGCGGTGGGCGAGGCGAGCGCGGCCTTTTTGAGCGCCTCGAGCTGTTCGGGAGCAACGGGGGTGTCCGCGTAAGCGCGGATCGAGCTGCGGTTCAAAACGGTATCCAAGACTTGGTTCTGCATACTTTTCACGTTCCGGGCAATGCCCGGCCTTTCATTTTATTAACATATATATTTTAGCAGAAGGCGCGTCCCCTGTAAAGCGTTTTTGGCGAAAAATGCCGTGTTGGAAAGCGCGGCCGCTGCGCAAACTAAAACCGTGAATAAACCGAAGGGAGGGCGTTTATGAAGCTGTTGGGATTTGCCGTGGGTATGGCCGCCGGCGCCGCCGCCGCCACGGCCGCGGTAACGGGCATGTACCCGAGCGTGGGCAAAAAGCTGAAGCGCGACGGGAAAAAACTCGTCAAGGCGGTGACGGGCATGATCTGAGCGAACGGATAATAAGGGGGCCGCGGCGGGTTTTGCCGCGGCCCGGCGTTTATCCCGGGGCAATGGACCCCGCGCCGGGCAAAGCCCAAAAAACCGTGCGATTGGGCATTGTCAGCCGCCAAAATATATGGTACAATAAAGTGAGGTCATTTCAGGCTTCGACAACGTACACAGTACGAACCGCCCACGGGGCGGGAAGGAGGTAATACATGAGCGGCAATATGAACACCATCAAATTCAAAATGCCCAAGGACAAGCAGACCGCCCACGAGGTGCTTATGCAGGCCTATTCTTCCATGAAGGAAAAGGGCTACGACCCCGTGAACCAGATAGTCGGGTATCTGCTTTCCGGCGACCCGACGTACATAACCAGCTACAACAACGCCCGCTATCTCATCTCAACGCTTGAGAGGGACGAGCTTATAGAGGAGCTGGTAAAGAGCTATATCGAGGTCAACAGCGCCGAATAATGGAGCTCCGCTTTTTGGGAAATACGGGGATACGGGTCTCGAAGCTGTGCTTTGGGACGCTGACCATGGGGCCATTTCAGCGCGGGCTGACGCCCGCCCAGGGGGCGGCTCTTTTGGAGCGCGCGTTTATGCACGGCGTCAACTTTTTGGATACCGCCGAGATTTACGAGACCTACCCCCATGTGCGCGAGGCGCTGCGCATAAAGCCCGACGCGGTGGTATGCACCAAGAGCTATTCCTATGACCGCGAAACGGCTGAGGCTTCCTTCAAAAAGGCGGTCGAGGGGATAGGGCGCGAGTACATAGACGTTTTTCTGCTGCACGAGCAGGAGAGCGCCCACACCATACGCGGGCACCGCGAGGCGATAGAATACTTCCTTAAAAAAAAGGAAGAGGGGCTTATAGGCGCGGTGGGGCTCTCGACCCACTACATAGGCTGTATGGAGGCCGCGCTGCATTACCCGGAGCTTGAGGTGCTGTTCCCGCTCATCAACAAAAAGGGCGTGGGCATAGCCGACGGCGGCCCGGATGAGATGCTTAGTGTGATCGCCCGCGCGCACGAAGCGGGCCGCGGGATAATCGCAATGAAGCCGCTTGGAGGCGGGCACCTTATCGCCGAGCGCGAGGAGGCGCTGGACTTTATACTTGCGCAGCCGAATATCGACACGATAGCCATAGGCATGCAGTCGATCGACGAGGTAGACTACAACTGCGTGCGATTCTCCGGCGGGACGCCGGACGGCGAGCTGACAAGGCGGCTTTCCTCCGTGCGCCGCCGGATGCTGATACAGGACTGGTGTCAGGGCTGCGGGACCTGCGTTGACGCCTGCCGCAACCACGCGATACACATGGAGGGCGGCATAGCCCGCATAGATTACTCCAAATGCGCCACCTGCGGCTACTGCGCAAGGGCGTGCCCCGAATTTAACATAAAGGTTATATAACGGTCCGGAACGGAGAGGAGCAATATGAAAAAAGCCGTTTCAATCACACTCTCGGTCCTGTTGACGCTTTTTTGTCTGCCCCTCGGCGCGCGGGCTGCGGTGTCGACCGGGACCGTCATCGATCCCGACGGTTCTGACGGCTATTCGGGCGATTACGTCGTTATCTACAACCCCTCCGTGTCGGCCTCGGATACCGCCTCGACCGGGGCCATGACCGGCCTTATAGAAACGGAGGTCGGCAATAAGAGGCCCGTCTGCAAAGGCGATCCCGTCGTTCCATATATGATAGACGTCGATCCCATGCTCGCGGAGCTTGACAGAGCGCATCTTGCGGGGCTTCCCGAGACGGAGGAAATGCCGACGAAAGCCTCGTTTGAGGTGGGTGATACGCACAAGTTCATGATAAGGAACTACTCGCCCGACGGCCTGTATATGACGTTCAAAGTGCTTGCAAAGGGAGAGCATTGCTACGTCTGGACCCCCGTTTCGACCAACGCGAACGTGTATCCGCTCGATTCCATCGATCCCGATTATGCCCGTATGGCGGCGGATATGTTCGATTCCAAGTTCGACCTGATGCGCGAATCGTTCGGAGAGCATTCCAACGGTGCGCACGGCGACGGCAGGCTGAGCATTCTGTACTACAATATCAACGACGGCTGGCAGCCCGGGCAGGCCTATATCGGCGGCTACTTTTCCGCTTCGGATCTGTATTACAACGGTCTGCCGATACTGAATATCGACACCTACCCCGGGGTGATCCGTCCGGATGCGAACGGCGTGATGGTTTCGGACATCTCAAATACCTACAGCCCCACGGTGCACGAGTATCAGCACCTTATCTGCTATTCCCGCGTGGGATCGGCCGATACGTGGATAGACGAGTGCCTGAGCTCCGCGGCGGAGGAGATCTGCTTTCCCGCATCGTGCGTTTATCGCCGCATACAGACCTGGACGCATCATGATTACTCCGAGCACCAGGATTGGGACGCTCCCCCCTGCGAGGTGGAATACGCTGCGGAAAACTCGGCCGAAAACGGGTATTCGCTCTACGATTGGTCGAACGGCATGACGGGGGGCGATATGCTCGTGCTGTACGCGCAGGTCTCGCTCTTCGCGCAGTATATGTATTCCAGGTTCGGCAACACCGTCTTTCACAGAATAATCGACAACATGGGCGGGAGTTCCCCTGCAAACAGCTTTCAGTCCGTCTGCAGGGCCGCGACGGGCGTCGATCCCGACGAGCTCGCGCAAAACTTCCGCATCGCGCTGACAGCGAACACCTCACCCTACGAATACGGCGGGCTGTACTCCTTCTCCATGCAGGAGGGCTACGATCCGGCGGCTTATCACGGGGTCGAAAACCTTTACGAGCTGCTCTGCCCGGTGGTGTTCACGGGGGCGTCCTGCCTTATCAGGGGCGGGGGCGCGATATGCATAAAGCCCGTCGGCGGCGTCTATTATCCCCCGCAGGACGCCTCGCCCGACCTCAGGTATTTCGGCGTAACGAGGAGCTTTGACGGGCCGGGATACCAACTTGGCGACGTGGACATGAACGGCGGCGTCAATTCCGCCGACGCGCTGCTTGCGCTAAGGTATGCCATGGGGCTGACGGCGCTTACGCCCGGGCAGTTGGGGCTCGGCGACATGGACGGCGACGGCAGCGTCACATCGTCGGACGCGCTTATAATAATCCGCATTTCCCTCGGAGCGGTCAGTAAAGGAGAGAAGCATTATGTTCAGATATTTCGGCGTTGACGTTGGCGACAGGCGCATCGGCCTTGCCGTGACGGACGCATTGGGCTTTACCGCCCAGGGGCTTGAGACCTACACACGCACCGGCGACGACGCCCGCGACGCCGCCTACATACGCGAGGCCGCGGCAAAATGGGCGCCGTGCAGGATAGTTTTCGGCCTGCCGCGCAACATGGACGGCTCATACGGGCCGGCATGCGACAAGGTGCGTGCGTTTGCGGAGCTGGTTTTGGACGGCTGGCAGGGCGAGCACGACTTTTACGACGAGCGGCTTTCGACCATGGCGGCGGAACGCTTCCTTTACGAAGCGGAGCTTAAGTGGCAGAAGCGCCACAAGGTGGTGGACAAGATCGCCGCGCAGGTCATTTTGGAGGGCTACATGACCCTTCATCCGGTAAAATAAGACATATGCCCCGTTCGGGGCGGGAGGAAATATGGAACAGAAACCTGAAGAAAACCTCACCATCACGCTGATAGACGAGCAGGGCAGCCCGGCTGAGTTCACGCACCTGCTGACCTTTATGTACGAAAACGAGCGTTACATGGCGCTTACGCCCGTTTCAGACGCCGATGCGGAAGAGGTTGAGATAGTTTTTATGCACATAATCAAATCGGGCGGCGAGGACGCTTTGGAGCCCGTGGACAACGAAGTGCTGCTTGACGAGCTTTTCGATGTTTTCTGCGAGCTGACAGACGAGGACGGCGAGGAAGGCGAAGACGGCGGCGAGGAAGGGGAGTGACCCGTGCGTCTGCTGTTTATCGACGCATGCCCGCGCGCCGATTCGCGGACAAGGCGGCTTGCCGAAAGCCGTATCGAGGACTTTCGGGGCGAGATCGTACGCATTTTTCTTGACGGCGAGGGGCTGACCCCGCTGTCGGGCGCGGAGCTTGAACGGCGTGAGGCGCTTATTGCGGTGGGGGACTATTCCTCACCCTGTTTCCGCTATGCAAAGGAGTTTGCCGCAGCCGACGAGATAGTCGTCTGCGCGCCTTACTGGGACCTGTCGTTTCCCTCGGTGCTTAAAGTGTTTTTGGAGCGCGTCTGCGTGCGCGGCGTCACGTTCTCTTTCACCGAAACAGGCGAGGCCGTCGGCCTTTGCCGTGCGCGCCGCATGAGGTACTTTACGACCATGGGCGCGGAGGGGCTCCCCTACGACTTCGGCTACGGGTATGTCAGCGCGCTGTGCCGCACATATTTCGGCATTGCGGATACGGAACTTATCTCGGCGGAGGGGCTGGACCTTGAAGGCCGCGACCCGGAGGAGATACTCAAAGCGGTCGCGGAAGGCCCGCGGGAGTGACGCGGCCCGACCGACGTTTGGTTTATGCAAGGATAAGGCTCGGCATGGCCCGGGTCTTTTTTTATATCTTTTTTCGCGGAAAAAAGCGGGCGCGGATGCGTTTTGACGGCGGCCTCCGGGGAATAATTATCAATGAACGAACTGAGGAGGTGACGTATGTTTGAAACGATCGTCTGTGCCGATATAGGCTCGGAAACGACGCGGCTGGCGTCGGGGAGGGGCTTTGCCGAGGAGCCCACGCGGGTGGCGCTGGATCCCGCGGAACGCATGCGGGTGCTTGCTGTGGGCGAGCCCGCGTCGCGTCTTTTGGGCGCGGCGGAGGTCTATCCCGTGCGCGGGGGCGTGGCGGAGCTTAAGCTGACCGCGCTGATGCTGCGGCGCATGGTGCTGAGGTTTTTGAAAAGACGCTCGCTTTACGGGGTGCAGGTGCTTGCCGCAGCTCCCGGCGAGGGGACGCCCGCCGCCAACGCCGCCCTGCGCGAGGCATGTGCGGAGGCGGGCTTTCGTGCCGTGGGGCTGGCGGACTCCGCTTTGGCGGGGGCTCTGGGAGCGGGCCTCGACCCGCACTCGGAACGCGCGTTCATGGTGGCGGACATAGGCCGCGAAACGCTTAAAACGGCGGTATTCGCAAACGGCGGCGTGATACGCGGCACCTTCTCACGCGCGGGGAGCGTGCATTTCGACAGGCTGATACGCGCCCGTCTTGCCGAGGGCGGCTTTGTCACCACCGCAAAAACCGCCGAATCCATAAAGAAAAACCTTGACCTGCCCGTGATCCGCGCAAGCGGACGCGAGGCGATGGGCGGGCCGACCTGCTGCCGCGAGATAAAGCCGACTCTGCTGCGCGAGGCGCTGCGCCCCCACGTTGACGTCATTGTGCGGGAGCTGACGGAGGCCATATCGGCCCTGCCCCCCGATGCGGCGGCCGACCTTATGACGGGCGGGATCACGCTTATCGGCGGGGGGAGCCTTTTATACGGGCTGGACGAGGAGCTTGAGCTTCGCCTGAACGTGCCAGTGCGCGTCTGCCCCGGCGCACGTCAGGCGGCTGCTCTCGGACTGATGAAGCTGGCGGCGTCCCCCTCTCTTGCAAAAGCCGCTATGCTGTAAGGCTTGCATATTACCGCCGGAGGTTGTATAATGCTGTCATCAACCGAAAGGAGGAAGACATTATGAGTTACGACGAGCTCATGGGATATACGCCGTTTATTAAGCCCGAGCTTGAAAAAGAACCCGAGGAAGCCGATCTGCAAAGCGCCGCAGCGGAAGCCGGACCTGCAGACATTGGGACGCAGGCCCTGTCCGGGTCCGAAGAGACGCCGGGCGGCACGCCCGCGGAGCAGGCCGCTCAGGACCCAGACGAAAAAGAGGAACTCTCAGATGAGGCCGCGGAAGTCTCCGATGAGGCCGCGGAAGTCTCCGATGAGGCCGCGGAGGGCGAAGGCTCCGATGAGGCCGCGGGCGGCGACGCGCAGCGCGGTCAGCAGCCGCAGAGGATGGACAGTACTTATGAAATAGTTTCAAAGGTGGCCTACCTTTTGGGCGTGCCGAAACGCATATTCGAAAACGAGCACGAACCGCCGAAGCTCGTTATCTACGAGCGGATGGACCGTGACAAGACCGCAAGGATAATCAGGCATCTGTGCATAATCAGGACCGCGATAGAAAAGAATTTCAAACGGATAAACGAATTGATGCGGACGGAGTTCCGATCGGTGCTGTCGATGCCCGAGCTTGTGCCGAGCGACAGCATTCAGCAGCTTTCATACGACGGCGTGACCTTTTATAAAAAATCCAGCACAAAACTCTGTCATCACGTTATTGAAATAAACCGCCTTATCTCGGACAGGATAAACAACTGCAAAAGCCTGTTCCCCATATGGATAAACTGGAGCTATTTGCGCGAAATATTCATAATGCCCAAGGGTCTGACCGAGGAGGGCACAAAGGCCGCTGCGGAGGTTTACTATCAGAACAAGGCGTACTATCCTTATCAGATGTATCTGAACTGGCGCCCCAGCGACGAGGGCAACATACTGTTCAGCGACAAGAAATTCACGTTCCTGCTGTACAAATGGCATAAGGATACCTTTACCGAGCACAGCAAAGTGCAGGACGCGGGAGCGTACGTTAAAAACAGCATTTACGACTTTATCAATTCAAGCACGAAAACGGTCATAGTGGTGGACTGCGAAAACTCCGACCCGTACAGCCTGTGCGCCACGCTGAAGGGTCTTGACTACGAGGTGATGCAGAAGATCTCGAAAATAATCCTGTTTGACGACGTGCATACCGCAACGGCCTGGGGCATACTCGAAAGCTACACCCGAATACCCGTTGAGCACAACATGATAGAGCGCGTAAAGCAGAACAAGTCCCTTGTGGACATAACGCTTTCGGCAAGGACCTGCCGCGAGTTCTATGCGAACTCGGTGGATTCGTTCCTGCTGGCCTCGAGCGACTCGGATTACTGGGGGCTTATCCAGCAGCTCCCGGACGCCAAGTTCCTTGTAATGGTGGAGCACTCCAAGTGCGGGCCCGACATTAAGGCCGCGCTTGACGAGGCGGGCATATTCTACTGTTATCTTGACGACTTTTATTCCGGCACCAGCGAGGATATAAAGCTGACCGCGCTTTTGACGCAGATGCGCAGTTACATTGAAAGCGCCGTGCATCTGAACGTGAACGATATGTTCAACACCGCGCTTATGAACACCCGCATCGAGATGGCCCCTGCCGAGAAACAGCAGTTCTACGACAAGTACATAAAGCAGATGTCGCTTTCGATAGCCGAAAACGGCGACGTGAGCATCGACCTGAGGATGCGGTAGATCAGTATAAACGGGCTGAGGCAGGAACGCCTCAGCCTTTTTTGTTCCGTTACTTCTTTATCAGCACGAACCCCTCGGGGTCGACGGGGCGCCCGTCAAGGCGCACCTCAAAATGCAGATGGCTCTCCTCGGCGCACTCGCTTATGGCGGTGTCTCCCACCTCGCCGAGCTCGGCACGCGCCTCTACGCGGTCGCCCTCCTTTACCCCGACCTCCTGCTTAAGGCCGCAGTACAGCGTTGACAGTCCGCCGCCGTGGTCTATCTCCACCGTCATGCCCAAAAGGTCGTCGGCGTACACCCGCGCGACGGTACCCGCGCCGGCGGCATAAACGGGCGTGCCCTTGGGCGCGCGTATGTCGGCGCCGGGATGCGTCATCCATTGGCGCAGCGTGACCGACCAGATGAGCGCATCCATGGAATAGGGCCTTAAGAGCGTGCCGTCCACGGGCGACGCGCCCAGGCTCCTGCCCTCGGGCGAGGGCGAGGGCTCCGGCGCCTTCGTCATATCCGGCACCAGCGTGGGAACGGGCGTCCGCACGCCTTTATCCGGCTGCACGGACGCAGGCGTGCTCTCTGCGGCGGTCGGAAGCGGCGTCTGCGCTGCATTTGACGTCACGTCCGCAAGGGTCTCGTCGCCGGAAGAGCGCGCGGGCTGTCCGTCGTCGGGCCCGGCCCAAAGCCCTGCCGCCGCAAGACCCAGCACGGCAAGGCAGGCGGCGGCCGCCGCATATGCTCCGTTTCGCTTTGCGAACGCCGCGAAAACGCCCCGGCGTTTCTTTTTTAACGGGTATTTCTTCATATTCGTTTTCCTTTCATTTCACCGTCGGTTTATATATGTTTTATTCTTGCCCGAAAGCCGCTTTCCATACTTGAAATGCCGCGCCCGTTTTGGTATAATATGTCGTAAGTGAAAGAATGCGCGAGTATGCCCTTGCAGGCCCGCGCAATTATTGCAGGTTTGGTGTCAGAGGTGTGATCGTATGAAGGTTTTAAGGGTAATCTGGCTGCTGCTTTTGACGGCGCTTGTCACCGTTGCATTCGTCTACCCGTTCTACTCCGTGCCCGAAAGGTTCGAGCAGAAGGCCCGTTCCATGACCGAGGCCCGCATTGCAGAGAGCGGGGCCGACGTTGAGCCCGGGTACGTTGAGCAGTCCGTGCGCGAAGCAATGCGCCAAAACACCCCGCAGGTGCTGCGCACCGCCTTTTTGACCGCCTGCTGCCTTGCGCTTATCGCCTTCCTTCTGGGGCTGCGTCCGCCCCACGACTGCGGCGGGTTCAACTGGTTCAACCCGCTTGCGCTTTTGTTTACTGCGCCCATTACACTGCTTGCGGGGCTCGTCGTGATAGGCTTCGGGCCTGAGCTTATGCCCGACCGCTGGGGCGACTTTATCGCGTTCTGCGAACAGCTCAGGGTCTGCGCCGAGGGCGAGTGGAACCATATCCCCTATATGCTCATCGCAGCCGTCATGATGGCGGTCATATTCCGCGGGATCGTGTTCAGCTTCCTTGAAAGGGTGCATCCCATTGCCGCGATAGTCCTTGCTCCCGTTATCTGCGGGCTGTGCGTTTATCTTGCGGCAAGCCGCGCCGCCGAGCTTTTGGGCGTGTTTTACAGCGCCCCGTTTGCGGCGGCCGCCGCGGCCTGCTTCATAGGGTTTATCGAAGGGCTCGTCACCTGGAGGCTGCGCTCCGGGATACCCGCGGTGCTGTCGCACCTGCTTTTGGCCTATGCCAGCCCGGGCCTGGGCGTGATCGCCGCCGAGAGCAGCGCTCCCCTTTGGATGCTGGCGGCGGTGCTTGCGGTGCTTATCGCGGTATTCATGCTGCTGCCCAAGCTTTCGAGCAGGGTCCGCGTGCTTGCGACGGACTATCCCTTCACCGTGCACCACATCCGCATGCACGACTGGCTTTACGGGCGCGGCGTCAAAACGGGGTACAAGGCCTCGTCGCTGACCCCCGCCGAGCGCGGCAGGCTTGAGATAAAGACGAGGGCCGAGGCGGCCGCGGGACGCGAGGCGAAGGCCGAAGCTGCCGAAAGCGCGGAGAAACACGAAAAAACCGCAAAAAACGCCGAAAAGAGATCTGACGAAAAGGCGCGTAAGAAGGCTGAAAAATCAAAGCCCGCTTCCGAGGCTAAGCCCGGCAAGGCCGTGGGAGCCGCGCCGGAGACGCAGGCGCACGACCCCAAAGCCTCCGATGAGAAAATACGGGCGGCGCGCGCGGCAGGCACGGGCGAGACCGAGGCGAACGTGCCCGCGAAGGGGGCCTGATGCACGCCCGCCGGCTGATAACGGCGGCGCTGCTGCCGGTTTTTAGGCGCGTATTTCCCGAGGCGCAGCCCTGCGATCTGCTGTTCTTCGGCGGGGCTTACGACGTATGCTCACCCCTGCCCGCAAAATACGGGCTTGACATCGGGGCGGATACGGTATATAATATTCTGACAGGGGTGTCCGTTGGAGGGTCGCCCCTGCTTGAATCGCTTGAATCACGCGGCGGCTTTTTGAATATGACGCTGAGTCCCGCCGCGGTGGAGCTGCTTGCGGCGTCCGCTGCGGGGCGCGGAGCAGGCATGCCGGAGCGGTTTGAGCTTGGCGCAAACGCCGACTGCATAAAGGCGGGGCTGCTGCACGCGGCAAGGCTTGCGCCGGACGCCGGGTACGTTCCCTGCGACGAGGGCGCGCGAAGAGCGCTTTTGCTGACGCTTTTTGCGGATACTCAGCATTCACGCAGCATAGCCTTAAAGGCGTGCGAAACAACGCTTGACAACAACCGGCGGCGCCCGATACTGGGGGCCGGAGCCGCGTTGGCCTGCGCCTGCGCGATAGACGCGTGGGCGTACGAGAATACAGAAACGAGGTAACAGTATGAATATAAAATGGTACGGTCAATCCTGCTTTCTCCTGACGGACGAAAACGGCGTCAGGATACTCACCGACCCCTGCGGTCCCGGCACGGGGTACAGTTTACAGAATATCGAATGCGACGGCCTGACGGTAAGCCACGGGCATTTCGACCATAACTACATCGAGGCCGCCTGCGGCAGCCCGCTCATCATGACCGAGCCGGGCAGCTACTGCGTAAACGGCGTTAAGATCACCGGCTTTGCCGCGTTCCACGACAATGAGGGCGGCGCAAAGCGCGGCGCCAACACCATGTTCCTTTACGAGATGGACGGTATGCGCATCCTCCACGCGGGCGATATAGGGCATCAGCTTTCAAAGGAGCAGCTTGCAGAGATTGGCGTTGTGGACGTGCTGCTGGTGCCCATCGGCGGCACCTATACGCTCAACTACCTTGAGGCGCGCGAGTTTGCGAATTCGCTTCGTCCCTCGGTCGTTATACCCATGCATTTCAGGACGCCCGTCTGTGCGCTGAGCGAGCTTGACGACTGTCAGAATTTCGTCTCCACCGTTCAGGACTGCCGCATTCACAAGCTCAACGACTGCGAGGCAAGCATCTACCGCAACACCTTGGGCGAGGACCGCGTGCTGGTGCTTGACCCCTGCATCGAAAAGGACGGCGCCGAGCAGGTGAGCTTTGATATTTGAGCAGGTTGTTTTATGCCGGGGGCTGTCCCCCGGTTTTTTATATTGCATCAGGTCCGTTTTGAGGGTATAATAAAGTTTGAATCTGTGCGCCTCGGCGCAAAAAGGAGTAAAAATGCTGATACAAACGCTCTTGGGCGAGGGCGATCTTCGCACCAAACTCATATATGCGGGGATGTACCTTATCGCAATAGTGCTGTCCCTTTCGGCGCACGAATGGGCGCACGCATTTGTCGCGCACCTGAACGGCGACAACACCGCCCGCAACATGGGCCGCATGACGCTGAATCCGCTTGCCCACATAGATCCCGCCGGTTTGCTGATGCTGCTTATCGTGGGGTTCGGCTGGGCAAAGCCCGTGCCCGTCAATTCGCGCAATTACAGGAATTACCGCCTGGGCGAAGCCACCGTAAGCCTTGCCGGCATTTTCATGAACCTTCTGCTCGCGTTTGTCAGCGCGGGGCTCACCGTGCTGTTTTCGGTGCTTGCGATAAACCGCGGGGAGCTTCCCAACCAGTACCTGCAGCTCTTCCTTGACATAATGGGCATTATGAACTGCGCTCTCGCCATATTCAACCTGCTGCCGCTTTATCCGCTGGACGGCTCGCATATTTTCGACCTGATTCTGGGCAAGCTCATAGGGCCGCAGGCGGTCATGTGGCTGCACCGCAACGGCAGGTTCCTGCTTTACGGGTTCCTGATACTCTCGGTGGTGCTTTCAAGGGTCAGCAGCTTTTCGCTTGTCGGCACGGCGGCAAGCTGGCTGTACTCCGTGTTCTGGAACCTGTTTGCGTCCTTCGTGGGGTAACGCATGGAAGAGCTTGAAAAAAGCCCGGGCTACCATGTACACATAAAGCAGTTCGACGGCCCGCTCGACCTGCTTCTGTTCCTTATCGAAAAGGCGGAGGTGGACATACGCGAGGTCTACGTTTCGGAGATAACGTCCGAGTTTTTAAGCTATCTTTCGGACCTTGACGAGCTTGATATGGAGCAGGCCTCCTCTTTCATAACCGTGGCGGCGACGCTTGTTTACATGAAGTCGCGCGTGCTTATGCCCAAGCCCCGCGTCGAGGCCGAGGACGAAGAGGAGGACCCCGGCGAGGCGCTGATACGTCAGCTCAGAGAATACAAGGCGTTCAAGGAGGCCTCGAAGGGCCTGCGGGAGCTTTACGGCGAGGCGGCGCTGATGCACGGCAGGCTGCCCACGGAGTACCCCCTGCCCCCGCGTGAGATAATACTGAAGGACACGACGGTGGACGGGCTTTACCGTGCGCTGCTTGCGGCGCTTGACCGCCTGCCCGAGGAGGAGAAGGCCGCTCCAATCCGGGCCGTGCAGGCCGACAGGTTCACGATACGCGCCTGCTCCGGCTCGATACGCGCGGCGCTGCGTCAAAAGGGCGGAAGGATCAGCTTTTTGGACTATACCGAGGGGCGCGGCAAGCTTGAAATAATCGTCACGTTCATGTCGCTGCTTGAGATGATGCGCCGCGGAGAGGTGCGCCTGAGGCAGGAAACGGGCTTTGGCGACATAGAGATAGCGGAGGCAAGCCTTATCGAGGACGATACCGATTTAAGCTACGACGACGAAACAGAGGACGGCTATGGAAACGACTAACGAAAACGCGCTCCCCGCGGGCGCGGCGGATCTTGAACGGGAAGAGCTGATGGGCGCGCTTGAAAGCGTGCTGTTCATTGCGGGCGAACCCCTGCCCAAGGCGGAGCTGACGCGCGTTTTTCAGATGAACGCGCTTGAACTGAACGTGCTTTTGGGCGAGCTTGAATCGGAGCTTGCCTCGGCAAAGCGGGGCATACGCCTTTTCACGACTGACGACACGGTGCAGCTCGTTTCGGCGCCCGAATACAACGACTGGCTGGTGCGCCTGCTTGCGCCGCCGCAGGAAAAGAACCTGTCCGATTCCATGATGGAAACGCTGTCGGTGATAGCCTACCGCCAGCCCGTGACGAGGGCCGACATAGAGGCCGTGCGCGGCGTGCGGTGCGAGTATGCGGTATCGCAGCTGTTAAAGCAGGGCTTCATACGCGAGCTTGGCAGAAAGGACGCGGTAGGCCGGCCCATGCTCTTTGGCACGACGGACGCGTTCCTGAGGCGCTTCGGCCTGCACTCGCTTGAGGAGCTGCCCCCCATGCCCGAGATAGAGACCGACGAGGATCCGATGGAGGTCTGACCGTCAAACGCCCGGGCGGGCTTTGCGCGGCGCGAAAAAAGCAAATAACGAACCCGGTGTGAAGAGCCCTTCTTCGCACCGGGTTTTTTGCGGGCAAGCCCGCTCCGCACGCCGTTTTGCGGCGGTTTTTTTTAAGCTTCGGCCTCGCCCCTGACGGCGCGGTTTATATGCCTTTTGCAGACCAGAAAGCAGATGAGCAGCGCCAGTCCCGCCGCAAGCAGCAGCGCGGCGCCGCAGTCGTTTTCGGAATGGGCGGCGGACCCGGCCGCAAGCAAACAAAAAGCAGGCCGGGGATACGGTCTGCTAAAAAGCGTGGGGCGCAGCGCCGCGGGCGGGTCAGGCCCTGCCCGGCAGTATGCCGAGCTTTTTCAGCTCGCTGTACAGAAGATGCACCGGCAGGCCCATGACCGTATAGAAGCTGCCCGAAATGCCGCGGACGTGCTTGGCGAAGGGGCCTTGTATGCCGTAGGCACCGGCCTTGTCCAGGGGGTCGCCCGTGGCGACGTAGGCCGATATCTCGTCCTCGTCAAGGGTAGAGAAGCGCACCCGCGCGGCGTCGGAAAGCACGCGGGAGGCCATGCGTCCCCCGCTCTCATACACAAGCGCAAGCCCTGTCACGACCACGTTTTCGCGCCCGCTTTCCATGCGGAGCATACGCGCGGCGTCCGCGGCGTCCAAGGGCTTGCCCAGGACCGCGCCGTCCAGCGTTACGACGGTGTCGGAGCCTATCACGACGGCCCCGCTCCTGCGCGGGCACGGGAGCGACTCCCAAACGGAGACGGCCTTTTTAAGCGAAAGCGCCTCGACGAGCGCGCGCGGGGAATCGGCCCGGGCGTCCTCGCTTGCGGAGGAGGCGCACACGGTGAATTCATACCCGCAGAGGGCCATCAGTTCGCGCCTGCGGGCGGAGCCGCTGGCAAGTATCAGTTCCATTTTTGTATCTCCATGAATTTTCTCTTAACATTATAAACCGGGCAGACAGCGGCCGCAAGCCCCCAATAGGTCCGTTTAGGGTTAATTTTACTAAAAAAATCCCGAAATAGGTACAAAAAGGGTTGACATCAGGCTTTGCCCGTTGTATAATTGTTCTACCTTATAAAACTGCCCCCATATATCGGGTGCAAAACGTAAGAGTATTCTTTGGGAGGTGCGATATGATCGTAGGACGCAGTACGGTAACGGTCGACGCGCAGGGCAGGCTGATAGTGCCTTCCGCGTGGCAGGCCGACCTCGGCGAGAGCGTCGTTGTAATACGCGATAGGTCCGCCTCCGGCGAACGGTTTTTGACCGCGCTGACGGTAAAGGCGTACGACGCCATGATAGACGATTTTGCGCACAACCCTCCCACTGACAAGCGTTATGCCGACGTTTCGCGCCACATACTGCAGTACGCCTGCGGGTGCAAGTTTGACCAGAAGCGCCGAATGACGGTGGATGCGGACAACCTGCGCTATGCCGGCATTACGGGCAGCGCGGTGCTTACCGCAAACATCAAATCGAACAACCCCGTCTTTGAAATATGGGAGCCCGAGGCGCTTGAGCGCAACAACCGCGCTTATGACGAGCGCGAGTTGGAGGAGGCCCTCTCCCGCAATGCGGAGGAGGTCAGGAATCTGAAATGACCGAAAGCTCCTATCACACCCCGATAATGCTTGAGGAGGTGCTGGAGCTTTTGACCCCCGAGCGGTGCCGGGTGACGGTAGACGGCACTCTGGGCGGCGGAGGCCACAGCGAGGGGATACTTGAAAGGCTGCCGCAAAGCTCCGTGCATTTTGGCATAGACCGCGACGAAGAGGCGATACGGGCCGCGTGCAAAAGGCTTGAAAGGTTCCCGAACTTTCACGCGATACACGGCAATTTCTTTGATATGAAGGCGCTGCTGCCCCTTGCGGAATACGGGGCCGCGGGCGCGGACGGGATACTGCTTGACCTGGGCGTAAGCTCGCATCAGCTTGACGACGGCACGCGCGGGTTCAGCTATGGCGAAGAAGCGCCGCTTGACATGCGCATGGACAGGGGCGCGCCGCTTACCGCTTACGACGTGGTAAACGGGTATGAGCAGCGCCGCTTGTTTGAGATAATACGCGATTACGGCGAGGAACGCTTTGCATGGCGGGTAGCCGGCGCGATAGCGGACGAACGCAAAAAAGCTCCCATAAAAACAACTACGGAGCTTGCCGCTGTGATAAAGGCCGCGATACCCGCCGCCGCAAGGCGCGAGGGGCCCCACCCCGCAAGGCGCACGTTTCAGGCGATACGCATAGAGGTCAACTCCGAGCTTGACGGGCTTGAAGCTGCGGTACGCAGCGCCGCATCGCTTTTGAACCCGGGCGGGGTGCTGTGCGTGATAACGTTCCATTCGCTCGAGGACAGGATAGTCAAGAACCTGTTTCGTGAGCTTAAAAACCCCTGCACCTGTCCGCCCTCGGCGCCGATATGCACCTGCGGCAGGAAGCCCATGGCGGAGATCTTGACGGGAAAGCCCCTGACGGCGGGCAAAGACGAGCTTGAGCGCAACCCGCGTTCGCGCAGCGCAAAGCTCAGGGCAATACGAAGGACCGAAAACGAGTTTTCATAAAGCACCGAGAGGACGAATAAGATGAGTATGCCTGAGACCAACAAACGGAAGCGGCTTGAAGATATAAGGGTCTATTCCCCCAGCCGCGGAAACCTTGCCATTAAGAGCGAGGCTCTTCCGTACACCCGCGTGGCGGAACCCGAAACGGCCGCGCCGCGCCGCCCCGTGTTGGTGCCGGCGGCTCCCGCCGATAAGAGGCGCACCCTTCTTGACCTGCTGCGCGAGCGCAAGGTGTTTGCAAAAGCCGCAGCGATAGCCTGCGTGTTCGTTGCGGCGGCGGCGCTCATCGTTACCGTTTCGGGTTACAATAATATTTCGGCGGTGCAGAAGCAGATAAACGACCTTAACGAGAGCGTGAGCCGGATGCAGATCGACGTCAAAAGCGCCGAGCGCACCTACCTTGAATCGATAGATACCGAGGCCGCCCAGAGAGCGGCGGCGGATGCGGGTATGAGTTATCCCGTAAGGGGAGGTAACGGGAACTGAGCCTCTCATAAAGCAGCGGAGGTGTAGTCAGTGGAGACCGCACAAACCGGAAAGCACAGGCGGCGCCTGAAGCTTGCCAAAACCGAATCAAAGCCAAAGCATACGCTCAAGCAGCGAATCCTTTTTACATTCTGGTGGTACGCCGTGTTATTCGTTGTGCTCACCGGATTCTTGTTTTATTTGCAGGTGTTGTCAGCGTCAAAAGTTCAGCGTCAGGCGATGGACCAGTGGACCCGTGAAGTGAAGCTCCCCGCCGCCAGAGGCGAGATCCTGGACGCCAACGGCAGCATACTTGCAACCAACGGCACCGTGTACAAGGTGGTGCTTCTGCCCAAGCAGATAGACGAAAACGACGCGGAAAGGATAGCGTCGGAGCTTTCGCGGCTGCTGAACGTGGACTATGAGCAGACCCTCGCCGACGCAAAAAACCAGACGCGCTGGGAACGGCTTGTAAAGCGCCAGATAGACGCCCCCACCAAGGAGGCGGTCGAGGCTTTGAAGCTGGGCAGCGGCGTCAGCATATCCCTTGACACGCAGCGCTATTACCCCATGGGCAGTCTGCTTTCGCAGGTAATGGGCTATACGGACATAGACAGCCGCGGCCTTGACGGGCTTGAAAGGATGTTCAACACCGAGCTTTCGGGCACGGAGGGCGCTCAGCACATAGAGACCGACAGCAGGGGCAATCCCCTGCCCTACGGCTCAAGCTCCGTTACGGAGCCCGTCGACGGGCTTGACCTTGTCACCACCATAAACAGCGTGGATCAGCGCTACCTTGAAAAGGCGCTTGCCGAAGCCGTGGAGGTAAACTCCGCCAAAAACGCACAGGGCATACTGATGGACTGCCGCACGGGCGCCGTGCTTGCCATGGCGACCATGCCCTCGGCAAACCTGAACGATCTGCCCCGCAACGACGAGAATTTTGCCGACCTCATGCGCAACCGCCTTGTGACGGACGTGTATGAGCCCGGCTCCACCATGAAGATACTCACCCTTGCCGCCGCGCTCGACTCCGGCGAGGCCGACCTGCAGTCGAGCTATTACTGCTCCGGCAGCTACAACGTCAACGGCGAGACCGTGCATTGCTGGCGCCGCGCCGGGCACGGCTCCGAGGACATTATAAAGGCCGCCGAAAACAGCTGCAACTGCGCTTTTATGCAGATGGCGCTGGGCATGGGCAAGGAAAAGCTGTACGATTACCTGTACGCCTTCGGCCTGGGGCGCACGGTCGGCTCCGACTTTATGGGCGAGGCGTCGGGCATAATGATGGGCCAGAAATACGTAACTGACAACGACCTGGCAAGAATAGGCTTCGGTCAGAGCATTGCGGTGACGCCGCTGCAGCTTTGCACGGCGGTCAGCGCCGCGGTAAACGGCGGCGAGCTTTACGCCCCGTATTTGATCGAAAAAATGGTTGACCCGCAGGGCAACACCGTTTACGAGGCCGACAAAGCCCCCGTGCGCCGCGTGATAAGCGAGCAGACCAGCCGCATAGTGCGCGGGATACTGCAGAGCGTTGTTGACAACGGTACGGGCCGAAACTGCAAGATAGAGGGTTACAGCGTGGGCGGCAAGACCGGCACCGCGCAGAAATACGACGAATACCACCGCGTCAAGGAGGGCAGCTATATCTGCTCGTTCGTGGGGTTTGCCCCCGCGGAGAACCCGCGCTTCGTCTGCCTGATACTGGTGGATGAGCCGAAGGTCGGCGAGATATTCGGCAGCACCGTGGCTGCGCCTTTTGTAAAGAGCGTGCTTGAGGACGTGCTGCATTACAGCGGCATAAGCCCCACGGCGGACACCGTGACGGTGGAGGTGCCGGACGTTTGCGGCATGAGCTATGCAAAGGCGAAGGCCGCGCTTGAGGAAGCGGGTCTTGCGTGCAGCGCGCAGAGCGCCGACAAGGTGGTTTCTCAGTTGCCCGCCGCGGGCGAAAAGGTCCCGCAGGGCAGCGAAGTGCTGCTGTACACCGGAGTTATAGGCGACATTGAGGACGGTGAAGACGACCGCACGCTGTACGTCAAGGTGCCCGACCTTAAGGGACTGACCCCGCTGGAGGTCTACGACGGGCTTACCGCAATGGGCCTTGTGCCCGAGTTTGATACGGACGACCCGGCGGGCAAGGTCTATAAGCAGGAATTCTCGCCCGGCACGGTGGTAAAGGTCGGCAGGGCGATAAAGGTTTATTTCAAGCTCGACCCTCCCAAAACAGAGGACGACTGACGGAAAGGATTTGACCATGCTTCTTTCAAAACTGATCGAAGGAACCGACATGAGGCTGACAGGCGGCGACGCCGATATCAGCAGGATAGAGTATGATTCGCGCAGGGTAAAGCCCGGAGAGCTGTTCGCCTGCGTGGTGGGCACGTTTATGGACGGGCATGTCTTTGCCGAAAGCGCCGTTAAAAACGGCGCGGCCGCGCTCATTGTGGAGCGCGAGCTTCCCCTGCTCGTGCCTCAGGTCATAGCCGAAAACTCCCGCCGCGCTATGGCGGTGCTTGCCCAAAAGCTTTACGGGTACCCCGCAAGGGGGCTGAGGATAATCGGCGTCACCGGCACCAACGGCAAAACCACCACCACCTATATGATAAAGTCCGTAGCCGAAAAATGCGGGCTTAAGGTGGGGCTTATAGGCACGATACGCAACATAATAGGCGACCGGGTCATTTCCACCCAGCGCACCACGCCGGAATCCACCGAGCTGCAGGAGATACTGCGAATGATGGCCGACGAGGGCGTGGACCTTGTGATAATGGAGGTCAGCTCGCATTCGCTGGATCAGGAGCGCGTTTACGGGCTTGAATTCGAGGTGGGCGGCTTTACGAACCTCACGCAGGATCATCTGGACTACCACAAGACCTTTGAAAACTACCTTGCCGCCAAGAAAAAGCTGTTTGAGCGCAGCGCGTTTGCCGTGGTCAACGCCGACGATCCGCACAGCGAAAAGCTTTTGGAGGGGCTGGACATACCCCGCATGACTTACGCCGTGCGCGAGCCCGCCGACATTTACGCGAACGGGATAGAGATCTGCGACCGCAACGTGGAGTTCGATATGACCTCCCCCGCAGGCTCATGTCACATTACCGTGCCCATACCCGGGCTTTTCAACGTGTTCAACGCGATGCTGGCGGCGGGGATCTGTTTAAGGCTCGGCTTCCCGCTGGAGAAGATAGCCGAGGGGCTTGCCGCGGTTTCCGGCGTGACGGGCCGCATGGAGGCGCTGCCCTCCGACGGGTTCCCCTTTACCGTGATACTGGACTTTGCCCACACCCCCGACGGGCTTATAAACCTTTTGACCTCTGTGCGCGGGTTTGCAAAGGGCAGGATCATTTCGGTGTTCGGCTGCGGCGGCGACCGCGACCACGCCAAGCGCCCCATAATGGGCGAAGCCGCCGGGCGGTACTCGGACTTTTGCGTGGTCACGTCGGATAACCCCCGCACGGAGGACCCGATGAGCATTATAAAGAGCGTGCTTGAGGGCGTGAACAAGACCGCCGTTGAGTACAAGGTGATAGAAAACCGCCGTGAGGCGATACGCTACGCGCTGACGCACGCGGGCGAAAACGACGTTGTGGTGCTTGCAGGCAAGGGCCACGAAACGTATCAGGAGATCAACGGGGTCAAGTACCCGTTTGATGAAAAAGTCGTAGTTGCCGAGCTTTTGAACGAGCTTCGCAAGGCATAAAGAAGCGGCCCCGCGCCGCCGACGGAGGAACACAGGATGCAGGACGTAACCCGCACGATTTTGGCGTTTATCTCAGCCGCCGCCATAGTTATGGCGATAGCCCCCTTCTTCATACCCATGCTGCGCCGCTTAAAGTACGGCCAGGTGGAGCGTGAGGAGGGCCCTCACGCGCATTCCGCCAAGGAAGGCACCCCCTCCATGGGCGGCATAATGTTTGTGATAGGCATTATCGCGGCGTCGCTGGCGTTTTCAAAATGGGACATCGCGCTGTGGTTCACCGTGCCCGCGCTTATAATGACGGTCGGGTTCGGGCTTGTCGGCTTCCTTGACGACTTTATCAAGGCCAAGCACAGGCGCAACCTCGGCCTGCGCGCCTACCAGAAGATAATCGCCCAGCTGCTGCTTTCGGCGGTGGTCGCGGTGTTTGCCTACAAATACATCGGCTCCGAAATATGGTTTGCGACTGGCCGCGTAAAGGTCGATCTGGGGTATTTCTACATACCGCTCGTTATGTTCACCGTTATTGCGATAGTCAACTCCGTAAACCTCACCGACGGGCTTGACGGGCTTGCCTCCGGCGTTACGCTGATCTACTCCCTTGCAATGGGCGTGATATTCCTGTATCTCGGGCGCGCGTTTGCCTCCGCCTTTGCCGAAGCCCCCATCATGACCGCCGAAGCCGACGGTATGACCGATATGGCCGTGTTCTGCTTTGCGGTAGCGGGCGGCTGCCTGGGGTTCCTTTCAAAAAACAGTTACCCCGCCAAGGTGTTCATGGGCGACACGGGCTCCATGGCGCTGGGCGGCGCGATAAGCGCAATGGTGCTGTATTCGCGCCACTTCATACTGTTCCTGCTGATGGGCTGCTGCATAGTGGCCTCGGCGGTGAGCGTGGTGCTGCAGGTAGGCTCATTCAAGCTGCGCCACGGCAAGAGGATATTCAAAATGGCTCCCCTTCACCATCACTTCGAGCTGAAGGGATATCCCGAGACCAAGGTGGTCTCCGGGTACATGATCGTAACGGCGATCGCGTGCCTTGCCGCGCTGATGCTGTTTATGTGATGCGTTATTCTGCCGTTCGGCCCGGAAGCTTTGAAGGCGTGTTTCATGTTGGCACTTGGTACGCCCGCAAAGCCTACAGCCCGAATGCGGCTTGAGGGCGTCTGCAAAAGAAGAATCGGCTTTTGCAGGCGCGGCTCGGCCGAGCGGCTTTTTTATACAACACGGTCGACGACCGACCTTTCTTATACAAGAGGTGCAATATGAACGAACGGAAAAAAACCGCCCTTATAGTGGGCATGGCAAAAAGCGGCGTATCCTCCGCAAAGCTTTTGTATCACGAGGGATACCGCGTGATAATCAACGACCTCAAGTCCGAGATCGACGGGCTTGAGGAGGCGCTTGCCGGGATAGAATACGAAAACCGCCTGGGGCTGCCGCCCGAGGCCCTGCTTGACGGCGTGGATCTTATGGTCATCTCCCCCGTCATTCCCATCTTCCGTCCGTTCGTAAAGCAGGCGATAGCCCGCGGGATAGAGGTCATAGGCGAGATAGAGCTGGGCTGGCGCTATGCCGACCGCGGCGCGCGCTTTGTCTGCATAGGCGGCACCAACGGCAAGACCACCACCACGGCCCTGACCGGAGAGATCTTTAAGGCGAACGACGAAATGGCGGGCGACGGACGCCGCACATTCGTTTTGGGCAACATAGGCATACCCATAACCGAGCACGCGCTTGAAACGCGCCCGGGCGATACGGTGGTTGCCGAGACCGCGGCGCTGCAGTTTGAGTCGATCGTTGACTTCAGATGCAACGCGGCGGGGCTTTTGAACATAACCGAAGACCACGTAAACCGCTTTGGCTCCATGGAGGCGTACATCGCCGCCAAGATGCGTATGTTCGAGAATCAGACCGAGGACGATATCGCCGTGCTCAACGCCGACGACCCCATCGTTATGCAGGCCAAGACCCGGGCGAAGGTGCTGACGTTTTCGAGGCAGCACGAGGTGGCAAACGGCGCCTTTGTGCGGGACGGCATGATAGTGTACAGGCGCGGCTTTATAGAGGTGGACGTGATACCCGCAGACGAGCTTGGGATAATCGGCGCGCACAACCTTGAAAACGCGCTGTGCGCGGTATGCCTGTCGCTTGGCATGGGCGTACACGTTGAGGCGCTGCGCCGCGTGCTGCGCGAGTTCCGCGGGGTGGAGCACAGGATAGAGTTTACCCGCATACTTGACGGTGTGACCTACTATAATGATTCCAAGGGCACAAACCCCGAATCCACCATAAAGGCCATCGAGGCCATGACCGCGCCTACCGTGCTGCTTTTGGGCGCGGGCAACTACGACAAGCGTTCCGACTACCGTCCGGTGTTCCGTGCGGCGCGGGGCCGGGTAAAGGCCGCCGTTGTCAACGGCTCAAACACCGAGGCGATAATGCGCGACGCGGTAAGCGAGGGCTTTACCGAGATCATTGCGGTAAGCGAGGACTTCCGCGAAATGATAATGACCGCAAAGAGCCTTGCCGCCCCCGGCGACGCGGTGCTGCTCTCCCCCGCCTGTGCGAGCTGGGGCATGTTCCGCGATTACGAACAGCGCGGTGAGATATTCAAAGAGATCGTGAATTCGCTATAACTCAGAGGTTTATCCGATATGAAGGCCATTCAGCGCAGGCAATCCAAGCCCTTAAAGCCCCTGCCCAAGCCGCACGGGGTGGACTTTCTGCTTCTTCTGTTCATACTGATGATCTGCGCTTTGGGCCTTGTCATGATGTTCTCCGCAAGCTATTACTACGGCATCACGTCAAAAGGCGACGGGCTGTTTTTCCTGAAACGCCAGATGGCCTTCTTCGCAATCGGCATAGCCGGCATGACGGCGGCTGCGATTATACCCTACCGCGTTTTCAGAAATGGCTGGGTCATGATCGCGCTGTACGCGGCGGCGATCGCCTCGCTTGCGGCAACGCTTAAATGGGGCACGAGCATACTCGGTGCAAAGCGTTGGCTGGATATCGGGTTTTTCAGCCTGCAGCCCTCGGAGCTTTGCAAGGTGGTGCTGATAATGACCTGGGCGGGTATAATGAGCCGGGCCGTCAATATGCAGCACCTGATCGTGGGCGTGCTTCCCTGCGTGCTGGTTGTGGCGCCGCCCGTAGTACTGATACTGCTGCAGCCCAATATGTCCATGGCGGCGATACTGTGCGTGCTTATGTACATAATGCTGTACATAGGCGGCACGATGCGTTCGCACAGGCTGGCGCTGCTTGTCGTCGGCATCGGCATGGCGCTGCTGCTCATACTTCTGAAGGGCTACCGCGCTGAAAGGCTGTTCGGCTTCCTCGATCAGAACAGCGACCTGCTCGGCAGGAACTATCAGCTCAACCAGGCGAAGATCGCGCTGGGCAGCGGCGGCTTTTTCGGTCAGGGGCTGAGCTTCAGCAGGCAGAAACTGGGCTTTTTGCCCGAGAGAGAGAACGACTACATACTTGCGATAATCGGCGAGGAGCTGGGCTTTGCGGGCATACTCGGGCTGCTCTCCATGTATATGGCGGTCATCTGGCGCTCTGTAAAGGTCGCCATGAACGCCTTTGACCGTTACGGCAGGCTGCTTTCCGCAGGCATTGCCTCGGTGCTTGCCGTACAGGTCATATTGAACGTTGCGGTCGTCAGCGGCGCTATGCCCACGACCGGTCAGACGCTGCCGTTTATAAGCTACGGCGGCACGTCCATGGTGGTGTTCCTTACCGCCATGGGGCTAATACTCAGCGTTTCACGCTATACAAAGGTGACGACCAAGAATGCCGGACCAAAACAGCAGGAGTAATACGGGCGAAAGAATGCGCCGCGCAAGGGAGCAGCGCCTGAAGGAAAGCCCCGAAACCAAGCCCGCGCTTAATCTGAGCAGGCCTTATTCGCTGTACGGCAGCGGGAGCCCGGCAAAGGACGGGCCCGCAGGCCGAGAGAGTCCTCAGCCCGTGCGTGAGGCCGAACCCCCGCGCACCGCGCACAGGCGGACGCAAGCCGCAAAGCGCGCGCCGGACGAGCTTGACGTTTTTCCCCTCGGCCGCACCGCCGACGCTGAGGAAGAGGCGCTTATACGCATAGTAAAGCGGGATGAGCGAAAGCTTGAAAAGCTGAAAAAGGCCGAAGACCGCGAGCAAAACCGCCGCCGCTCCGCCGTGGAGCGCGAAAAGGCAAAAGCCCGGCGCGAGGCCGAAAAAGCCGAAAAGGCGGAGCTGAAGGACAGGGAGCGCGCCGAGAGGGCCGAGGAGCTTGAGAACCGCGAGGCGGCAAAGGACGAGGCGGAGCTTGAAAGGGCCGCCGTGCGCGAATCACGCGAGACGCTCCGTTTGGAGAAAAAGCAGCAGGCGGCACAGGCCGCCGAGGAAAAGCGCGCGGAAAAGGAAGCCGGGCGCCTGGAACGCGCCGCCGCAAAAGAGGCCGAGCGCGAGGAACGCGCCGCACAGCGCGAAGCCGCAAAGGAGCGCGCCGCAAAACTGCGCGAGAAAAAGCGCGAAGAGCGCCGCGCATGGCTCGCGGACGAAACCGTTAAAAAGCGCATAAGGCTGCTCTCCTGGGCAGGCGGCCTGATACTTCTTCTGGGCGGGGCCGTGCTGTTTCTGATGCTGTACGCCAACGTAAAAAGCATAACGGTGGTCGGGTGCGAAAAATACCCGGCCGAACAGGTTATTAACCTTTCCGGGCTGTACACGGGGCGGAATCTGTTTCTGTACGATCTGGGCGAGGCAAAGCGCGCGGTCAGCTCCGACCCGTATCTTGACTGCATCGGCATACGCCGCATATTCCCCGACAGGCTTGAGATAGCCGTTAAGGAGCGCAGCGAATTCATGGCGATACGCTCGTCATCGGGCAGGTACACGGTAGCCGACCGCGACGGGTTCGTGCTTGCCGTGGGCCGCTCCGACGGGCTTGACGGCCTGCTGCCCGTTTACGGCCTGGACAGCGTGGGCTTTACCACAGGCACGCGTGTGGACGCCGACCGCAGCGCGCTGAGGCCCTATACGCTTATGGAGATCGTCGGGGCGCTGGGCGAGCGCAGCGGCGAGATAAAATACCTTGACATTGCAAACTCGGCAAGCATCAAGCTCGTTACCGTTTCGGGCGTTACGCTGATGCTTGGCGACGCCGCCGACGCCCCCGAAAAGACCGCCAGAGCCTTTGCCATACTCGACTCAATGGACAAGGCCAGGCTTGACGGCGCTGTGGTTTACGTTTTGAGCGGCGGCCGTGCGGAAATAGCCTATCCCACCGAGAAGCCCGCCGAAACTCAGGACCCCGATGCAACTCAGGATCCCGACGAAACGCAGGACCCCGATGAAACGCAGGATCCCGACGAAACGCAGGACCCCGACGCGGCCGGCGACGGCGGCGACGCGGATACGGGCGGGGACGGCGAATAAACAGCAGATCCTCCTGCGCAGGCAGGTGTGATAAAAACCGAATAACGGCCCGCGCATGACGCATTGCGCAAGGCGAAAACCCATGGCAGCTTCGGGAGCAGGGAGCCGTCACGGTTTGTTTACAAATTCATTCTATTTTTCACCGAATTAGGGTTGCACAACATATTGTGGCTGTGATATAATTAAGCAGCATATTTTGAACAATATGTACTCAAGCTGATTCGGAGGGCATAAAATGCGTCATTGTGCCGTTCTTGATATAGGAAGCAGTAAGGCAGCCTGCCTTATCGCCTCTGCAGAGCCCGACGGGGCAATAGTGGTTCACGGCACGGGCGTGCGTGAATATTCCGGGTTCCGTCCCGGGGAGCTTCCCTCAAAACGCGATCTTGCGGATACCGTGTCCGCCGCCATACACTCCGCCGAGCGCGCCGCCAAGGTGCGCGTACGCGAGGTGTGCGTGGGCGTTCCCTCCTGTTTTATGAAGACGGTCAGGAGCCGCGGCTCCGTGGAGATACTTTCGCGCAGCGGGCGGGTGTCCGCCGCCGACGTTGAGGAGCTTATAGACAGCTCGTTTGATTTTGAGCCGGATCCGGAGTACTCGCTGATCCACTCCACCCCCGTGGCCTACGTTGCCGACAGGACGCCCATCACCGGCTCGCCCGTGGGGCTTCCCTGCGGGGTGCTCTCCGCCGAGGTTTCGCACTGCTACTGCAGCAAGGGCTTTATCTCCGCCGTGGAATACGGGCTTTCCGACATCGGCGTCGCGGTGGGCGCATACGTTTCCACCGCGCTTGCCTCCGCCTGCTTTGCCGTTGCGGAGGATATCCGCCAGGGCGGCGTTTATCTTGTGGACTGCGGCGGCACTCAAACGGACGTTACGCTGCTTCGCGGGAACGCCGTGGTCAAAACGGCGACCATACCCATGGGCGGCAGGCATTTTACGTCTGACCTGTGCTATGGCCTGAGGCTGCCCGAGGGCGTTGCGGAGGACATAAAGCGCCGTTACGTTTTTTCACTGGACTATGGCCAGACCTGCGAACGCATTCGCATACCGGGCGAAGGGGTTTTTGACATAGAGCACAGCACGATACAGCTTATTCTGGAGTCCAGGGCGGACGAGCTGTGCGAGCTTGTGGGCGATACCATTGCCGAAATGGGCGCCGACTGCCCCGTGGTGCTTGCGGGGTCGGGGTTTGCCTCGATACGCGGCGCGCGCGAGTTTATGGAGGGCAGGCTGGGCCGTCCCGTTGCCGCGGCAGAGGCCGCGCTGACAAGGGCCAACTCCAACGCGATGTACGCGGCGTTCTCGCTTGCGGATTTTGCGCTTTTCCGCAGCGGGCGCTCCGGCGTTGCCAAAAGGACCGAAAGACTGCTTCGCCGCACGTTCGACCGGCGGAGCTGACACCATACATACAGCCACAGCAAATAACCAACGGAGGAAAAGAAAATGGCTTTTGATTTTGAATTGGACCGTGAAACCGGCAACCTTGCTCAGCTCAAGGTCATCGGCGTGGGCGGCGCGGGCGGCAACGCCGTCAACCGCATGATCGATGCGGGCCTTGATAACGTTGAGTTCATCTCCATCAATACCGATAAGCAGGCGCTCGTCAACTCCAAGGCGGACGTTAAGCTGCAGATCGGCGAAAAGGTAACAAAGGGCCTCGGCGCGGGCGCAAAGCCCGAAAAGGGCCAGTCTGCCGCAGAGGAATCCGTGGAGGAGATCACCGAGCTTATGCGCGGGGCGGACCTTGTGTTCATCACCGCCGGCATGGGCGGCGGCACCGGCACAGGCGCGGCGCCCATCGTGGCAAAGGCCGCGAAGGATCTGGGCATACTCACGTTCGGCGTAGTCACAAAGCCCTTCTTCTTTGAAGGCCGTGCCAGGATGAAGAACGCCATGAACGGCATTGACAAGCTGCGCGGCGTTGTTGACGCGCTGATCGTTATACCCAATGACCGCGTTCTGAAGGTGGCCGGCGATATGCCCGCAAACGACGCCTTTAAGGTGGCCGACGACATACTGCGCCAGGGCGTGCAGGGCATCTCCGACGTTATCACCAAGCCCTCGCTTATAAACTGCGACTTTGAGGATATCCGCACCATAATGCAGAACAGCGGCATGGCGCACATGGGCATAGGCGTTGCAAAGGGCGACAAGGGCTGCATAGAGGCCGTTAAGCAGGCCGTCGAAAGCCCCCTGCTCGAGACCACGATCGACGGAGCCAAGGGCGTACTCATACACATCGTGGGCGGCAACCGCTTTACCCTTAACGAGTTCAACGAGGGCTGCATGCCCGTGCAGGAGGTCGTCGATCCCGACGCCGTCATAATCGTAGCCATGAGCAACGAGGAGGACATGGGCGACACCGTACGCGCCACCGTTATTGCCACCGGCTTCGGCTGGGGCGAATATGACCTGTCCGGCAGCGCTCCCGCAAAGGCCCCCGAAAAGCCCTCTCAGTTCGGCGCAGCGGCGGAGGCCGTGAAGAACGGCGAACCCTTCCGTCCCGCCGAGCCCAAGGCCGAGGAGCCCAAGCACGAAGCTCCCCGCTATGAGGAGCCCAAGTACGAGGCCCCCCGCTATGAGGAGCCCAAGTTCGAAGCCCCCCGCTATGAGGAGCCGGTGAAGGAGCCCTCCATTCGCAAGGCCGTTTCCGAGAACGCGCAGGGTCCCTCCTATGAGAGGCCCCGCAACTTCCGCGGGTACGACGCGGAGCCCGCTCCCGAAAAGCCCCGCAGCGAGTACCGTCCCCGCTATACCGAGGAGGACGAGGCAAGGGCCGCCGCCTCCAACCGCGGCGCAAGGCGCGACACGCGCGAGCCGGAGTATTACTCCGAGCAGATACGGGAGACCCCCGTTCCCCGCCGCCCCATGGTTGAGGACGAGCCCGAAGACGAGTCCGGCTACAGCTCCCGCGGCGGGCTGGAGGTACCCTCCTTCCTGCGCCACAGGAACAAGAACAAGGGCAAGAAATAAAGGCTCAATGTCAATAGTTGGGGTTGAGTCAGTAGAACGAGATTCCCACGAAGCCTACGCCCTGCAGGGCGTAGGCTTCGGCGCGTTCACGGTCAACATGATGCGCTGGCGTAGATTGCCGAAGTTTCGATAGCCGAAG
>JAFYHI010000059.1 GCA_017539215.1 Clostridia bacterium | reverse complement strand
TTCGTCAGGACCTACCTGAGCTCTTCGTCGAACAACGCAGCCGGCATCGCCATCTACTACGTTCTCTACGGCCTGCTCATCATCGGGTTTGCGTACTTCTACTCCTCCATCAGCTTTAACGCTGTGGATATCTCCAAGAACCTTCAGCAGAACGGCGGCTTCATCCCCGGCATCCGCCCCGGTAAGCCCACCAGCGATTATCTGCAGAAGAAGTCCAGCCGCCTGACCATGTTCGGCGCGATCTTCCTCTGCCTCATCGCCATCATCCCGTCCATCATCCTCAAGGTCCTGGGCGTGGATCTGCTCAGCCACTTCGGTGCGACCTCCATCCTCATTATGGTATCCGTTGCGCTCGAGACCGCGGAGCAGCTCGATTCGCTCCTGCTGATGCGTCACTACAAGGGATTCCTCGGCTGACAGCATCGGGTATAAAAAAGCCTATGAAGCTGATACTTTTAGGCCCGCCGGGTGCCGGTAAAGGCACCCAGGCGGCTAAAATAGCTGAACGATATTCGCTCGCACATATCTCCACCGGAGATATGCTGCGGGCTGAAATCGCTTCTGAGACACCCCTCGGTTTGGAGGCAAAATCCATTATAGACCGCGGCGAGCTGGTGCCGGACGGCGTCATCGTCGGCATGGTCAAAAACCGCATCGCGCAGGACGACTGCGTGAACGGCTTCCTTTTGGACGGCTTCCCCAGGACTATACCGCAGGCGGAGGCGCTGCTTGGCATCTGCGATATCGACCGCGCCGTCTGCATAGAGGTCCCCGCCGAGGCGATAATCGACCGTATGTCGAAGCGCCGCGTCTGCCCCGAGTGCAAGGCCACATACGCCGTGCAGCCCGGAGCCGCGGACGAGCAGTTCTTCTGCACCGAGTGCGGAACGCGCCTTATCACGCGCGATGACGACAGGCCCGAGACCGTGCGCCGCAGGCTTGACGTTTATGAGGGGCAGACCCTGCCGCTCGTCGGCTTCTTCGAGAGCAGGGGGCTTTTATCCCGCGTGGACGGGACAGGCTCCGTGGACGAGGTGGCAAACGGCATATTCGCGCTGCTTGAATGCGCGGCTCAAAGCGAGTAAGAAATGGCAGAAAGAATTACAGTCAAGTCACAGTCACAGCTTGAAAAGATGCGCGTCGCCGGCAGGCTTGTCGGCGAAACGCTCAATTTCGTCGAGACGCTCATACGCCCCGGCATCAGCACCTATGAGCTCGACCGCGAGGCCGAGGCTTTCATCCGCAAGCACGGCGGCGTGCCGTCGTTCCTCGGGTACAACGGCTTCCCGGCGTCGCTCTGCACGTCCATTAACGAACAGGTCGTCCACGGCATACCCTCCAAAAAGGTCAAACTGCGTGAGGGCGACATCATCAGCGTGGACTGCGGCGCAATAGTCGACGGCTGGCACGGCGACGCCGCAAGGACCTTCCTTGTGGGCGAGGTCGCGCCGGAGGTGAAACAGCTTGTCGAAGTAACGCGCGAGTGCTTCTTCAAGGGCGCAGAGCAGGCCGTGGAAGGGAACCATCTCATCGATATTGCGCGCGCCGTCGAGCAGCACGCCAAAGCTTATGGCTACGGCGTTATTCGCGAGATGGTCGGTCACGGCATCGGCACCCACATGCACGAGCCGCCCGAGGTGCCCAACTACGTCGACCCCAGGATGGGCAAGGGCGTGAAGCTGATCGAGGGCATGACGCTTGCCGTAGAGCCCATGATCTCGCTCGGCACATGGAAGCTCGTTTTCGCTCCCGACGGCTGGACGGCGTCCACCGCCGACGGCAGTGCGGCGGCTCATTACGAAAACACCCTGATCGTTGGGAAAAATTCGTCTGAGCTCTTGACATTGGTCTGAAACTGTGATATCATTAATCAGTTGCGTCACGTGTTCCGAACGGAGGTTCTGAAATGGGCAAAAAAACCTGCACCAACGGCCTGTTTTCGGGCGCTGACAGCGTTGAAAATGCCCTTGGGCATTACGCCGTATCCCTTGCGGGGCATGATGCCGGCAAAATATATTTGGTGACCGGCGTGCGCATTGACAGCTCGGGCAAGCGCCTGCTGCTGCTTGCGGACGGCAAAAGACGGCCCGCGGCCAACCCCAAAGCCAAAAAGCAGATGCACGTTACCGTGCTGAAAAGCTTTGACGCGGCGATCGCCGAAAGGCTTGCTGCGGGGCAGGCGGTGGAGGACGGCGCCCTTGTAAGCTCTGTAAAGGCTTTTAAGAAGGCGCAGAACGATCATTGTGAAAAGGAGGCTTGAATATGTCGAAGCAGGATGTTATCGAAGTCGAAGGTCTTGTTACCAACACCTTCCCCAACACCATGTTTGAGGTCACGCTCGAGAATGGCCACAAGATAATCGCGACCATCTCCGGCAAGCTGCGTCAGAACTTCATAAGGATACTGACGGGTGACAAGGTCACGGTCGAGCTTTCTCCCTATGACCTTACCCGCGGCCGCATAACCTGGCGTGCAAAGAACTGAAAGGTTCGTTGTTGAAATTTCATTACATTGAAGGAGGAAAATAACATGAAGGTCAGGCCCAGTGTTAAACCCATGTGCGAAAAGTGCAAGATCATAAAGCGCAAGGGCCGCGTTATGATCATCTGCGACAATCCCCGTCATAAGCAGAAGCAGGGCTGATGCACCCCTTTTCGGGTGACGCCTGAGGGGCGTTTGCTCGCACGGGGCACACTCCACCCGCGCGAGGTGTATGTACTTTCTTCAACTGTTGTAGATCACTTCCTGTCCGGTGCGGCTGCCCGGTTTCGATTTGAGCCGATGAGTGGTTGCTCGGCTTAAGTCGCAATCGGGAACCGGCAGGTGATTATACCCCCATGGGATGGGTAAATCCCAAAAGAATAACGATTTCATCATTATCTTACGGAGGTAAAAGAATCTAATGGCACGTATTAGTGGCGTAGATCTGCCCAGGGATAAGCGCGTTGAGATCGGCCTTACCTACATCTACGGTATCGGCCTTTCCACGAGCAAGAAGATCCTGGCGGAGACCGGCGTGGATCCCGACATTCGCGTTAGGGATCTTTCCGAGAACGATGTCAATCTTCTCAGGGAATATATCGATAAGCACCTCAAGGTAGAGGGTGACCTCAGGCGTGAGACCGCTATGAACATCAAGCGTCTTATTGAGATCGGCTGCTACCGCGGCGTGCGTCATCGCAAGGGGCTGCCCGTTCGCGGCCAGTCCACCAAGCAGAACGCAAGGACTCGCAAGGGCCCGAAGCGTCAGATGAGCAGGAAGAAGTAAGGAGGACATATAAATGGCTAAGCAGGTCAAAGGTAAGAAGGTTACCGGCCGTAAGCGCCGCGAGAAGAAGAACATCGAGCGCGGTCAGGCTCATATCCGTTCCTCCTTCAATAACACGCTCGTTACGATCACCGATCTTAACGGCAACGCGATCTCCTGGGCTTCCGCCGGCGGCTGCGGCTTCCGCGGTTCCAGGAAGAGCACTCCCTTCGCGGCCCAGATGGCGGCGGAGCAGGCTGCAAAGGCCTCTATGGAGCATGGTATGCGTGTTGTAGAAGTTTATGTTAAGGGTCCCGGCGCAGGTCGTGAGTCCGCAATCCGTTCGCTGCAGGCGGCAGGTCTTGAGATCAACATGATCAAGGACGTTACC
>JAFYHI010000058.1 GCA_017539215.1 Clostridia bacterium | reverse complement strand
GCCCCGTTTCCCGCTCCATTTATTTCTCCCCCTTGCGGGGAGAAATAAATGGGCCGAACATGGCCCACAAGCCCGCGTGAAACGCGGGTTCGTGGTACGGCCCCGGTTGCCGACGGCAATTTTGACCATCCGGTGAATGGTCAAAAAGGGGACGAACGGGCGGCCTTGCGAGCAAAGCGAGCAGCCCGCCCCGTGGACTTCCATTGAAAAACGAATATTCGGCACCATAGCCAAGCGGTAAGGCAGCGGTCTGCAAAATCGCTATTCTCCAGTTCGATTCTGGATGGTGCCTCCAAAAACAAAACACACCCCGCGTATGGGGTGTGTTTGGTTTTTGGCAAAGAAACCACAGGAATCGAACTGGGTTCGATCTCTGGATGGTGCCATCCTTTTTACACCCCTCGTATGGGGTGTGTTTGGTTTTTGGCAAAGAAACCACCGGAATCGAACTGGGTTCGATCTCCGGATGGTGCCATCCTTTTTACACCCCTCGTATGGGGTGTATATGTTTTTTGGCAAAGAAACCACCGGAATCGAGCCGGGTCCGATCTCCGGATGGTGCCTACAAAAACCGCCGGAATCGAGCCGGGTCCGATCTCGGGACGGCGGTTATTGCTGCAGCTGCCCCCTGCAGCCGCGCGGGAACTGCTTTACAGCCTATAATACGGATAAAATATATAACACTTTTTCTATAAACTCCGTTATTTCCTATTGCACTTTCGGGAGCAACGTTGTATAATTTGTTTGTGATCACCAAAGTGACCATATTCGTAAATGTAAACGTATGGACTCTAAGTCATTTATCGACAGTGTGTTTGAGCGGCACTATGATGCGCTCTTCAAATACTGCCTATCAAAGCTCGACGGCGATGAACAGGCCGCGCAGGATGCGGTCGACGCCGTTTATATTGCCGCCCTCCGCAGGGATGACGAGCTGGTCTCCCATTCGGACCCGAGGGGATGGCTTTACGGCACCGCATACAATACGGTAAAGAACATTCGCAAAACCCGCGCAAGGTATGTAAAGAGGCATTTGCTGTTCGATCCATCGCTGTTTTCGTTCTTCGGCGCAGACGACCGCATGGACAGATCGGTCCCGAAGTGGGAGCGTGAGGTGCGCGCCGCATGGTCGTTCGAGGATAAGCCCCTTTCGGAGGCGGAGCCCGATGATGGGGAGATACTGCGCATCAAAGAGCAGATACTCGGCTGCCTGAGACCTGAGGAACGCGAGCTGTTCCGTGCATACTATGACGAAAAGGCCGATCTGACGGAGCTTGCGGAAAGGTATTCGCTTTCAAAACAGGCCGTGTGCATGCGCATAAAGCGCATATCGGCAAAGGTTGCCAACAGGTTGAAAATATATTTTCAGGAAGTGCGTTAATTTTGCAATCAGCGTACATATATAAGTAGAGGTGATTTTATGAAAAACGCATTGACTACCGAAAAGGGCCTTAAAAGGCTGTATGCAAGCGCGGAGCGCACGCTGGACAGGCAGGTGCTCTTGCCGTTGGGAAAAAGGGACGAGGGGCTTATCGAGGAGTGCGAGCAGACGATGCTCTACTGCCGCGGGGAGCTGGACAGGATGAGCCGGGCCGCGGCCGAGCGTGAGGCACACCCCGCCTTCAGACGCCGCCGTTCGTGGATCACGGCGTTTATGGTGCTTGCGGTGCTGGTCGTTGCAGCTACCGCCGTATATGCTGCGGGCGTTACGGTGCTGTCGCAGCGCGCTTATGTTGACGGCAAGAGCGTCAGGATAGACTACGGCGGGGAAGGGACCGGGCTGCCTGAGGCAAGTGCGGGCATTAACGGTGTACCGGATTATTATTTGCCGGCAGGCTCAAACGAGGGGTTGCTCGCGCCCACACACGTTTCGTCCGAGGAGGAGCTTAAGTCGCTGCTGCCGGAGGGCATGCTGTATCCCGGCGAGGAGCTTGAGTTTGTGGGGGCGGAGCTTTACGGTTCAGATGATGCTGTGGAGGTCATCCGCGCGGAGTACAGCCTTTCGGGCAGCAGGATCATTATTGAGTTCGACCCCACAGAGGACGACGCCCCCGGATATTGGGCAAGGTCGTTTTTCGTGTCCGATAATTATACGCTCGTTTATGACAGAGAGCTTGAAGGGGTTGCGTGCTTTATGGCAAAGGCCGATGGGCACAGCATCTGTGATTTTAAATACGGGCCTGCATGCTACACCGTCGGAGGCAGCGTGGAGCCTGAGGTTTTGGAGGGTATCGTTATCAATATGCTGAAGGAGGCAGATTAAATGAATAAGAGGTTTTTGGCATTTGCCGCCGCGGTCATCATGGCGCTGTGCGCCGTGCTGCCCGCTGCCGCGCAGGAGGATGAAGCCCCGGGGTATAGCGCTGAGTATCCGTATTACTCCGACAGCTTTACCGTGACGGGGGAGGATAGGGCGTCGTATTTCGACAGCTATTCCCTTGCCATATCCAGCCCGCATACGGGCCAGATAAAGACGGAGCTTTCCGTTACCGCCGTGCAGTCCATGAAAAAGCTGGGCTTCACCTCGCTTACGCTGTACCATTGGAGCGGCGGCTCGTGGGAGACTGTTATGACCGTCACCGACCAGTACCTGACCAACACCGATTATTTCAGCTACACCACCACCCGTACGGGGCTTTCAAGCGGGCACGTTTACCGCGTGATCGTGGAGCTTTACGCCAAGAAGGGCTTTTTGCAGACACAGACGATCAGTCTGACGTCCGACAACATGGTGTGCCGCTGACCCGGCAGGTTAAACGAAGTTCAGCAGGTCGCTTCGGCGGCCTGCTTTTTATTACGCAAAAACTGCGAAAAAAGGGCAAATAAGCCCCATTTTGACCGCAAAAATGGTATATTAAAAAATATATTTCAAAAAAGAGCGTTAATTTTGGATTTAGCGTACATATATAAGGTGAGGGCATATTGCACACAACAGTTGCCCGTTCCGGCGGCGTCGAATCGGCAGGTCGCACGCACGGAGCCCCTTCCTTTTGCCGCAGTCTGCGCGGCAGGTTTTAAGCGGCGGAGCAAACAGTCCACATGCTCCGCCGCCTTTCCTTTACAAAAAAGGCCGCCGTCGTTTGACGGCAGCCGGTACCATGCTTTTTTTCAGAACACCGAAAGCTTTGCGCCGAGTATAAGCTCAGTAAAGTCGGCGTTTTCGACGTTGACGTAGGAGTACGCCGAGTATGCGTCAAGCGCGAAATTAAGGTTGATTATAATGAGCGCGCCGGTGCCGTTCGTGCCGCAGAGCTTGAACACGGTGGAGGCGGGCCCTTCGGTGGAGGGGGTGCCTTCAAGGAAGGTGCCGTAAAAGTCGAACCCGTCTATCGTGTAGTGATAAAGCTCCGACACATTGGGGGTGTTGCCCAACAGGAACGAGAGCGAATCGGTGCTCCACGACGACACGGTGAACTCCGCGCTGTCAACGCCCTTCTCGGGGGAGGTTATGATAAAGTCCATCACGGTGTTCTCACGCACAAAGTAGCCGTCGGGCAAATGCAGTGTGATATGCCCGTCTGCGCTTGTAACGGTGCGTCCGTCGTCCGGAGAGGCAGTCTCGCCCGCAGAGTCTTCGGTGAAGAAAACATGTGAGGGATACCCATCCGGCGGGGTCACTGCGGGCAGCTCGTCATTCGAGCCTCCGAGCTTTTCGACAACGCCCATAAAGCCGGCTGACTCAAGGTATTCGCGCGCGGCAAGCACGAGCGGGGTCGAGAATATCACGTCGGGACGGGCAAGCGCAATGGATATCACCATATAGTCGGTATCGGTGCCGCAGCGGCCCTGCATCATCAAAAGGTCGCCGTTGCGGGTGAACGCCCACTCAACGGGCATGCGGTTTATCATGCCGTCAACGTGCAGGCCATCCTGCATCACCTCGGCGGTGCAGAGCGCAAACACGTTGGAGCTGCCGCTCACGGCGTCGCGCCCCATGCCGTTAACGGTAAGGCTGCAAACGCCGCGGCCGTAGCCGTCCACCGCCACGCGCATTGCGCAGTCGTTGCTGACGTTTGCATTGGGGACGAAAACGCCTGCCGCCTCGCCGACGGTGTAAACGCCGTACCAGTCGCCCAAATAAGCGTCGATCAGCGCAGGATCGGCAAGCGTCGGCACCTGGGTGGGCTCGCTCGTGGGTATGTCGATGGGCGTTGTGTCGCCCGGATCGTTATGCAGGCAGCCGCAGGCAAAGCAAAGGGTTGCCGCAAGCAGCGCCAAAGCCGCAATCAAGCAGTATTTTTTCATATCACACGGCCTCCTTTATGCGCCTGTCATCGTCTGACGGCAGCATTGCCGCGGGCGAAAGCTCTGCCGCGCCGAACGGCACAAGCGGATTCCCCTGCGGGAAATCGGCTGCGGCGGGCGCGTGTTCTTCGCCGGTCACGGTTATGCGGAAGTTCAGCATCAGCCTTGCCCCGCCGCGAATGTTGAACGCCAGCGCAAACTCATAAGAGCCGGGCTCGGTCACGGCGCCTCGCAGCCAAAGCGAGCGGGTAAGCGAAAAATCGTTCACAAACTCGCACCCGGCGGGCAGATTGCCGTAAAGGTCCGAAAAGCTCAGATAGTTTGACACGCCCTCGACGAGCGCAAGGTTTATATAGCTGCCCGCGTGTACGCGCTGCACGGTCTCGGCGGCGCGTTCCCACAGCGGGTAGGCAATGTAGTTGCCGGGCTGCGTGGGAGCGGTGGTCGGCCCATGCGTAACGTACGGAGCCGTGGTGGGCGCGGCGGTATAGCCGGGCGCACTCGTGGGACGGGGCGTCGCCGTGGGAGCGGAGGTCGCTCCGCGCTCGACCGTCAGCGTGAATTTTGCCCGGACCTCGGTGCCGGTGCTGCCGGACCTGGCCTTGACGTAAAACGTAAACGAACCGGCGGCCTTGGGTACGCCCGATATAAGCCCCTCGGAGCTTAAGGTAAGGCCGGTTTCGCCGAACTGATTGGGGCCGGATGAGCTGTTGTAAACGCTGAAAACGGCGTCGCCGTAATTCGCCTCGAGCTGCTGGCGGTATTCAACGCCTACCCGCCCGTTTTTAAGCGTGTTCGTCAGAATGGCAAGCGGCTCGTCCGTGGGGGCGGTGGTGGGCTTGGCTGTGGGCGGGGGGGTCGGCGTTTCCGTTGTCTCGGACGTCGGTTCGGCGGTGGGCTCCTCCGAAGGATCCCCCGTTGGAGAGGGCTCCTCCGAAAGTACTGTAAGGGCTTGTCCGCCCGCGCCTGCGGCCCCCGCGCTTGCCACGCAAAGCACCATTATAAGCGCGAGCATCAGGCCCGCAAACCTCTTTAACATAATATCCTCCGTGGATCTACATATTCACCTAATTTTATTATAGCAGAAAAGCAGGGTCTGTCAAGCTTTTTGCGGGCTCAACGGTTTGACAAACACGCGCTTGTGTGCTAACATTAATATATGAATCAGCTTTACCGGAGGCTAAAATGAAAAGAATAACCGCAATCGTTTTATTTGCCGTAATGGCGGCATTGCTTTGCGCGTGCAGCGCGGCGTCCAAGCCCGAATTCGACAAGGACGGCTGGCGCGTGCCGCTCGACAGCGCGGTGACGCTAACGCACGAATTCGACGAAGCGCTGCTTGACAAGATCGTTCCCAAGAGCGAGACCGAGTATTACGTCGACTTATTCAAGGGCAAGGGTGAGGACTATATAGACGTGCTTTCAAAGGAGTTTGAGTCCATACGCGCCGACTATGCCGAAAGATACGGCGACGACTGGACCGTCAGCTATGAGGTCACCGAGGTCACCGAGAAGGACGAGGAAGGCATACGCAAATACAAGGAGTTCGATTCCTACTTTTTTAAGACCTACAACGTAAACACCGACGACATAAGCGCGGTTACTTTTGTAAAGGTGCGCGTGCATATAGAGGGCAGCAAGGGCTCCAACGACAAGGATAAGACCCTGCAATGCTTCTGCCTGAACGGTGAATGGTACTCGTTCTATGCGATAAGGCTGGGCGTGAAACTGTAAAACATGCCCCTGCGGCCGCGGCAAGCCCGCGGCTTTTTTGTTTGGGCGGCGATTTACACCGTTTTTACAAACCCTTTACCGATTTATGATTGATTTTGCCATCCGGACGCAATATAATAACCTCACGCTTCGGGGCGACCCGATGCGATAAAAGTCCACCGGACGTTAAACGGGAGAAAGATAATGAAGAACGTTGGCAAAGTATTGATCGCTGTTGCGGCTGCGGTGCTTGTGGCGGTACTTGCCATATCCTGCACTGCCACGGTGCCCACGGGTTACACCGGAATCGTAACGACCTTCGGCCGGGTCGAGGAGCATACCTTCGACGCGGGCTTCCATATCAAGAGCCCTTTCCAGAAGGTTGTCAAGATGGACAACCGCACCCAGAAGGCCGTTGAGGCGCTTCAGGCGTTCTCTTCGGATATTCAGCAGGTGGATATCTCCATCGCCGTAAACTACTCCATCGACCAGTCCACCGCCGAGAAGCTCTATAAGACCGTCGGCGAGGAGTATTACTCCAAGATACTGTACCCCAGGCTCCTTGAAAACACCAAGTCCGTGTTCTCGAAGTACACCGCCGAAAAGCTTGTCGCCTACCGCGAGACGCTCTCCTCCGAGATCACCGAGCTTGTGGTCGAGGACGTAAAGGACTACGGCATCAACGTAAGCTCCATCGCGGTGCAGGACATAGACTTCACAGACGCCTTTACGAACGCCGTCGAGGCCAAGCAGGTGGCTCAGCAGAACAAGCTGACCGCCCAGACTCAGCAGGACCAGCTCACCATGGAGGCTCAGCAGGAGGCCGAGCGTCAGGTCATAAAGGCCAAGGCGGACGCCGAAAAGGCCAAGATCGCCGCTGAAGCGGACCTTGAGGTCACCAAGATACAGGCGGACGCCGCCGAGTACGCCGGCCAGAAGGAGGCCGCCAAGAACAAGGCCATCGCCCAGAGCCTGACCTCCGAGCTGGTGCGCTACTACTACATCCAGCAGTGGAACGGTCAGCTTCCCCAGACAATGCTTGGCGAGAACGCCAACGTGCTGTACGGTCTTGACTGATCGCCGACAGATGAATAATGCCGCCCCCCGGGGCGGCATTTTTATACCCACTCATGCTTTTGACGGTGCGGACAGCCCCTGTTCGCCGTCCTCATACGCGCACTTCTCGCAGCCGTTGAACCGCGCAAGGCGCTCCATCGCGGCGCGTACGGCGTCATCAAGCGACTTGGTCCGCCTTGTCCCGGGCTCGTACCAAATGCGTACCTTCAAAAGCTCTCCGGCCCTTTTTGC
>JAFYHI010000057.1 GCA_017539215.1 Clostridia bacterium | reverse complement strand
TGAAATTCGCCTGCCGGATCAGCTCCTCTGCCTGAGAAGCGTTCCTGCCGTCCACACAGATAAAGCTCTCGAATTGAAATCCCGAATACTCAAAGCCATCTCTGGTATCGTCGGTAATATAATCGTTAAACTCAAAGTCGTCGGGACTGTCGCTGAAGTAAATCGCACGGCATGGAGCGGGAAAAACACTGCGCAATTCGTCGATCAAACGGTTGTCGGGAATCATTTCAGATTTGTCGTCGTACCCCGGTCTGTCTGTGAAAGTATTGCCTGTAAGAAAAAGTATCATGGTCTACCTCCGTTTCTTTCGTTTGATAAGGATAATTATACCATATTTCTGCCAACAGAAAAAGCCTCTTTTGCCCTGGTAGACAAAAGAGGTTTTTTGATGGTGGAGCATAGGGGATTCTGAACCCGCGATTCGCAGTTTGCCGTACTCATTCCGGCTTGCGCGTGCGAATCTTTTGAGAGAATTTGCCCACGCAAATTCTTGGGGTTCTTAATCATCGGCTTCGTGACAAAAAAGACGGCCCATCTGCGACAGGCCGTCTTTTTTGTGGTGGAGCATAGGGGATTCGAACCCCTGACCTCAACATTGCGAACGTTGCGCGCTACCAACTGTGCTAATGCCCCAAGCGGAGTTATTATAACGCGAAGACGCGATAAATGCAAGAGGTTTTTTGATATATGATTCGGGCTTTCGCGATCATCCCATCTCCTGCAGGAAGGACGCGGCGTTGGGATCGGGCGAGAGCGGGGAGGGGTCATGCGCCGGCAGCTCATAATGCCCCCCGCAGGCGATCATTGCGGCGTTATCGGTGCAGTCCTTTCGCGATCAGCCCATCTCCTGCAGGAAGGACGCGGCGTTGGGGTCGAGCGAGAGCGGGGATGGGTCGTGCGCCAAAAGCTCATAATGTCCCTGGCAGGCGATCATGGCGGCGTTGTCGGTGCAGTATTTCATATCCGGGCGGCAGAAGCGCACGCCGTACTTATCGCACTCTCTTTGCAGCCGTTCTCGCAGGCAGGTATTTGCGGAAACGCCCCCGGCAAGGGCCAGCACGGAGAGGTTTGCTTCACGCGCGGCGCGGACGGATTTGACGGTCAGCGCGTCGGTGACGGCCCTTTGGAATGAGGCTGCAAGGTCCGCTTTGTTCACCTGTTCGCCCTTTTGCCCTGCATTGTGGAGTATGTTCACGACCGCCGTTTTAAGGCCGGAGAAGGAAAAATCGTACCCTTCGCCCTCGTTGAAGGCGGTATGCAGGCGGTAGGCGTTGGGGTCGCCGCCCTTGGCGAGCTTTTCAAGCTCGGGGCCGCCGGGGTAAGGCAGACCCATTGCGCGGGCGACCTTGTCAAACGCCTCGCCCGCGGCGTCGTCGCGCGTGCGCCCGATGAGCCTGAACCCGGTGTAGGAATCGACCCTGACTATATGGCTGTGTCCGCCGGACGCGACGATGCACATGAACGGCGGCTCAAGGTCGGGATAGGTTATGTAGTTGGCGGCTATATGCCCGGTGATATGGTCAACGCCGATAAGCGGCTTGTCGGCGGCAAAAGCGAGGCCCTTTGCAAAGCTGACCCCCACGAGCAGCGCGCCGATGAGCCCCGGCCTGCAGGTGACGGCGACGGCGTCGATATCTGAAAGCGTGACGCCCGCTTTTTCGAGCGCGTCGCGCACCACGGCGCCGATCCTTTCGGTATGGCTGCGGGAGGCGATCTCCGGCACGACGCCGCCGTATAGGCGGTGGACGGGTATCTGCGTATGGACGGAAGCGGATAAGACCTCGCGCCCGTTTCGCACGACGGAGGCCGCCGTTTCATCGCAGCTCGACTCGATGCCCAGCATCAGCGGGGCGGGTTTGCTTCTGTATTCAGCCGCGCCGCTCAGGGCGGCTTCCCGGTAAGTTTTTTTCATGGATCATAACCTCTCCGTCTCGTTTCACAAGCTGTTTCCCATTATACGGGGAGAAGGGAATTTCCCGTTTTCTCTTTGAAACCCGCCGTTCGGCCAAGGTTTATTCCCTCCTCTTCGTTCCGGCCTCTTTTATTCGCCGAACAGCTTTTATAAAGGTCAGCAGCACGGCAAAGAGCAAAAGTATCAGGCCGATGAAGCAGAGCGTTTTGCTGTGCAATACGTACATAAGCACCATCAGAGCCAAACCCGAGATATAGAGCAGCGCGTGTATGACGAGCAAAAGAAGCCGTTTCTTTTTGTCCTTATCCATTATCGGCCTCTCCCCTTGCCTGATTTGAGAGTAGCTCCGCTCGCGTCTTTGCCGCCCTCAGCACTGCGACAGAAACGGCGCCGCAGATCAGCAGCACAGCGGAAACGATCCAGAAGGCGTTCATGCCGGTCAGCAGCCGCGCAAGGAAGGCGCACAGCCCTGCCGAAATAAGGCAGAACGGCAAAAGCTTGCGGCCGAAACCATTATCCCTTTTGATGCAGAGAAAGAACACGCTCAGGCCCACCGGAAGTATTAGCCCAAGCCCGGCGATAAGTGCGAAATGCTTAATGAAATCGGAGAAAAGCTCCGCAGGACATATGCGTATCATACGGCTGACGGCAGGGTCGAAGGTGGAGCTTTCGAGGTCGAGGAACACCACGTGGAACGCAGCCCAGAAGGAATTGAAGTCGACAGCCATCCATACGCCGAGCGCCGCTATAACGACGAGCAGCACGCCCAAAGCGATGAGGAAAGCCTTTGCAAAGGCTTTCAGCCCGGCAAGACGCAGCAGCACAAAGGCAAGGACAAACAGCGCAAACCCGATTATCAGAGCAGCAAGGCCAAGCTTTAACACGGTGGTTGTCAGCACACGAACGTCGACCATATGGCTAAGCTCGCTTTCGTTGAAGAAGCGCACGCTTTCGCCGTTTTCCGTATAGGTCACCCCGTCAAGACCGTCGAAACTGCCTACGCTGTAATCCATCATACGCCCAAGCACATAAGCCGCCTCGTGCGCCGTAAAGCCGGACTGCGCCTCGATATCGATGCGCTTATACTCTTCTTCCACCCATAGCTTATCGGTAAAAATTCGTAAGATCGCCCCGACGAGCAGCGCGAACAGCAGCAGTATCGCGGAGAGGGCCGCGGCGGCCTTTGCAAGTTTTTTCACACGTTTCCCTTTCTGCCTTAAAAGGCGCCGTCTATCAGCCTCTTGTGCGCGGCAAACGCCCTGTCGAGGTATTCCTCCGGCCCCATGCCGAAGTAGGGGTCGTCCTTTTCGGGGAGGAGGCTCTTGCCGAATTTGTCGGTGAGCGGATGCTCGATCTCAAGGCTCCATGCGCCCTCGTAGGCGGAGTCGATGAGCTCGCGCCGCACGAGCGCCCAATCCTCGGTGCCGTCGCCGGGTATGTTGTGCGCGTCGCGCGTCCCGTCGTTGTCGTGCAGATGCACGGCCTTTATGATGGGCGCGAAATCGCGGCAAATGCGCCGCTCGGGGCAGACGTAATGATTATGCCCCGAATCGAAGCACACGCCAACACGGCCCGTCCCCGCGCGCGAAACGAACTCATAAAGCCTTTCGGGGACCTTTAGGTTCTCAAACGCCAGCGTGACGCCGCACCTTTCGGCGGCCTCGGTCATGCGCATAAAGCGCGAAAAGCCGGGTTCCCCGAAAGCGGGAGGCGTGCTCGTCCTGGTCAAATGCACGACGAGCCGCGGCACGCCGTACACGCCCGCCTCCGCGATAAGGCCGATAAGCTCCGCCAGATAATGCTCACCTTCGGGGCCGTCCTGCCACAGCGAATTGACGCCCGCAAACTGCAGGTGCGCGTTCTCGACCTTAAGGCCGTATTTTGCGGCCGTTTCGACCTTTTGCGGGACCGGCGGCTCGAATTCGGACTCGACCGCCCACCACAGCAGCACGGCCTTAAAGCCCGCGCCTTTTATAAGGCGCAGCCTGTCGTCAAGCTCCAAAGGGTAGCCGAACCAGCCGGCCATTGCGGGGGTGGGGTCGAACATAATTCCTCCGTAAATGCTGCACCGAAGCCCCGGCGCGGTTACTGCGCCCGTACCTCGGCAAGGTATGCGTCCAGCAGCGCCGCGGCGTATGCCACAAACGGCGAGCAGGGCTTTGTGAACTCCTCGGTGACGAGAGGATGGCTCGTCTGCTCATACCGGGGAACGACCTGCGTTTT
>JAFYHI010000056.1 GCA_017539215.1 Clostridia bacterium | reverse complement strand
GTTGATGCAGGTGCCCTGGTTGGAGCGCTTGAACTTGATGAGCTTATAGGTCTTGCGCTCGCGGGTCTTGTCGGTCTCGACCACGACCTTGTCGGCGGACACGGAAACGACCGTGCAGTCGTCCTCGGCAAGCACGAGCACGCCGGAGTCATAAGCGGCCTTATGCTCCATGCCGGTGCCGACAATGGGCGCCTCGGTGATAAGCAGGGGCACCGCCTGACGCTGCATGTTGGAGCCCATCAGGGCGCGGTTTGCGTCGTCGTTTTCAAGGAATGGTATCATGGCCGTTGCAACGGAGACGAGCTGCTTGGGCGAAACGTCCATGTAGTCGACCTCCTCGGGCTTGACCTCTATGATCTGGTCGAGCTGGCGGGCGACAAGCCTCTCCTTTGCAAACCATACGCGGCCGTCCCCGTCGGTGACGGTGGCCTCGTTGGCCTGAGCGACGATCTTGCCGTCCTCCTGATCCGCGGTAAGGTACACGATATCGTCGAGGATGCGGCGGTTCTCCTTGTCGATCCTGCGGTAGGGAGCCTCTATAAAGCCGTACTCGTTGATGCGGGCATAGGTCGCAAGCGAGTTGATAAGGCCGATGTTGGGACCTTCGGGGGTCTCTATCGGGCACATACGGCCGTAGTGCGAATAATGAACGTCGCGGACTTCGAACGTTGCGCGGTCGCGGTTGAGGCCGCCGGGGCCCAGAGCCGACAGACGGCGCTTATGCGTAAGCTCCGCAAGCGGGTTGACCTGGTCCATGAACTGGGAGAGCTGCGAGGAGCCGAAGAACTCCTTTATCGCGGCGATGACAGGCCGTGTGTTGATGAGGTTGGAGGGCATTGCGACCTCCATATCCTGCAGGCTCATGCGCTCGCGCACCACGCGCTCGAGGCGGGTAAGGCCCACGCGGATCTGGTTCTGGAGCAGCTCGCCGACGGACCGTATGCGGCGGTTGCCGAGGTGGTCGATATCGTCGGTCCTGCCGATGCCGTAGGGCAGGCCGATAAGATAGCTGATGGAGGCGATCATATCGGCGGGCAGTATGTGGCGGGGCGAAAGCTCAAGCGCGTTTTCCTTGACATAGGCAAGGAAGTCCTCGTCGGACTCGAGGTTCGCACGCTCCTTGAGGATGCCCATAAGGGTAGGATAATAGACGTGTTCGTTAACGCCGACGGACTTTAAAATCCTGTCGTTCTCGTCGTAATCGTCGGCAAAGCGCAGGTATAGGTTGGGGTCTACGAACTGGTTGCCAAGCACCTTGATCTTTTTGTCGAGCTTTTCGCTGACGTAGATCCACACGCCCAGCACGCCGGAGTTCTCGATGGCAAGAGCGGTCTCGGCGTCTATAAGGCTGCCCTCCTCTGCGAGTATCTCGCCTGTCACGGCGTCGATAACGTTCTGGGCGGCATACTTGCCCTCTATACGGGCGGAGAGGGCCAGCTTCTTGTTGTACTTGTACCTGCCGACGCGGGCAAGGTCATAGCGCTTGTCAAAGAAGAGGGTGTTGAGAAGGCTCCTCGCGCTCTCCTCCGTGGGGGGCTCGCCGGGACGCAGCCTCTTGTATATCTCGATAAGGCCGTCGGCGGTGTCCTTGGTGCCGGTGTCCTTCTTAAGGGTCTCGACCAGACGCTCCTCCTCGCCCATGAGCTCCAATATGGAGGCGTCGGAGCCGTAGCCCAGCGCGCGAAGGAAGGTGGTGATATAGAGCTTCCTCTGGCGGTCGATCTTGACGTAGAGAAGCTCGGACGAGTCGGTCTCATACTCCAGCCATGCGCCGCGGTTGGGGATGACCTGCGAGCTGAACAGATGGCGGCCGAGCTTGTCGATGGAGTCGGTGTAATAGGCGCCCGGGCTCCTGACGAGCTGGCTGACAATAACGCGCTCCGCGCCGTTGATGATAAAGGTACCCTGCTCGGTCATAAGCGGGAAATCGCCCATATAGACTTCCTGCTGCTTGACCTCGCCCGTTTCGGTGTTGATAAGGCGTACGCCTACGCGAAGAGGCGCCGAATAGTTGACGTCGCGCTCCTTGCACTCGGCAATGTCGTACTTGGGATGTTCCTTGTCGATCTTGTAGTCAGTGAATTCAAGCACCAGCTTCTCGGTAAAATCCTTAATGGGAGAAATATCCTCCAGGACCTCGCCGAACCCGCGCTCAACGAACTGACGGTAGGAATCCTTCTGAACCTCGATAAGATCGGGCATCTTCAAGATCTCGTTGATGCGTGAGAAGCTCCTGCGCTTGGTCTTCCCCATCTCCACCTGATGAACCATCTGTTATACTCCTTCCTTACGGGGGCAGCCCCGCGTGAAAAATCTAAAAAAGTCAATCCTGCGTTGGGTAAGCGCACACCCGGCGCGCCCCGGCGCCCGCCGCCGCAAAACAGCGCAATGGGCATAAGCCGCATTTTACCCCATATTAACTCAGTATCGCATTATACACGAAAGGAGGAGGGTCCGTAAAGCCCGCGTTTCCCGCAAGTGAAAATATATTTGGCCGCCAATGAAAAAACGTATATGAAATCTGTTATAATTCGGGGTGACCATCAAATAAACACGGGAGGCGACTTACCATGTGTACACAAAAAAAGCCCGCGCTCGTCATCATGGCGGCCGGTATGGGCTCGCGCTACGGCGGCCTGAAGCAGCTCGATCCCTTTGACGACTACGGCAATTTCATAATCGATTACTCCTGCTTCGACGCGATAAGGGCGGGGTTCGACCACATCGTCTTTATCATAAAGAGCGCCATATACGAGGACTTCGTTTCCACCATCGGGGCGAGGGTGTCGCGCTTTGCAAAGGTAGACTACGTCCTGCAGGAGCTGGATAAGATCCCCGAGGGCTTTACCATACCCGAGGGGCGCGTAAAGCCCTGGGGCACCAGCCATGCGATACTCTGCGCGGCTGAAGTCGTGGACGGGCCCTTTGCCGTTATCGGCGCGGACGATTACTTCGGGCCGAACGGCTTTAAGATAATCTACGATTTTCTGGTATCCCACCCCGACGAGACCGAGTGGGGCATGATAGGCTACGACGTTATGAACACGCTCCCGCCCGAGGGCTTTGTGGCCCGCGGCGAGTGCGCGGTCGACGAAAACGGCCTTTTGACCGACATAGTGGAGCGCAAGAAGCTGCGCCGCGCGGCGGACGGTGTGAACGCCGAGTACACGCTGGACGACGGCAAGAGCTTTGTTACGATGCCCGCGGGCACCTGCGTGAGCATGAACTTTTTCGGCTTCAAGCCCGCGCTTTTTGACGAGATACGCGCTCACTTCCCCAGGTTCCTTGAGGAGAACATACCCCTCGACCCCATGAAGTGCGAGGACCTGCTGCCCGACGCCGTAAGGCGCGCGATAGGCACCGGGAAGTATTCCGTAAAGGTCATGGCCACCCCCGACAAGTGGTACGGCGTCACCAACCGCGAGGATAAGCCCGTTGTGGTGGAGGCGCTCCGGCGCTTCACCGAAGAGGGCCTGTACCCCGAGGGGCTCTGGAAGTAAGCGAAGCTTCAACTGTAAACTGTAAACTTGAAAAGAGCGATCCTGTGGGGGTCGCTCTTTTGTATTATTATGGCACCTCATCCACCGCCGCTTAGGGCGGCGGTCCGGCAAGGCACCACCGGGGCCTTGCCTCCCTCAAGGGGAAGGTCTGGAAAAGGCAAGTCACTTATTGCCCTTTGCCCTGTTATGCGTTTTGCACAGCATCTGACAGTTGGCGGCGTCCGTTGCGCCGCCCCTGCTCCATGCGGTAACATGGTCGGCGTCCATCTCGTTCATGCGATAAATACGTTTGGAATTGTTATCGTGACCGATCGCGCAGAACGGGCAGTTGGAAATGCCTTTGGCGATCGCTTTTTTGGTCTGATCGTCGTAAACGGCCCTCTTGGTCTTCTCATCAAACACGCGGACATTGAGCAGGGACGTATCCTGTTCGCCGCCGAGAATGTATTCGAAAACGCCTCTTTTATTCGTGACCTGCGTATCAGCAAGCAGTTCTTCTACGCGATCCGTGACAGTGTCCTTTGAATAAGCTTTCGTGTGGTAAAGGCGGTAGAGCCGCCCCCAATCAAGACCGCAGACCTCTTTGCCGGTGTACTCAAAAACGGAATCTACCCAATCGATGACCGTGTCGAAATGGTTTTTGAGTTCTGAAATACCGGTATCCGCGCGGTGCTGTGCCATATAGCCGTCGATGTCTCCGCCGCTCACCCAATCAAGCGCGGTCTCAAGGATCGCCTGCCGCTTCGGGTCGCCGCTCACATAGGTTTGCCAACGTTTCATGTTTGCGTTGCCCGTGTTGGAGAAAACCGCTCTTGCTTTCGTTACGAAGGGCCCGTGATAGGAGGCGTTCCGGAGCTCCTGCTTTACAAGAGGCACCCCCGCAATATTGATTGTTTCAAACCATTCCTGTATCTCGGAGGGATCGCCCTCGCAGACATAAATAGTCAGAGGGGATTCGACTATCTTTTTCTGTTCATCCGGATCGAGACTTCTGAAATAGCGGGGCTTGCCGTTTCGCTCCACCGCAAACGGCCACGACTGATTGACGAAACGCGCAAACGAGGTTATGCGCTGCTGCCCGTCAAGCACTTCATACATGCCGTCCTCATTCAACACGAAATAGATCAGGCCAAGAGGATACCCCTTCAAAAGCGAATCGACAACAGCGACGTCTTTTTTGCCGTCGCCGTAGATATAATTGCGCTGATATTCGGGCTGAATAATAAGCTTGCCGCCAAGGCCGAAAAGCCCCTTGCCCTCGTTCTTATCATAGACAAAGCCCTTGCAGACGTCGCCGACGGTCCAGTCGGTGTGGAGTGTGGTTTTCATTCTTCAATCTCCTTCGTTCTACGAATCAATAATCGTTGGTATACCTTTTCCCCCTTAATAACCCCTGAGGCATTCAAATCGTATGTGCCGGGTTTTCCGAATAATTCCAAGTACCTATCACGGCATTCCTTAGTGGAGTATTTTCTCGTCTTTAATCCATATAGGTCTTCGTTTTCACACATGCCAACCAAGGCGAATTGGTTCGGGTTATACTTGTCCAAGAAAGTTATAGGAACACCCATGATCCCGTTGCATCTTGCGACGGATGACGATCCGCGCATAGAGCCTGAGCTGAGCTGAGCTGAGCTGATTGTCGCTTATGCTATCCGGCTTGTCAAGCCCTTTTTTAATATAAAATCTTCCGGTCCCGGTGCGTCCGTCAGCCAACCCGACCGGGTTTGCCAACTCATAATCCGCGCCAACAACTTCAAATTGCTCCGGATTATGCTTGTCCAAAAAAGTTATGGGAACTCCCATATTCCCCGTACAGGCATCATCACACACTGCAACTGCTTCGGGGGCTTTCCCTTCCTTTGCCGCCCATTGGCAGCTTGCGGCATTCGGGCAGTTATACCAGCAAGGCAGATAGTCGGATGGAATGCATTCGGTAAACGGGACTTCTATGGCGTCGTAGTTATCATAGCGGGGATAAGTCGCCGATCCATACTCCGTCTCCAACTTCTTTTTCAGTTTTTTGTTGTACTTAAGATTATGCGCCATTGTGTCAAGAAGCAACGGTTCATGGCGTTGCCCGTGATCAATATTTGTAAACCAACGAACTCCTTTTACCCGGATAAACTTCCTTCCATCCGGATCAAATCCGCAGGTTGCCGCTTCAAGCGGGTAATCATCTGGAACGTTGAATTTCCTGTCTCCTGAATGAATAGAATAGCCAAGCCACATTAGGTTATCTTTAAGCAACGGGAAAACCTCTTTATATGTTATGGCGTTCTGGTTCCCTATTATCGCAAACTGTTTTTTTGCTTCAATGATCCAAGCCAGAAATTCCCTAAAAAGTGAAAACGGAGGGTTGGTGATTATTATATCCGCCTCATCTCGGAGCGCACAAACCTCCGGGGAGCGGAAATCGCCGTCGCCTTCAAGATAACCGGAGAATTCTATATCGTCAGTGTCGATGTTCCCCGAGCCGTCCTTATCGCGCGTCAATTTGAAGAGTTTACCGTGCGAACCGTGCAGTTCTTCATCAAAAAGCGGGGACGTCATTTCGAAAAAAGTGATCTGACCGTTGGACGCGCCCTTTGCATAAGAAGTGGAGATCAGCTTTTTGAGCCCGAAGCGCTCAAAATTGGATGCAAAATACTTGGTGAAATTAGACCATTCCGGATCGTCGCACGGGAGCAGTACGGTCTTGCCGCGGAATACGTCGGGATCGTACTCAACATAGGCGTTCATCTCCGCCTCTATATCGGAATACTGCGTATAGAATTCGTCGTTCTTGGCGTTCTTGGCAGCGCCCAAGTTTGCATTATCGGCCATGGGATCATTCCTCCGATCCGTTAAGTTTCAAATAGGTTTCAAGGTAAATTCCGTCCGCGTTCTTGACCCAGTTTTCACGCACACGGTTGGCTGTTTTGGCGTCGGGCACGCGCAGCTCCATTTCAAACACGGCGCCCTCGCGCTCCAAAAGCGCAAGCTTTACCTCCCACGAGCCGTCGGGCTTGGGCAGCGCGTCGCAGAATACGTTGTTGGCAAGGCGAACCTCGTCGCGGTGCTCGTCTGCGTAGCCTATCATCTCGTCGCGGACGGAGCGGGGAAGCTCCATCTCGAAGGTTTCGACAAGCTCCTCTCCCCTGTCGGTAAGGTACAAAAGATGCTGATCCCGCGCGGGGACGGCGATAAGGTACATCTCGTTTTCAAGCTCGGCTATAAGCTGGCACGCCTCGAAGTAAGTCGCGCCGTCGACCGCGGCAAGCGCGGTATAGAGCTGCTCTCGCGAGACGGGCGTGCGGAACCTTTTGATTATGTAGAGCATGAGCAGCTTTACCCTGCCCTGCCCCTCCGGGAAAAATGCCATGCGTCGGCTCCTTTTCGGGTGATGGCAGCATTATACCACCGCCCGATGCGTTTTTGAATACGTTTTTTTATGCTTTGCTCCGGTCTGCGCTCCTGCGGCCCGCCGCGCGCACCGCAGCGAAAACGCCGAAGCTGAGGAGTATTATGACCGCAAGGTAGATGATTATCTCCGGTATCACGCCGAGCTTTACCGCTATCTCGTGGAACACCGGCTGAGTCGTGGGGTAATAGGGCGTAATGTTGAACATATTCGGCTCACGCGAGAGATCGCCGAACGCCGCATGGAACCCGACGTTTATCGCCTCGGCGACCGCCGCCATGGCAAGGAACAGCCCCGCCGCGGGAAGGAAGGCGGGCTTTTTGCCCCGCATGAGCAGCCGCATCGCGGCGATGCTCTCGGCCGCCATTATGCCGTGGTACAAAAAGCTGTGGCAGAAAAGCAGTATCTGCGGGCGGAGCATATCCCCCGGGAACACGAGCGCCGCAGCCGCCGCAACGAGCGAGAAGCTCGCAAGGAACACCAGCGCCGTTTCACGCGCCTTGCCCCGTAAAAACGGGACGGCCGCCGAGCAATACATGGCCATGCTGCAAAGCTGCCACGGGAAGAACCACGCGGAGTACGTCCCGCCGAAAACGTACTTCACGGTGAACCACTGCTTCCATGCCTCAGCGAGTATCATTGACGCGCCAAGTATGAACAGCAGCCTTATGAGCTTTTTGTCGCTCGTCCTTTTGAACACGAACCACAGCGCCGTGCAGATAGCCGCGACTGCGGCGAGTATCGCAATATGCACCGCGCCAAACGCCGGAGGTATCTGTGTGAACTCGGCTCCCATAAGAAGCTCCTTTCGGTGGCAGTATTGATTCGGGTATATCGCGGACGCGGCGGCTCCGCCCCGCCCGGCAGCAGGGGCTCCCTTACCCCATGTACTGTGCGAAGTCTATCGGCAGGGTCAGCGCCCGCTCCGTATCGTCGAGGCAGGCCTTGACGGCGGCCGGATCGCTCCCCGCCTCCTTCAGCGCCTCCACTCGGGTGAACCACAGCGGCTTTAAGCAGCGATACAGCATCAGCGCGGCGTCCTTTTCGGCGTCGGAAAAGCGATAGTATCCGGAAGCGATCTTAAGCGCTTCGAATATCCCGGAAACGCCGTCGCTTTCCCTCATAAGGTAATTGAGAAAAACATCCCTGCCGCAGAGGTTGAAATCATAGACCCCGACGAATCTTTCCTCATCGTCCAGCAGGATATTCGACGCATTGAGATCGGCCTGAAAAACGGAGGTCGGGAGCTTTTTATAGACAGGCTCGAGCGCGGCCCTGTTTTGCGTCCACAGACGCCATATCCTTTCAGTCTGTTCACCGAAGCCCTCCGGGAGCGTATCCGCGTATTTCTTCCATTCCAAAGCGTTTTCAAGCACTTCATCCGTCTTGTCGCTTGGACAGAAGGTCTCAAACAGGCAGTAGGCCGAGGGATAATCCGTATAATCGAGATGCAGGGCCGCGACCCTTGCCGTCATACGCCACATATCCGGCAAATACCCGGCATACAGCGCTTCGGTTTTGTCGAAGTCGTCCGAAAACCTGTCCCCGACGGGACGGTACGGCGCAAACTCCTCGGCGTACGCCGCGCACCTGCGGCCCGCGTGATTCACCACAGGGAAGCCGCCCGACTTATCCCGAAAGATCCTGGGGCAGAAATAGCCAAGCCTGCGATACTCCTCCACGGTCCTCTGCCAGACGGCTATCTTTTCGGGGAACGTAAAATCGTTGTCGGCAAGCTTCAGCACGTATTTTCCGCCCTGCGCCGTTTCTACGATGAAGGTCGCCCTGAAATCCGCGTCGCCCCGGCTCGTATCGATAAAGCGGGCGGAAGTCGGCTCCTCGTCAAAAAACAGCGAGAACACCTTTTCGATATCTTCGTTCATGCGTTTCTCTCCCAATATCCGGGCTACGGATGATTATACCATATCATTCGGCGCGCCACAATAAAAGAAAACCCCTTTTGCCCGGGCAGGCAAAAGAGGTTTCTTTGATGGCGGATGGGAAGCGCTTGAGGCTCACAGCTGCTTTACCATGGAGTATTCGTTAAGCATGGTGCCGTCCTTTAAGCGGATGGCGTTGGGGTGCACGCCCGTGATGCGGAAGCCCATCTTTTCATACAACGCACGGGCGCGGGTGTTGCCCTCCACAAAATCGAGCTCGAGCTGAAGCGTGTCGCCCTTCTCCCGCGCGAGGGCGATCATCTCCTCGAAGAGACGGGTGCCTATACCCTGCCCCCAGTATTCCTTCAGGAGGGCGATGGCGACCTCAGCACGGTGGCGCGTTTTCATGGACTTTTTCCACATGATCTGGCAGTTGCCGGCAACGCGCCCTTCAACGAGGCAGACGAGCATTGCGCCGTAGCCTGACCCGTTGATGCTGTTGAACAGGGCAAGCTCGCCCTC
>JAFYHI010000055.1 GCA_017539215.1 Clostridia bacterium | reverse complement strand
GCTCCACAGGACAAGGGTGCCGGATAACGTCCGGTGATGGCGACATTAAGGAAAGTGCAACAGAAATAAACCGCCCCGCTTTTGCGGAGCAAGGATGGAAAGGTGGGGTAAGAGCCCACCGGCGGGCAGGTGACTGTCCGCGTCCCTGTAAACCCCACCCGGAGCAAGATTGAAATGAGAGCATTCAATGGTTGTCCGCCACGCTCTCCGTAATCGCTGGAACCGTACGGCAACGTGCGGTCAAGATAGATGGTCACATAAACAGAACTCGGCTTACGGGTTGCTCAAAAAATTAAGGAGCTGCATTTTGCAGCTCCCTTCTTCATGCTGCAAGCCTCGCGGTCACGCGCTTCGTTCGCGGGCTTATATCCCAAACAGCCTGCCGCCGTTTTCGTACCCGGTTTTTGCGGCCTCCTCAACTGAAATGCCCCGTATCTGAGCAAACTTTTCGACGGCAAAGCGCACAAGCCGCGGATCGTTGCGCTCGCCCCTGTGCGGAACGGGGGCAAGGTAGGGGCAGTCGGTCTCGAATACAACGGATCCCATGGGCACGAACGCGGCTGTTTCAACGCCCTTTCGGTTGTTCTTGAACGTCAGCGAACCTCCGAACCCTATGTAGAGCCCCATGTCAAGGCATTCGCGGGCGGATTCGGGACTGCCCGAAAAGCAATGCATAACGCCGCGGTTTTCCAGAAGCTCAGCCCTGTGCGCACGCAGTATGTCAAGACTGTCGCCCATAGCCTCGCGTACGTGCAGTATAACGGGCTTCTTGAGCTGCGCCGCAAGCGAAAGCTGTTTGTCAAACCAATCGCGCTGAGTGTCTCTCGGAGAAAGGTCGTAATGGTAGTCAAGCCCTATTTCACCCAAAGCAACGGCGCGCGCGCCCGTGAGAAGCACCGCAAGCGAATCCATCATTTCATTCGTCATATGCTCTGCCGTGTGCGGATGCATTCCGAACGCCGCGTATGCGATGGGTGAAAGCTCAAGCACCTCAAGGGTTTTTGAAACGTCCCTCAGGTCGCAGGCCACGTCGACGAAGCGCGTCACGCCTGCGGGAGCAAGCATGCCCAGCATCTCGGCGCGGTCCTCGTCGAACCTTGCGTCCGACATATGCGCGTGCGTGTCAAAAAACTCGATCATTCGTCTATACCCGCCGTCCTGTAGATGCTTTTAAGCCTGTTTGCGTCTTCAACGTCCGTATGCTCAAACCGATCAAGCCCGCGTTCAACGCGGTCGCGGCGGCTGAATACAAGCTGCGCCCAGCGCCTGACGTGAATGAACGGCAGCAGGTACGGCGCCTTTTTAAGCACCGGATCGCGTTTTGCCATAGCTTCGAACGGGGGGAATATCAGCCGCAAAAAGTACTTTGCCTTGTTGACGCGCCCTTCGCCGCCCGCCCGCAGGAGCTTTGCGGCCTCGTAATGCTCGTCGCTGCCAAGCACTCCGCTTTCAAGCATAAAGCGGAATACCTCCTTCTCGCCGTCCGTCAGCTCCGCGTCCTCAAATGCCGCAAGCGCAAGCCGCTCCGCCGTACAAAGAAACCTGTCCATGCCCATTTCACGCGCAAGCGCATGGGCAAGCTCCCGGTCTATCGGCTCCTTTTTCATTGAAAGGTAAATGTCTATCAGCGTCCTCAGCCCGGCGCCGTGGTGCATGAAATGTTTTTTTGCATGGGCCGCCGTGTAAAGGTAAGCTTCCGTCGGGGTCATGCGCCTGCACATGCCGGAAACGGACTCGGAAAGCTTCCACGGGTCGGCATAGTGCGAGGGGTCCTTAAGACCGTCGGTGTCAAGTCCGCGGTGAAACTCTATCAAAAGCCCCGGCTTTTTGTACTTGTCGTCGTCGCCCGTCATGTATCTGATGCAGGCAAAACCGAGGCTCTCCATTATCTCCTTTGCGGCGGAGGAATCCCCGGGCCGTATCAGTATGTCTATATCGCTCATTACGCGCATAGAAGGCTCGGGGTACAGAAACCGCGTATAAAACCCCTTTAAGGGCATATACAGGACGCCGCGTTCTTCGAGCTTCGCCGCGATGCGCCCGAAAGCCGCGTCCTGCATGGCGGAGCGCATCAGCTCCCTGCGCTGCGCCGCGGCGAAACGTGCCGAAGCTTCGGGTTCAAGCCCTGCCGCGTACAGCGACGCCCAAACGAGGGGCGTCAGGCTGTGCTTTTCGCACGCCGCAAAAAACGCCTCCGTATCGAGCCCGTCGGGGGGCGGGGGAGCGATGCGGCCGTCGAGCGATGCCTTTACGCACTCAATAAGGTATTTGCTTAACTGTGATATTCCTTCTATCATTCTGCCAATTCGGAAAGTGCGCCTGTATCAAGCCCCGGGTAGGCCGCAAGGCATTCGGCAAGCGCGGCGGCAATTTTTTTAAGGCCGCCCTCGGAGTCGCTTTCAAGGTTCGTGGGCATAAGCGGGTCGTGGAGGCTGCGGCGTATCAAAAACCAGCCGTCGCCGTGGCTGCGGTCGGCGTTCACGCGCACGCCCTCATAGTTGTTCGGCACTACTTCAAAACCGTCTTTTGCGGCAAAGTACTCCTCAACGCCCTTCAGCACCCGCTCGGTAAAGGGGGCAAATTCGGGCTCCGTCACGGGCAGCCGCGCTTCGGCGCCCTCCTTCGGCTCGCGCAGACCGTCTATAAGGTGAGTCAAAAGCTTGCCCTCGCGCCTTGACCGCACAAGCTCCACCAAAAGCTTTACTATTATGTAGGCGCCGTCGTCCAGAAAATAGTTCTCGCAAAGCGCTCCGTGTCCGCTCGTCTCCATGGCGAATATGGCGTTCTCGCCCTCGCGCATAAGGCGCTGCGCCTCGCCTATCACGTTGCGGTATCCGCGCTTGAAACGGTGATGCCGGCAGCCGAGACCCTCTATGAACTCGGCAAGGCCGGTGGAGGTCACGGAGTCGGTAACGACCGTGATGGGTCCGTACTGGTTTTTGAGTATCGCAGTCATCATTGCTATAAGACGGTTGCGGTCAAGCGCCACGGCGCCGCCTTTGCTGTCGGGCAGCACCGCGCCCGCGCGGTCGACGTCGGTGTCGAATATAATGCCCATGTCCGCGCCCGAGGCAATAACGGCGTTCGTTATCGCGGCCATGGCCTCCTTGTTCTCGGGGTTCGGCTGATGGTTGGGGAAGTACCCGTCGGGCTCAAGATAGAGGCTGCCGGTTATGTCCGCGCCGAGAGGCCGTAAAAGCTCTGTCGCAAAGAAGCCGCCCGCGCCGTTGCCCGCGTCCACGATTATCTTCATACCCTCAAAGGGCTTTGCTCCCTCGGAAAGGTCAAGAGAGGAGAGTATCTTCTTTTTAAGCCCGTCCACATACATGGGCATAACGCCGCACGCTCCGATACGGCCTTTGACAGCTTCGGCGTCCGTATCGTCGGGCGCCTCGGCTGCATAGGCAAGTATCTTCTTTATGTCGGCCTTTTCAAGGCCGGATTCCTTTGTAAAGAACTTCATGCCGTTGCGCTCATAGGGCAGATGGCTCGCCGTCACCATTATACCGCCGTCAAAGCCGCCTTCCACGCAGCACATGAACATTGCGGGGGTGGAGGCCATGCCGGAAATGCAGGCTTCAACGCCGAAACGGCAAAGCCCTTCGGCTATGCAGCGCATAAGATCCGGGCCTGTGATGCGTGAATCGGCCCCGATCGCCACGCGGATCTCACCCAAAGGTTTGCCGAGCTTTTCGCTCAGCCAGCGGCCGAAAGCCCAGCCGATGTCGTGCGCGGCTCGTCCCGTCAGGTTTACGGGCTTGCCGCCGGGTATCTCCATGGCGACGCCCCTTATGTCGCTTCCGTTCTGCAGTGAAGAGTAGTCCTTCATATTGACCTCCAAAGCGTTTTTCAATCAAAAGCAGGTACAGAGAATAAACCTCACAGCACCTGCTATATTGTTAAAGACTTATTAAACTTTTATGCATATCGCCGCCGGGGCGGACGATGAGCTGACGAATGCAGCGGGGGACCGACACCGCCACAGCAGGATCGGATTAAACCCAAAACCGTAACACCGTTACGATTTTTTAACGGCTTACGCCTCAAAGTAATCCCCGCGCTTATAATCGTAGATGGCGCTGATGGAGTATTTCTCGATATTGTCAAGCACTTTGCCGGTGCCTATCGCTACGCAGGAGATGGGATCCTCCGCAACGTAGCAGGGGACCTTGGTGTGCTCTGCGACAAACTTATCCATGCCGTAAAGCAGCGCGCCGCCGCCCGTCAGGCAGATGCCGTTTTCCGCGATATCCGAGGCCAGCTCGGGCGGGGTCTTTTCAAAGAGGTTCCTGATGGTCTCAAGAATGTTCTGCAGGGGCTCTTCAAGCGCGTCTATCATCTCGTTAGAGCCTATCGTGATCGCCTGGGGCAGGCCCGAGATAAGGTTGCGCCCCTTAACGTCGATATAGAGCTGTTCTTTGCGGGGGTACGCGGAGCCGATGCGGATCTTCATATCCTCGGCGGTGCGTTCGCCTATGAGCAGGTTGTGCTTTTTGCGCATATAGCGAACGATGGCCTCGTCAAACTTGTCGCCCGCGACCTTTATCGACTCCGAAAGCACGGAGCCGCCCAGCGAGATTATGGCAACGTCGGTCGTGCCGCCGCCTATGTCCACCACCATATTGCCGCGAGGCTGGGAGATGTCGATGCCCGCGCCGATAGCCGCCGCGATGGGCTCCTCTATAAGGTAGGTGTGACGGGCGCCCGCCTCCTCCGTAGCGTCGATGACGGAGCGCTTTTCGACCTCGGTCACTCCCGAGGGCACGCACACGACCACGCGGGGCTTAAAGAAGACCTTTGTGCCGACGACCTTTTTGAGGAAGTGACGCAGCAGCCTTTCGGTAATGTCAAAGTTGGAAATAACGCCGTCGCGCAGGGGGCGGATGGCGATAATGTTGCCGGGGGTGCGCCCGAGCATGCGGCGCGCCTCCTCACCTACGGCATAGATATGCCCGGTTATCTTTTCAACCGCGACGACCGAAGGCTCGCGCAGTACGATACCCTTATTGTGTACATATACAAGAACGCTTGAGGTACCCAGATCGATACCTACATCGTTGAACTCAAACAGACCCATTACATTTCTCCGTTCATGGTAGTTACGTTACGGCCATGCCGATAACCATACACATTATTTTATCATTTCAAAAAGCCCCGTTCAATAGGTAAAACCAAAAATATAGGAAAAATTTTTTGAATTCGGGCATTGCCGGAGAGCTTTGGAAATATGTTTACATGACCCGCTCGCGTCTTCATGAAAACTTTTTTTGAACGGAGGCTTGATTCCCTTGCTGTTCGGCATAAGCTTTTGCAAAAGACGGCCCATCCGGCGCCGCAGACGCCGCTCTGCGCTTTGGCCTGCGGCGGCGGTTTTGGCCTCGCTCGGGCTTATACTTGCGCTCTTACTGGCCCCGCAATGGCTGCTCGTTGCTCTCGTGCTCATACTCTCGCTTGCGGTGGTTCTCCTTCTTACCCTGCCGGTAAAATAACAGGGGCCGCGGGTGAATGCCCGCGGCTCCCGTGGTTTTAAGATCTCTTCGTTACTTCGTGATATCCACGCCGAAATACTTCATCGACAGGGCCGAAAGCGTGCCGTCCTCGTGCATGGAGGCAAGCGCCTCGTCTATCGCCTTGCGCAGCGTCTCGGTCTCCGCCCCCTTGCGCATGGGTATGGCAACGTGGTTCGCCTCTTCGGTAGCGGCGACCTGCTTTATGTCCGCGTCAGGATGCTCTTTTAAGTAGTCCGCCACGGATACCTCTGCGTTCAGCGTTGCGTCAACGCGGCCCGAAATGACCATCTGCATGGTTTCGGCAAGCGAATCCACGCCCTCGACCTTTGCGCCGTACTGCTCGGCAAGCTCCATATAGGTGCTGCCTATGGAGTTGGCGGTGGTCTTGCCGGAAAGGTCCTCAAAGCTCTTTATATCCTCGTTGTCGCCGCGCACAATGAGCACGGTGCGGATAAAGGCGTACGGCTCGGAAAAGTCGTATTTTTCCTTTCGCTCGTCGGTGATGTCCACGCCGTTTATAACAAGGTCGTACCTGCGCGAATCCATCCCCGCGAACAGACCGTCCCATTCGCCCTCGATAAACTCCGCCTCTACGCCCAGCCTTTCGGCTATCGCTTTGCCGACCTCTACGTCAAAGCCCACAAGCTCGCCGCTCTCGTCGTGATAGGTCCACGGGGCCCATGTGCCCTCCATGGCTATCGTCAGCTTGCCCTTCTTCTTGACCTCGGCCAAAAGGTCGCCTCCGCCCTTCGTACAGCCCGAAAGCAGCACCGCACCCATCAAAACGACAAGCGCCAAACAAATGATCCTCTTCATAATCAGTTTTCCTTTCTGTCAATAGAATTCAAAAACGTCTGTATTCTCGGCAGCTTCTGCCGCTCAAAGAAATCGTGCGAGTCCTCGTCCGCAAGCACCAGTCCCCCGTCCATAAACATAACGCGGGAGGCGACAGAGCGTGCAAAATGCACCTCGTGCGTGACGATTATCATCGTCCTGCCCTGTTCCGCAAGCTTGCGGATAACGTCAAGCACGCCGCCGATCAGCTCCGGGTCGAGCGCGCTCGTGGGCTCGTCAAAAAATATCATATCGGGTTCGCCCGCTATCGCGCGCGCTATCGCAACGCGCTGCTGCTGTCCGCCCGAAAGCTCCGACGGACGGGCGCCCTCCTTGCCCTCCAGTCCGACCTCGAAAAGCGCCTTTGCCGCGCGCTCGTTGGCCTCGGCTTTGGGCATTTTTCGGGCGACTATCAGCCCCTCGGTCACGTTCTGCAGGGCGGTCTTGTTTGCAAACAGGTTAAAGTTTTGAAACACGAAAGCGGTATGCCGCCTGAACTCCGCGATCTGCTTCTTGTGAAGCGTCGGCATTGAAAGCGTCTCGCCGCGGAAAACCATTTCACCTGCGTCGGCTCGTTAGGTAGTTAAGGCACCTGAGCATGGTCGTTTTACCGGAGCCCGAAGGCCCCAGCACGGCAAGCACGTCGCCCGTTTCGAGCTTCAGATCGACTCCCTTCAATATCTCGTTCCCGTCGAACGCCTTTTTAAGCCCGCGTACTTCAAGCATTCAGCCTGCCTCCTCCCGAAAGCCTGTTGAGCTTTTTCTCGCCCAGGCGCTGCAGCCTTGTGAACACGGTGCAGAAGATAAGGTAGATTATCGCGGTCTCGGCATAGAGCGCAAGATGCTCGTAAGTGCGCCCGGCTATTCTCTGCGCCTGCATGAACATCTCCATAACGGTTATGTTTGCGGCAAGCGAAGTATCCTTCACCATGCTTATGAGCGAGTTGGAAAGCGGCGGGAACGCCGTCCTGAACGCCTGCGGCAGCACTATGCGGCGCATTATCTGCATATAGCTCATGCCCACGCAGTAGCCCGCTTCAAGCTGATCCTTCGGCACGGACTCTATAGCCGCGCGCATCGTCTCGGCGCAGTACGCACCCTCGTTCAGGGCAAAAACCAGTATCGCGCAGGGAAAGCTCGGCAGTACTATACCCAGGTCAGGCAGGCCGAAGTATATAAGGTAGAGCTGCACCAGAAGCGGCGTCCCGCGCACTATCCAGATGTAAAACCGCACTATCTGCTTAAGCCCCTTTATGTTTGCTATCTGTATCATGGCGCAGGCCATCGCTATGATAAGCGCCAGCGCAAACGATATCACGGTAAGCGGTATCGTGACTATGAGCCCCTGCAGAAAAATCTTTGGGAACGATTCAAGCAGTATGTTAACAAGTCTTTCGGTCAAGTTCCGTCCTCCTTCGCTTTGTGTTGGTATAATACACCCGCCGCAGCGAAAAAACAATACGGGTCAGTTTATTTTACGCGCAAGCGCAAGGGCGTGCGGATAATAGTATTGAAACACTGCTCCGCGCTCCGCGGAAGCGTCGGTCAGATAGTACTCCAGTATCTCAACGCACTCGTTAAGCTCGGCAAGCAGCAGGTCCCTTTCGTACGTTTCGCGCGGGGGCTTTACCGAAAGCCCGCCGTACACGGCGTTTTTGAACAGCTCCTTCTGCGCGTCGGTCATATAACACGTAGTGGCGGAGCCGACCGTCTGCCCATGTGAATAAAACCTTGCTATATCGAGCGCGTACGGCATGAACCCGCCGAACCCCCAGTCGATGATAACGGCGCGCCTGCCGTCATACAGCACGTTCAAGGGCAGCAGGTCCCCGTTCGACAGCGTAAGCGGTATCTCCCGCTGACGCTCGAGAAACGCCGAAAAAGCCCGTGCAAGCTCCGGCTCGCGGGTAAGAGCCTTTGCGCGGCGTTCAAGACGGCGAAGGTAGGTCTCATACCTGTCCCGCTCGTATTCCCTGCCCATTGGGTATGCGTTCATAACGGCGCAGAGGCTCTCCGCCGCGGCAAGAACGCCTGCGTCCGTTGGGCGCTTCAAGTCCTCGCCCTCGACAAAGCCCAGCAGTATGCCGCTTTCCGATACTCCAAGCAGGGGCGGCACGGGCAGCCCGCGAAGAAGCCCGTAATGCTTGACTTCGCCTAGCAGGTCCTCGTCGTTCTCAAACTTTTTAAGCACGAATACGCCGTTTGCCGAAATGAGCTTATAAACGTTGTAACCCTTTTCCTCGCCGTCGTAAACCTCGTCGTCGAAGAAGCGCAAAACCTGCACGGGCCCCTGCCCGACTATGCCTCGAAAAACCTCGGGTATTTCAAACGGCTCCTCGACAGGCCTCAACAGCACGCCCATTATTCGCCGAAAGCCCGCGCTGCCTTTTTGAGCATTTCGCGTATGGGCAGCTCGTAAGGACAGCGCGTTTCGCACGCGCCGCACTCTATGCAGGCCGAGGCCTTGACCGCAAGCGAAGCGTACCTGCCGCGCGCCCAATCCTCAAGCCCGTAGCGCTCCAGATACCCCTCGAACAGGAATACGGACGGTATCTGTATGCCCACCGTGCAGGGGGCGCAGTAATTGCACCTGCGGCAAAAATTGCCCGTGAGAGTGGAGCGTATCTTCTCGATCGCGGCGCGCTCATCGCCCGTTAAAGGCTCCGAGCCGAACGAAGTGTTTTCGGCCACCTCGCGCGCCTCGAACATGCCGGGTATCACCACGGTCACGGCGGGGTCGGTCAAAAGGTAACGCATCGCGGCGCGCGCGTCCTCTATCGCGCCGCCCGCAAAGGGCTTCATCGCAACGAACGCCTTGCCCGCCTCGCGGCAGCGCTTCACAAGCTCCGCGCCCTGCGTTTCTACTATGTTGTAGGGAAACATTATGCTCTCGACGAAGTCGAGCCCGAGCGCCCTTTCAAACACCGCGGCGGAGTGCGCGGTAAGCCCGATATGCAGTATCTTTCCGGCGGCCTTGGCCTCGGTCAGGGCTTCAAGAGCGCCGCCGGGGGCAAGTATCGTATCGAGCTTTTCCATGGAGGGATTATGTATCTGATAAAGGTCTATGCGGTCGGTGCGAAGATTTTTAAGGCTCTTTTCGATGTCCGCCGCAAAGGCCTCTTTCGTTGCCGCCATGCTCTTTGTTGCAATGTACAGCCTGTCCCTTATGCCAAGCGACTCCACGGCAAAGCCAATGTATTCCTCGCTTACGGTATAGCCGCGGGCGGTGTCAATGTAGTTGACCCCGCATTCAACGAGCTTTTTGAAAAGCTCCTTCGTGCCTTCGGCGTCAATGCGCTGTATGGGTATCCCGCCGAAACCAATGCGCGAGACCTTCATTCCCGTATTCCCGAAATCTGTGTATTCCATATGTACCTCCTGTGTTTTTTGTTATTATAACAGCTTTTCTTCGCCCTTACAACTCATTATTCGCACTATGTCCGCCTCCAGCGGCTGCATCCCCTGTGCTATCAGGCCCATGTTCCGCACGGTCGCGTCGGGGTCGGGCCCCAGTATCCCGTGAACGCTCTCCGCGCCCGCTCCGCGCAGGGCCATGCGGCAGGCGGCAAACGCCATGTTCACTCCGACGGACGCCTTTAAGGAGCAGCCCGTATTCCCTCCGTGGCATATCATCCCCGTGACGGAGGCCGCCATGGAGTTGAGCGCATTTGAAAGGGCCGGCAGCGCCTCCCGCGTTTTCGGAGCCCTTCCGAGCTTATGCCAAAGCCCAAGGTACGTCAGCCCCAGCGCAGCGCCCGTGCCGCCCGCAAGCACGCATCCGCATATCGCGGAGAGCCTGCCGGAATGTTCTTTTATATATATGGTCGTCAGCGCCGAGAGAAGGAGCGCACGGCACAGCGCGTCGTCGTCCGCGCCGTACGCCCGCGCCTGCACAAGCACGGGCACGGTGCATAAAATGCCGTGGCTGCCGCTGCCCGTTATCGCCATCGCGCTCTTTCCGGCTCCGCGCACGCGCGCCTCTATCGCGCCGCATGTGATAAGCTCCGCCGCCTCGCGCACGGCAAGCCCTTCCGGGGCGCTCCCCAGCCTTGCCTCCGTCAGGGGGATAAGCCCCGCCCTGCGGCCCTCTTCAAACAGCTTTTCGTTCTGCCTTGCGGCGGTAAGCAGCAGCGCAAGCACGCCGGAGTCCTCAAGCCCGCACACCGCGCCCACAGCGTCCTCAAACCCCGCGTCCGAGAAGACGGGGGAGTGCGAGGCCGGTCCCTTATCCGTTTTTGCTTCAAGCGTTTCCCGCCCGTTCACCTTTAAGCTGACCAACCTGTCGTGCAGGCCCTTCGTCACGGCCTCGGCCTCGCCCTCGTCCGTGAGAACGGAGGCCTTTATGAATATCTCCGACGAGATGCTCTGAAGCCGTGCCACGGCTCGGCCCTCTTCGACCATTGCGCGGGCGGCGGCAGCGTCCTCCTCCGACGCTCCGTCAAGCGCCTGCAGCCTTTTGTCCGGGTCGCCGCAGACGGCGCCCATAGCCGCAGCAAGCGCACAGCCCATGCCGTCCGCCCCGGGAACGGCGCAGGTGAAGGAGTTTTTGTATATGCCGGAGTTCAGCCAAACCTCCACGCTTTTTGCCTTTCCACCCGCCGCGCGCGCCGCGCACGCAGCGGTAAAGGCTATCGCCCCCGGCTCCGTGACCCCAAGCGAGGGTTCAACGTCCGCAAGCGCCGCCAAAACAAGCCTTGTCTTTTTAGTGTCCATAAAAAGCTCCTATCCGTTCACACATTTGAGCAGTTCGCGCACGGCGTCCTTTGCCGCGCCGAACATATCCTCGGGCGTCTTTTTTCTCAGCCTTATCTGCAGGACCGTCGCGCTGCGCTCGCGCCCGGAGGTCTTCACCGCCTTGGTCACGACCTGCGCTCCGGGTATGCTCCTTACCGCGTCAAAGAACTTTTCGGGCGAAATATTCGCTTCCTCCGCAAAGGTCAGCCTTGCCTCCTCCTGCTTTACCGCAAGCGACGACAGGCCGAGCTTTTCGCTTTCCGACTTAAGAAGGGATATTTCAAGCAGCGCCTGCACGGGCCTGGGTATGTCGCCATAGCGGTCTATAAGCTCATCCTGCACGTCGCGCAGGGACTCTATGTCGCAGATGCCCGCAATGCGCTTGTACATCGCAATGCGCCCCTGTTCGCGCGGTATGTATTTTGGGGGTATGTGCGCGTCTATCGGCACCTCCATCACGGTAACGAGGTCGGGCTTTACCGGCTCGTTCCTCGCCTCGCCTATCGCCTGATTTATCAGCTTGCAGTACAGCTCGTACCCTACCTCGGCCATGTGCCCCGACTGCTCCGCGCCCAGTATGTCGCCCGCGCCGCGTATCTCAAGGTCGCGCATGGCTATCCTGAACCCCGCGCCGAACTGGGTAAAGTCCTTTATCGCGCTCAGCCTCTTGTCCGCAACCTCGCTTAATACCTTGTTCCTGCGGAATGTGAGGTAGGCGTAGCCGAGCCTCGTCCCCCTGCCGACCCTGCCGCGAAGCTGATAAAGCTGCGACAGCCCCAGCGTGTCCGCGTCGTAAATGATTATCGTGTTGACGTTGGAAATGTCAAGCCCGTTCTCGATTATCGTGGAGCAGAGCAGCACGTCGTACTTGCCCTGCATAAAGTCGAACATGGTGTTTTCAAGCCGCCTCTCGCTCATCTGCCCATGGGCGTAGGCTATGCGCACCTCCGGCACGAGCTGTCTGAGCTTCTCCGAAAAGCTCTCCATGTTCTTGACCGTGTTGTACAAAAAGTACACCTGTCCGCCGCGTGCCGTTTCTTTTATAATGGCCTCGCGTATGAGCTGCTCGTTGTATTCACACACAAGCGTCTGCACGGGGTATCTTGCCTCGGGCGGGGTCTCTATAACGCTCATGTCGCGTATCCCGGCAAGGCTCATGTGCAGGGTCCTGGGTATGGGCGTTGCCGACAGCGTCAGCACGTCCACCGACCGCTTCAGCTCCTTTATCTGCTCCTTGTGGTTAACGCCGAAGCGCTGTTCCTCGTCGATGATCAAAAGTCCGAGGTCCCTGAATTTGACCGACTTGGCAAGCAGGCTGTGCGTGCCTATCACAACGTCCACGGTTCCTTTTTTAAGGCCCTGCTTTACCTTTTCCTGCTCTGCCTCGGTGCGGAAGCGCGACAAAAGCTCCACGTTCACGGGGAACCCGGAGAACCTTGCCGAAAACGTGTTGTAGTGCTGCTGCGCAAGTATGGTCGTCGGCACCAGCACCGCACACTGCTTGCCGTCCATCGCGCATTTGAACGCCGCCCTCAGCGCCACCTCGGTCTTTCCGTAGCCCACGTCGCCGCAAAGCAGGCGGTCCATTATCCTGTCGGATTCCATGTCCGCCTTTATCTCCGCAAGGCTCGTCAGCTGATCCGGCGTTTCGGTGTGAGAAAAGCTCGCCTCCAGCTTTGCCTGCCAGGGCGTGTCGGGCTGGAACGCATACCCCTTTATGCGGCTTCGTTCGCCATACAGCGCCACAAGGTCGAACGCCAGCTTTTTGGCGGAAGCCCGCGTGCGCTCAACGGTCTTTTGCCACTCGCCGGAGCCCAGACGCGAAAGCTTTGCCTTGGACTCGTCCCCGCCGATGTATTTCTGCACGCGGTCAAGCTGGTCGGTGGGAATGTACAGCTTGTCGCCCGCAAGGTATAAAAGCTCGATATAGTCGCGGGTCTTTTTGTCCACGGTCAACGTTTTGACCCCCGTGAACCTGCCTATCCCGTGCGCCTCGTGCACCACAAGATCGCCGGGCTGCAGGTCCGAAAACGCAAGCATCTCACGCTTTTTCTGCGGGCGCCTGCCGGCGGTCTGCTCCGTGCCGTATATCTCGTATTCCGAAACGGCGGCAAGCTTCAGCTCCGGGTATTCAAAGCCCTTGGGCAGGGTCTCGCCCAGTATCAGCACCTCTTTTTCGGCGGGAGGATGAGTAAGCGTTTCGGCATACGGCAGATCCAGCCCTATGTCCGAAAGCGCGTCGTGCAGACGCATACCGTGGCGGCCCGCAAAAAACAGCACCGAATACCCCTTTTGCCGCCAGCTCGTCACGTCGTCCTTTATAAGCTCGCCCCTGCCCATATACCGCGGAGCGGGGCGCGTCTCGAACCTGAACAGCATCTTCGGGTGTATCAGCCCGTAGCTGCGCGTCAGCGAAAAGAGCATGACGCAGCGCTTGGTGCCGAGCTTTTCGATAGTGGCAAGCGGCGAATGAACGAGCCCTTCCTGCAGGGGATGCGCCGTGCCGTCCTTCATAACGGAGGCAAATCCCTCCAAAAAGTTCTGATACGCAAGCTTGCCGCTCTCTTCAATGCGCGAGGGCTCGTCAAGCATTATTGCCGTTCCCGCGGGCAGATAATCAAAAAAGCTTATCTCCTCGCGGCAGAAGAGCGGCAGCAAAAGGCCTGCGCCCTCGGGCACGCCGCCCGCGCGCAGCACCTCGGTCTCCTCCTCAAAGCCGGGTCTGCCGCGAAGAGCCCCGATCCCCTTCTGCCGCATATCCCGGTTCAGCGGCATTTCGGTAGCGGGGGTGATCTCGGCGTATTCAAGGTTCTCTATCGACCTCTGGCTTTCGTGGTCGAACGAACGTATCGTGTCTATCTCGTCGTCGAAGAACTCTATCCTCACCGGCTCCTGCCGCGTCAGCGGGAAAACGTCTATCATGCCGCCGCGCAGCGTCACCTGACCGGGGCCTTCGCAGATCTCCTCCCTGACGTAGCCCGCGTCCACAAGCTTTTTAAGCAGGGCGTTCGGGTCGGTCCGCTGCCCCACGCGCACGGTGCGCGCGGCGTCTGCCAGCGCCTCAGGCGGCGCCATGCGCTGCATCAGCGCCTCTATGCAGGTCACGATAAGCGCCTTCTCCCCCGAAATGAGCTTTTGTATGCAGGCAAGCCTCCTTGCCGTAAGCGCGGGCGACTCCGTGTATCGGCGCACGGCAAGCGGAAGCTCGCGCGCGGGGAAGAGAAGCGCGTCCGGAACGTAATGCAAAAGCTCCTCGTGCGCCTTGTTGGCGGCAAGCTGGCTCGGCTCCACCAGAAGCACGGCCTCCTTCGAGCCGCGATAAAGCGCGGCAAGCGTGTGCAGCCTGTGCGCCTCGCCCAGGCCGAACACCGAAAGCGGCCCCTCCGAGCGCTCCAGCGCCTCCCTGAGCCTCATGAATTCGCCGCTTCTTTCAAGCAGCCCGCAGATAATATCAGTTGCCATACGGCCCTCCGGTTATTAATGAACGAACGAATACCCCATATCCCGCAAAAGGGGGGTATGGGGGTCGTATTCCGTTTTTGCCCAAAGGAGCGGGGGAGCTTCAGTCTGCTTTCAGCAGTTCCACCGCGGCGGCAAGCTGAGCGTCCTCGTCAAAGTGGTCGTGAATCAGGTCGTACGGGTCGAGCCCGTCAAGCTCTTCGGCAAGGCCGACTTCAACGTCGGGGGTCACGCCCATGCCGCCCAGGTTCGTGCCGTTGGGAGTGTAGTAAGCGTCGGTCGTGAGCTTTATCCAGCCGTGTTCGCCCTCCATGGGGAAGGTGGTCTGCACCACGCCCTTGCCGTAAGTCTTTGCGCCGACTATCTTCGCCCTGCCGTTATCCTGCATCGCGCCGGCGAATATCTCGCTTGCGGAGGCGGAATGCTCGTTTACTATCACGCACATGGGCAGGTCGTACATCTCCGCGTCGGAATTAAAGTACTTCGTGGGGTCGGTGGTCTTGCCCTGCATCGAGCATATCACGCACTCCGGCAGCAGCATGTCGCAGATATCCACGACAATGCTCAAAGACCCGCCGGGGTTGTTCCTGAGGTCCACGGCAACGGACTTCGCCCCGTTTGCGATAAGGTCGTCCAGCGCGTCGCGGAACTCGTTCACCGCGTTCCCCGAGAACGACGTAAGGTTAAGATACCCAATGCCGCCGTCAAGCATCATATGCTCAACGCGCCTGACGTAGACCTCGCCGCGCGTCACGGTCAGCGTCATTTCCTCGCCGCCGCGGGTAAACGTGATGTCAACGGTCGTGCCGGACTCGCCCGTTATGCGGTCGACAAGCTCCGTTCCCGAAACGTCCTTCACGCCAACGCCGTCCACGGCCGTAATAAGATCGCCCGCCAGAAGCCCCGCTTCCTCCGCAAAGGAGCCCTCATAAACGCGATGTACAAGCGCGCCGGTCCCGTCGGGGTTGTAAACCACTATGCCTATGCCGACGTAGTTGCCGTTGAAGCTTGAGCTGTATTCGTCATGCTCCTTCACCGTAAAATACGCGGCGTACGGGTCGTCCATGGCGTCCACCAGGCCGTGCGCGGCGCTGTCTATAAGCTTCTGCTCGTCGATGGGGTCGCCGAAATGGTAGCGGTCTATGTACTCAAGAACGTCGCCTATCACCGAATAATCGTGTTCGGACATCGTCTTTGCCCAATGCAGGTTTGAAAGCCCGCCGGATACGACGGCCACCGCGCCGATGGCAGCCGCTGCGCCAAGCACCATGCCCGCCAGTACCAGCAGTACGATGTAGCGCGTCTTGAGCTTTGTAAATTTCGAAGGCCCGTTCTCCTTTGTAAACGAGCCGCCGCCCTCGCCAAATATCAGCAGCTCCCTGTCGGGGGAGTCGGTAGGCGCGGGTTCGCCGTCTATAGCCGTCCTGTCCACGGTCATATTTGCAAAATCATTCTTCTCTTCCATTGGGGTCTTGCTCCTTTTGCAATGTTGCGGTAAGCCTTGCGGGGTCAAACCGCTGCGGTATCCCGATAAGCGAATCGGGCGGCAGCTTCATCCTGTCCCACATGCCGTATTTGTCAACGTCCGAAATGGCCTTCATCAGCCTCGACTCCGGGTCGGGCACTATGGCGCGGAACTGCTTTAAAAGGTTCTTCATATCCTCGCGCTTTGTGTAGCCGGCGGCGGGGCAGTTGGCCTTCTGCACGGGCAGGCCGTGCCGCCTTGCGGCGGATATCGCCTCCTTTTCGGGGAAGAAGACGAGCGGTCTGATTATGGTAACGTCCGCACGGTCCATATAGGTTATCGGCGCAAACGTGTTGAGCCGCGCCTCGAAAAACAGGCTCAAAAGAAAGGTCTCCAACACGTCCTCGCGGTTATGCCCAAGTGCGATCAGGTTGCAGCCCCGCTCCTTGGCGGCGTCGTTCAGCGCCCCGCGCCTGAACTTGGCGCACAGCGCGCATGGGTTTTTCTCCTTGCGTACGTTGAACACCACGTCGCCGATATCGGTCTTTATTATGTCCAGGCGCACGCCTATGCTCTGCGCCCAGTCTGTCAGCGCGGAACAGTCCTGCTCCACAAGCCCGAGGTCAAGCATCACGCCCATGACCTCATAGCTCTTTTTCGAAAACATACGGTAAAGGCTCAGCCCGTATAAAAGCAGCAGGCTGTCCTTGCCTCCGCTGACGCCGACGCAGATCCTGTCCCCGTCGTGTATCATGCCGTAACGCTCATCCGCCCTGCGGATGCAGCCAAGAACATGCTTCATAAAAGCCTCGCTTTCAATAAAGTGCCGAATAACATTATACACCGCCCGCGCAAAAAAGTACAGTATTTTAATTTCGCCTGCCCTTTATCATCCGCAAACAAAAACGGCGTCGTTCAGACGCCGTCATCCGTATCCGTCACAAATGCCAATAGTGATTGGGGCTGAGCGTATAATAGATCAGGAACGGTATCCCCACGGCACAGCAGCTCAAAATGAGCCAGAGCAGTATGCTGTGCCCCTTCTGCTCCCTCACGTAAACCACGCCGCCTCTTGAAGTCTTGATCCTTCTTGCCATAGCCCTGCCTCCTTCATAATGTTTAGCAGATTATACGCCGCCCCGCGTCCCCCGTCAATGCGTTTTTCCCGAATTTACACACAATTTACAATGAAAGAGGCGTCCCCTCTGAACGCCCCCTCGGCAAAAAGGGGGGGACCCTCTTAAGCCCCCCGTAATACTTGTGCTTATTTGAAGTACCTGTCAGGCAGCCATTTCGCGCATATCCTTGCTACGAATTTAGCATAAGCGTATAAAGCGTATCGGTCTCCAGATCGGCGAGAAGCTTATGGAGCTCGACCTCCGAGAGTTTTTCGGTCAATTCTCTTTTTAAGCGTTTTCCCGCCCATGCTCTGCAGAATGAGAGCCTTTTGGCTTCCGGCAATGAACTGATTTCGTAGATCATGGACGCAAGTTCACAGACCTGAGCCGAGGAAGGGTCGCCGTCGCCGATTTCGCTTTTACAGTCGCAAAAATCATCGGTTACCCTAAAGTTCCAAGCTTCGCCCAGCAAAGCCTCTTTAAGCTCGTGCTTTGTTCCTTTGGAAATATGCAGTTTATGCTTGCTGTTTATTTCGTTTAAGTCAGAATCCCCGACTTCACCGAGAAGAGCAGCATGAATGAAATAGCACATAACGTTCTTCAAAAAAGGAGTGCCTAAATGCAGGCACTCCTCTGACTGAAACTTATTTGAAATACCTGTCGAGCAGGCCCTTTAATGCCTTGCCGTGCCTTGCCTCGTCGCGGGCCATTTCGTGAACGGTGTCGTGGATGGCGTCAAGGCCCAGCTCCTTCGCGCGCTTTGCAAGGTCGGTCTTGCCGGCGGTCGCGCCGTGCTCGGCGTCAACGCGCATCTCAAGGTTCTTCTTGGTGCTGTCGGTAACGACCTCGCCCAGAAGCTCGGCGAACTTGGCGGCATGCTCGGCCTCTTCCCATGCGGCCTTTTCCCAATACAGGCCGATCTCGGGATAGCCCTCGCGGTGAGCGACCCTCGCCATGGCAAGGTACATGCCGACTTCGGAGCATTCGCCCTGGAAATTGCTCCTCAGGTCGTTGAGAATATCCTCGCGGACGCCCTGCGCAATGCCTACGACATGCTCGGCGGCCCAGGTCATCTCCTCGGACTCCTCCTTAAACTTGCTGCCGGGGACCCTGCACTGAGGGCAGAATTCGGGCGGCGTGGGACCAACGTGAACATACCCGCATACGGGACATACCCATTTCTTATCCATAATAAATACCTCCGATTTTATCTGAGACGAAAACCCGTCTCTGTAAGTTGATTATAGCCGATGCGGCATATTCTGTCAATGCTTGAAATAGAGCTTGCCGTGCTCCACGTCTATCCTGCCGTGGGTCACGCAGGTGGTGGCGGTCAGCATCGCCTTGCTCTCGCGCACGGTTATCGTCATCGGCAGATAATACCCTCCCGAGTCCTTATGCATCACCGACACGGGCGGTATCGCCTTTATCTGGTACTTGACCCTTAAAACACCGCCCTTGGCCTGCACTCCGCCGTACTCAAAGGTCGTTATCGAAAGCCCTATCACGGTATAGCGGTTGCCCGCCTCGCCGTAGGGGTTCTGGCCCGTCATGCCCGTGTAGTCGGCATTGTAGAAAATAAGCGGCTTGTCGCTCG
>JAFYHI010000054.1 GCA_017539215.1 Clostridia bacterium | reverse complement strand
TTGTTGATGCCGCTGGAGAACGCCATTATGAACAGCGGGATGATGCACAGCACGGGAATGCTGAAGAACACGATCCTCCAGATGTAGCCCCAAACCGACAGCGGCTTTTCCAAACGGCTGTCCGCACAGGCGGCCTCGGCGGCAGCATCCGCCTTCACGGGCTCGGCGGGCTTCACGGGCTCAGCGGGCTTCACGGGAATTACGGGCTTCTCGACGGGCTTCACGGGAATTACGGGTGCGGCAGGCGCCTCGGCCCTGACGGGCTCCACGGGTACCTCGGGCATGGGCGGGTCCTCAACAACGGGCGTTTCGCGCACGGGCTCAGCGGCCTCCTTGATTTCGGCGGCAGCCTCTTTGACCTCGGCTTCGGCCCCGGCGGGGATATCCTCGGCAAGGATCATCTCGGGCACTTCGGGCTTGTCCTCGGCGGCGGGTGCGGCGGGTTCAGCGGCGGCAGGTGCGCATACCTCGGGTGCAGATACCGCCTCCGGCGCCTTAACGGGAGGCTCGGGCATTCTCAGCGGCGAACCGCATCGTATGCAGAACCTGTCATTATCCTTGGCGACATAGCCGCATTTTGAACAAATCATATAAAACCTCCTATTAGTATTTGGGTCATTATACCATAAAGCAAAGCGTTTGTATATACGTTTTTTGAAAATGCCCGCGATTATTCCGCAAAAGGCGCGCGACGCCCGCGAAATTGTGAAAAAGTTTTGAACAATCGAAGCTTTGCGCAAATTGCGCTTGACAATCAAGCCGTCTTGTTGGATAATCTATACTGTATTTTTGCACCCCGGAGGCTTCGTTATGGAGGAAAACAGTATTTCCCGCAGCTTTATTGAGGAGTTTATCGCGGAGGATTATAAGGCATACCCCGTCGTCAAGACCCGCTTCCCGCCCGAGCCCAACGGCTATCTGCACATTGGGCACGTCAAGGCCATGTGGGTGGATTTTTCGATGGCCGAAAAGTTCGGCGGGTCCTGCAACCTTCGCTTTGACGATACCAACCCCGTCAAGGAGGACGCTGAGTTCGTAGAGGCTATCAAGAAGGACATCCATTGGATGGGCTTCGATTGGGATAAGCTCTGCTTCGGCAGCGACTATTTCGACACCTGCTTCGAGCTGGCGGTAAAGCTCATAAAAAAGGGCGTCGCCTACGTCTGCGACCTTGACAAGGATCAGATACGCGAATACCGCGGCACGCTCACCGAGCCGGGCGTAAACAGCCCCTACCGCGACCGCTCCGTTGAGGAGAACCTTGACCTTTTCATGCGGATGAAGGCGGGCGAGTTCCCCGACGGCGCAAGGACGCTCCGCGCCAAGATAGACATGGCTTCGCCCAACATAAACATGCGCGACCCGGCGCTGTACCGCATACTGCACAGGGCCCATCACCAGACGGGCGACAAGTGGTGCATCTACCCGATGTACGACTTTGCGCACCCCATACAGGACGCGATAGAGGGCGTTACGCATTCGCTCTGCTCGCTGGAGTACGAGGCGCACCGTCCCCTTTACAACTGGGTGGTGGAGCAGTGTGAGTTTGAGCATAAGCCCAGGCAGATAGAGTTTGCGCGCCTCAACATAACCAACACCGTGCTTTCAAAGCGCTACCTGCGCATGATGGTCGAGTCCGGCGCGGTGTCGGGCTGGGACGACCCCAGGATGCCCACGCTCTGCGCCATGCGCCGCAGGGGGTATCCCGCCGACGCAATAAAGGATTTTCTTGCAAGGGCCGGCGTTGCAAAGGCCGATTCCGTGGTGGACGCCGCCATGCTCGAGCATTGCGTAAGGGAGAACCTCAATATGAACGCTCACCGCGCCATGGCCGTGACCGACCCGATAAAGCTTGTCATAACCAACTGGCCCGAGGGCGTGACCGAGGATATTGCGATAGAGAACCTGCCCGTTGACGGCGCGGCGGACGCGGGCTGCCACAGCGTGCCGTTCGGACGCGAGCTTTACATTGAGCGCGACGACTTTATGGTGGAGCCGCCCAGGAAGTTCTTCAGGCTCAAGCCCGAGGGCGAGGTAAGGCTGAAGGGCGCGTACATCGTTAAATGCACCGGGTACGAGGCCGACGAAACGGGCCGCGTCAACTGCGTTTTTGCCGAATACGACCCCGAAAGCCGCAGCGGCGAATGCACGCGCAAGGTAAAGGGCACCATCCATTGGGTGCCCGCAGACGCGGCGATACCCGCCGAGTTCAGGATCTACGAGCCGCTCTTTGACACCGAGGAGGTAGACGCCGACAACCTGCTTGAAAGCATCTCGCCGGATTCCATAACGGTAAAGCACGGGTTCGTTGAGCCGTTCCTTGCCGGGGCAAAGCCCGAGGTCCCGTATCAGTTCATGCGCGTGGGCTACTTTACGGCTGACCCCGACTCCCGCGAGGGAGCGCCCGTGTTCAACCGTACCGTTGCGCTTAAGGACAGCTACAAGCCGCAGGGCAGCTGAGCTTAATGGAACAGAAGGAAAGGAAAAAATCAGACGTATCCCGCTCCGGGATACGCAGGACGATAGTCTTCGCCGTGGCGTTCGTGGTGCTTTTGGCGCTTGCCGCGGCGGGGATCTCGATCATCCGCGGGGCGCATTTCAGGCGCAGCACCGCGGAGCTTTCGCCTGCCCCCGTGCCGGGCGCCGCGTGGAACGCCACTCAGCCTCCTTCGGACGGCGAAACGCCCGAGCCCACGGCGGAGCCGACAGAGGCGCCCACCGAGGCGCCCACGCTGCAGCCCTTTGCCAAGACGGAGATATTCGTGGACGGGAGGTCGGTTGCGGTGATAGCCAGCCGCGAGGCGGCGGAGGAGCTGCTGCTAAGCGTTGAGAACTATTTCGGCAGCATTGGCGACATACCCGCCGACGCGGTGACGGAGCCCGACTGCAAGGTGGAGCTTTGGCCCGCGGCGGACAGCGCGCAGAGCATGAGCTATGATTCGGCCTATGCCTACCTTACGGGCGAGGATACGCCGCTCAGGTACAGGAGCGTTGCAAACTACGTCGAGGAGCGCATAATTCCCCACACCGAGACCGTGTATGAGGACCCCAAGCTCATGCGCGGGCTGAGGATAGTAAAGGTCTACGGCAGGGACGGGCTTGAGCGCACGGTCTACCGCACCGTTTATCTCAACGGGGTAAAGCAGCAGCCCGAGGCGGCTGAGACCTATACGGTCATCGGCCCGGTGGACGGCGAAACGGCCGTGGGCACGCGCGATTACGGCGATGATTTTGTGCTGACGCCCGACTTCGGCAGCAACCCCGTCGCGGCGTACTCGTTTGATTTTATCTCCCCCGTAAAGGGCGAGGTGGACAAGTTCTTCGGCCCGTACGACGGCGGCTTTCACCACGGCATAGACATTGCCTGCGGGGCGGGGGAAGAGATCCGCGCCGCCTGCGAAGGCAGGGTGGTATCCGTTATGGAGCGCGGTGCGTACGGCCTTTTGGTGGAGATAGAGCACGGCAATTCCGTTTCGACCCGTTATGCAAAGCTTTCGTCGGCGTGCGTTTCCATAGGCGACGCCGTTTCGCAGGGAGACCTGCTGGGCTATGCGGAGCAGGGCGCCGAACAGGCCCATCTGCATTTTGAATTAAGGATAGGCGGTACAGCATATAATCCTTTGAAAATACTGTCCGCAGGGGATATTATCGGCTGACGGGGCGGCGCTCCGTGCGGTAAAACACCCACAAGCATATTATTCGTTTTCGGGAGGCCCCTGCGGGGGAGTGATATTATGGCATTTTACAGGATAAACGGCGGCAAACCCCTTGAAGGTCAGGTCACGATAAGCGGCGCAAAAAACGCTGCGCTTGCAATAATACCGGCGGCGATCCTCGCGGGGCAGCCCTGCGTTATAGAGAACCTGCCCATCATAGAGGACGTACACGTTCTGACCGAGATACTGCGCCTTATGGGCGCCGAGGTGGAGCTTTACTCCAACGGCGTTATGCGCATAGACCCGACCAAGATAAACAATTTCGAGGTCACGTTCGAAATGGTCAGCAAACTGCGCGCCTCGTACTACCTTTTGGGCGCGATGCTCGGCCGCTACGGGCACGCCGCGCTTGCGCTGCCCGGAGGCTGCTCCATAGGCAACCGCCCGATAGACTTTCACATAAAGGGCATGCGCGCGCTGGGCGCAAACGTGGAGATAAAAAACGGCATAGTCTATGCCGATGCGGATAGGCTCGTCGGCGCGGAGATATACCTTGACATGGCAAGCGTCGGCGCGACCATCAACATAATGCTTGCCGCCTGCCGCTCCGAGGGCACCACCGTCATAACCAACGCCGCCAAGGAGCCGCACGTTGTAGACGTGGCGAACTTCCTTAACATGATGGGTGCGTCGATAAAGGGCGCCGGCACCGACGTTATCAGGATAAAGGGCAGGAGCGTGCTTCACGGCTGCAACTACCCCATAATCCCCGACCAGATAGAGGCCGGTACGTTTATGATAGCCGCCGTTGCAACGGGCGGCAGCGTGGTTCTGAACAACATCATCCCCACGCATCTTGAGGCGATATCCGCCAAGCTCATGGAGTGCGGCGCGCACATACGCGAGGGCGACGACGGGTCGGAGTTTTTCATGCATGTTCAGGGCGGCGACAGGCTGCGTGCGGTCAATATAAAGACGCTGCCGTACCCCGGCTTCCCGACCGACCTGCAGCAGCCCATGATGGCGCTTTTGACCATGGCAAAGGGCAACAGCTACATCGTCGAAAACATATTCGAGGACCGCTTCAACCACGTTCCGGAGCTTGTGCGCATGGGCGCGAACATCACGGTAAACGGAAGGACCGCCATGATAGAAGGCCCGTCAAAGCTCTTCGGCGCGTCCGTGCGTGCGACCGACCTTCGCGCGGGGGCTGCGCTCATCATCGCGGCGCTTGCCGCAGAGGGCACCTCAAACGTGCGCAACATCCACTTTGTCGACAGGGGGTACGAACGCTTCGAGCAAAAGCTCAGGGCCCTCGGCGCGGATATAGAGCGCATTGAGGAGTAACGGGCCGCGTACCCGATCAAAAGCAAATAAGGCGCCGCTTCGGCCGACTGTGCGTTTTTCGGCTGCGCGGCGCTTTTTATCGCGTTTTTTCTTTATGATTGGTACTTGTTAAACCGCGTATGCGGTGGTATAATGAACCTGCCGGGGAAGCGGTTTGTTTTCTGCGGCGCTAACACAAAACTATTCGGAGGTATTTTCTCATGGCAGCAAAAGTTGGTATCAACGGTTTCGGTCGTATCGGTCGCCTTGTTTTCCGTGCGGCTATCAAGAACCCCGACATCATCGTTACGGGCATCAACGATCCCTTCCTCGACGTCGAGTATATGTCCTACCTTTTAAGGTATGACACCGTTCACGGCAGGTTCGACGGCGACGTTAAGGTAGAGGACGGCAAGCTCGTCGTCAACGGCGAGGTAGTCAACGTTTACAACTGCATGGACCCCAAGGAGATCCCCTGGGCGGAGTGCGGAGCCGCGTACGTTGTTGAGTCCACCGGCAAGTTCACCACCACCGAAAAGGCCTCCGCGCACTTTGTCGGCGGCGCAAAGAAGGTCGTCGTTTCCGCGCCTTCGGCCGACGCTCCCATGTTCGTTATGGGCGTAAACCACAAGAACTACACCCCCGA
>JAFYHI010000053.1 GCA_017539215.1 Clostridia bacterium | reverse complement strand
TCAAGAGGCCGGATACCTCGTCAAGATAACAAAAGACGGAATGGCAAATGCCATTCCGTTTTTTGTGGTCTGGGTGAGAAGATTCGAACTTCCGGCCTCGGGGCGGGCTGCTGTTCCTGCGGAACGGACCGCCGCCCGTTGTTCTGCTTTTCGACCGTCCACCGGACGCCCGAAACGCCGCATTGCGTCGCCGCAAAACAACCCCTCTTAGGGTTCAAGAGGCCGGATACCTCGTCAAGATAACAAAAGACGGAATGGCAAATGCCATTCCGTTTTTTGTGGTCTGGGTGAGAAGATTCGAACTTCCGGCCTCTTGAACCCCATTCAAGCACGCTACCAAACTGCGCTACACCCAGTCGCTCGGACCTTGTGTATTATAGCGCCGGGAGGGAATATTGTCAAGCCTCTGATAAAGTATATTTCTCAGACGTCGAAAAGCTCGGATAACCGTCCGATCAGATATGGACTTTTTCGGGGAAGAGTGTTATTATTTGTCCGAAAGGAGAGCGGGCGCTCTTACCGTATTCATACTTCATTATAAATTTGCGCCTGACGCCGGATATGAAACTCAATATCGTTGCCGTTCTTTTGGGGATCAGCGTACTCGTCTGCCCCATACTGTATTTTTTGGTCGGACCCGAGATGACCGCGCTGCAGTTATCTACGCTTAAGACCCTGCTCATCATCTGCGGATGCTCCGCCGCGTACGTTTTTATCGTGGGCGAGCTGACGCGCAACAACAGCCAGATGGACAAGCTGTGGAGCCTGCTGCCCGCGGTGTACACCTGGGTGATCGCCGCACGCGGCGGCATGAGCGCAAGGCTCGTCGTAATGGCCTGCCTTGCCACGCTGTGGGGCGCAAGGCTGACTTTAAATTTTGCGCGCAAGGGCGCGTACAGGCTGAAATTCTGGGAGGGCGAAGAGGACTACCGCTGGGCAGTGCTTCGCGGAAAAAAGCCCTTTACAAACAGGTTCGTCTGGGCGGTGTTCGACCTGCTGTTCATTTCGATCTATCAGAATCTGCTTGTGCTTCTGACGACCCTTCCCGCGCTGATCTCGATGGGCTCGGAAAAGGCTTTCGGCGCGGTGGACTTTGCCGCCGCGGCGCTCATGCTGTTCTTCATAGTGTTTGAGACCGTCGCAGACGAACAGCAGTGGCGCTTCCATTCCGAGAAAAAACGCCTGCTCCGCGAAGGAGGCGGGCTTGAGTCGCTTCCCCTTCCGTTTTCGCGCGGGTTCAACACGACGGGGCTTTGGGCGCACAGCCGTCACCCAAACTATTTTGCCGAGCAGAGCATTTGGTTCTCTCTTTACATTTTCAGCATAGGCGCGGGTGCCGGCGTGGTAAACTGGAGCCTTATCGGTGCGCTGCTGCTTGTGGCGCTCTTCATGGGCAGTTCCGCTTTCGGCGAGCAGATCAGCGGCTCGAAATACCCCCTGTATGCCGAGTACAGGGAAAAGGTCTCGAAGTTCATCCCGTGGTTCGGGACGATGGATAAGTAAAGCCCAACAGCAAGGCGGGCCGTTGGGCGCATTTTACATATTGATCATAGGTTCTGTCACACCACCTGGAACAGGTAGAATTTCAGATAGTCGGTCTCGCGCACGGTGGTGAGGATGGGGTGATCGGGGGATTGCTGCCTTGCCTCTATCTGCCGCAGGGATACGGCGGCGTCATGCGCGGCCTCGTTGAGCATTTTGCGGAACATATCGTCGTACATGAAATGCGAGCAGGAGCAGGTCGCAAGATACCCTCCGCGCGGAAGCAGGCGCATCGCCTTCATATTTATCTCTTTATAGCCGCGGTAGGCGCTCTGCGCCGTTGCGGAGGATTTGGTAAACGCGGGAGGATCGAGAATTATAAAGTCGAAATCGCGGCTGCGTTTCTGAACCAGCTCCGTCAGCAGATCGAAAACGTCGGCAACCATAAACCGGATATCAAGGCCGTTCAGTGCGGCGTTCCTCCTGGCCTGCTCTATCGCCTGGGCGGAAACGTCGACTGCGGTGACGGAGGCCGCCCCTCCGGCCGCGGCATTGAGCGCGAACGCGCCGGTATGCGTAAAGCAGTCGAGCACGCGAAGCCCGCCCGCAAGCTTTTTAACGGCAAGGCGGTTATACTTTTGGTCAAGGAAATAGCCCGTTTTCTGCCCGTTCACATAGTCGACCTCATAGAGTATGCCGTTCTCTTTGACGGTCGTTATGCCGGGGCCGTCCGTCAAAAGGCCCGGAGCCCGATAAAAGCCCTTGTACTCCTCCATCCCCTCAAGCGTGCGTATCGAAACGTCGTTGCGTTCGTAAACGGCGGTTATGCGCTCGCCAAGCTCCGCCATATACGCAAGTATGGCGGGTATGATGGTGTCCTTTCTGAGGTCTGTGCCAAGGCAGAGCGACTGAACGACGAGCACCTCGCCGAACCTGTCGACGGTAAGCCCGGGCAGCCTGTCGCTTTCGCCGAATATTAGGCGGCAGTTTGAAAAATCGTCGCCCATGACGCGCCTGCGGTAGTCGACTGCATATCGCACCTGTCTTGTGTAAAAGGCCTCGTCAAATCGGTCGTTGGGGTTATTCGATATGACGCGCACGCGTATCTTGCTGCGGTCGTTGACGTAGCCGGAGCCGAGATAATTGTCCTTCGGGCCGCGCACATCGACGATATCGCCGTTTGCATACGGGCGCGAAACGTCGCATATCTCGTCGCCGAACACCCAAGGGTGGCCGTATTTCAGGCTCGACTCAGCCTTTTTGCTGACCTTCAATACCGGATAGGGCCTTTCCATAAGCACCTCCTGAAACTGATCAATGCGATTTTATCATACGGGCGGGCGACAAGTCAATAACAAAGCGGGCGGTTACGCAGCGCAGATGCGGTCTCGTCAGACCGGGCTTAAGCGCAAAAAAGCGGCCTTTGGGCCGCCCGGTAGATTTGCCGATTTGACGTCAGTTCATGCTGCGCTCGGCATACTCGATCATACGCTTTACCATTTCGCCGCCGACGGAACCGGCTTCGCGGGTGGTAAGGGAATCCGCGCCGTTTTCAAGGTCAACGCCCATGGAGTTGGCCACTTCGGTCTTGAAGCGGTCGAGCTTGGCCCTGGAGCCGGAAGCGGAAGAGCCGGAGCTCTTGGAGCTTGAGTTCATGCTGTTCTCCTTTCTTTAATCGAAGCCCGATCACTTATCGGACATATTGTCTTCGGCATAGCGGATCATACGCTTTACCATCTCGCCGCCGACGGAGCCGGCCTCGCGGGTGGTAAGACTGCCTGCGCTGTTCTCAAGATCTACGCCGATGGAGTTGGCGACCTCGGTCTTGAACCTGTCCATGGACTGCTTCGCCTCGGGGACGGATGCGCGGTTCTTCTTAGCCATTCGGATTCACCTCCTTACTTGTCAAGGCCATGCACGGCCTTTGTTTCGGTACTAATTTGCCCTGTTCGGATAAAGTTATTACAGGCAAATTAAGGCATAAAAAAGCTCCGGTTGACCGGAGCAAAGCTTTATGCGGAATAAACAGTACGGTTCAGACGTCCATGCGGTCGATATTTTTGTCAAGCGTACCGTGAAAGCGCGAATAGAAGCTCCCGAACGAGCCGTCCTCGAGGCTCTGCCGTATCGCGGTCATAAGCCCGTTGTAAAAATGCAGGTTGTGCAGCAGGCAAAGGCGCATGCCCAGCCTTTCGTCCGCCTTTAAAAGGTGGCGTATATAGGCCCGTGAATAACTGCGGCAGGCGGGACAGGTACAGCCCTCCTCTATGGGGCGGGAGTCCTCCCTGTAACGCTCGGCAAGCAGACGGCGCTTTCCCGACATGGTATAGACGTTGCCGTGCTGCGCGGCCTTTAAGGGGAACACACAGTCAAAAAAATCGACCCCGCGGTACACACCCTCTATTATGTTGTCGGGAGTACCGACGCCCATGAGATAACGCGGCTTGTCCTTGGGCATGACAGGGCATACGGCGTCAAGAACGCGGTACATCTCCCCCGCCGTCTCTCCGACGGAAAGGCCGCCTATCGCATAACCCGGCAGGTCGAACTCCGCTATGCGCTGCATGTGCCTCACGCGGATATCGTCGTAGGTGCCGCCCTGGCCTATGCCGAAAAGAAGCTGTGCGGGCTCCACGGCGCCCGGCTCGTTCATCAGGCGGTCGTGCTCTTTTATGCAGCGTTCGAGCCAGCGCGTCGTGCGGTCGACCGAACCGGAGACGTAATCATACGGAGCGGGGTTTTCGATGCACTCGTCGAACGCCATGGCGATGGTGGAGCCGAGCTGCGCCTGTACGCGCATGCTTTCCTCCGGTCCCATGAACACGCGGCGCCCGTCAAGATAGGAAATGAACTCCACGCCGCGCTCGGTTATTTTGCGGCGCTTTGCAAGCGAAAACACCTGAAAGCCGCCGCTGTCCGTCAGAAGCGGGCCCCGCCAATTCATAAAGCGGCGCACCCCGCCAAGCCTTGCAATAAGGTCGGCGCCGGGGCGCAGATTAAGGTGATAGGTGTTGCACAGGGCTACCTGGCAGTTTATATCGGCAAGGTCGTTTGACGACAGCCCGCCGCGCACGGCGGCAGCCGTACACACGTTCATAAACACGGGCGTTTCTACCGTGCCGTGTACCGTTATAAGCCGCGCCCGCCTTGCGGAACCGCAGGACGAGATGATTTCGAATCCGCTCATAGACACCTCCGCGTGGATTATAACACCTTCTGACCGTACTTGGCAACCGCCTGTGAAAGTTCAGAGGACGGCCCGAGTGCCTTTGCCGCCGCAACGAGGGCTTTTTCGTCGAGTTCGCCCACGCGGCGCATTGAGGCGTCCAACACCGTTACGACCCGATACCCGCCCGCGGGGATGAGCCGAAGCGCCTCGCACAGCGGGGTATGCTCTTCCAGCGCAGTCTGGCGCACGGGCAGAGTCAGCGCGGGGGCAAGCACACGCGCCGATATCAACGCGGGTTCGGGCGGCAGGCGCTCTGCGAACGCAGAAATTATGAGGAACACTCCCATAACGGCAAGCGCGGGGTTTACGGAGCCGTGAAGAAGGAGCAACACAAAAAGCGCGGTAAACGCCGCCCCAAGCGCAATGCCTGCGGCTTTAAGCATCGCGTGGATGCGCTTTGCGGGTCTGCCGCTGAACGCGGCAAGCACGAGCCTGCCTCCGTCAAGAGGAAGCGCGGGCAGCAGATTCATGCACGCTATGAGCAGATCGAATTGCACGAGCGCCTCCGCCGCAGGCGCAAAAGCGGGCGTTACGTCTGCAAAGAGAGCCGCTGACGCCGCCGTAACGAGCGAAGCCACAGGCCCCGCAGCATAGACCGCGGCAAGGTCATAAGGGTCGTGCCCGGCGGTATCCATACGCGCGGCAAAGCCGAACGGCTCGGCTCTTATTTCAAGCACGGGTATGCCCAGACGACGGGCGAACAATGCATGGGCCGCCTCGTGCACGGCAAGCGACAAAAACGCCAGCGCCGCCTGAGCGCCCATGCCGAAAACGAACGCCGCAGGCAGAACGGGAATCAGAAGCGGGTTGATTTTGACTGGTGTACTGCCAACCGAAAAAAGCTTCATCAGGCCTTGCCCACGCTCTTTATAAGCTCACGCGGATCCAAAGGTCTGCCCGCACGGTAAACGCGCAGATAAAGCGCATCCCCCGCCGTAACGCCTATCTGCTGTCGCTGCGCCACGGGCTGAGACCTTTCTGCGGTTACCGAAGCAAGACCCGACAGCGTGAATTCATAATCATCCTTTGACAGCACCGTGACAAACGCGCCGTCCTCCGCCTCGCCTATGTTCGTTACCTTGCCCGCCATGGGACAGACCACCTTTGCGCGCGGAGCAGCTTCAAAGCAAAGAGTAAAGCCGTCCTCTCCGAGCCTGTACGACGTGAACTCCACCGGGGCAATGGGACCGTCCGACGGCGCGAACACCTCGATTATAGACGGCAGGTCGATGAATTTGAGGCGGCCGAGAGCATCGGCGTCCTGCGGCTCTGCGGTGGAGTTGACAGCGGAGCTTATTGCCTCGAGCGTTCTGCCGCTGCCTCTGAGCTTCAGCGTCAGGACCGCGCCGAAGCACACGGCGCAAATGCCAAGGCGAACGATGAGATACCCCGCCCCGAAGCGCATGCGCTCCCTGCGGGACCTGTGCGCAAAGCTTTGGCGCGGCACAAGGCGGCTCTGCCCAGCCGGTTTTGAAACGAACGCTGTGATAAGCGTATCGCGGGTTTCGTTTTCTTCCATAAAAAAGCACCTCCCTACACGAAACTATGCGGGAGGCGCTGAAAATAGCCCTGTCAATGTCTGGTTCTGGACTCAACTACGCGGCCGATAATGTGAATATCGCCGCTTGAGACGACCATCGGGTCGTAAACGGGGTTTGAAGGAATGAGCGCGATACCGTTTTTTATGCGTTTGACGCGGCGAAGCAAAACCTCATCCTCCATTCTGACGACGTAAATGCAGCCGTCTTTTACGTCCGAACCGCGTTTGACGAGTACGATGGAGCCGTCGGCGATATGGTCGCCCGTCATGCAGTCGCCAACGACCTTCATAAAAAAGTAATCGCCGTCGTAAACCTCCCCCGCCGCGACGGGTATATGGTCCTCGACAAACTCCTCTGCAAGCATTGGCTGCCCTGCATGCACCTGCCCCACCAGCGGCACGGCCGCCGCGTCCACCCGGGGAACCGAACCCGCCATAATGTCGCGCGCCTGCTTTGGCAGGGGCGTTGCGTCGCCGCGGCCCAGAAGATAATCCGGCGTTACCGAAAAAAGCTCCGCAAGACGCGAAAGAACGTGGTAGGGCAGCCCGACCCTGCCGTTTTCATACTTTGATACGGCGGATTTTTGAACGCCGAGCGCCGCGCCCAGCTCATCCTGCGTCATGCCGGATTCAAGCCTTAACTGACGTATCCTGTTCATAAGCCCTCTCTTTCGGCTGTATTGTAACGCGGTTGGAAACATTTAGCAACATTATCGAATAATATATTTTTATTTGGGGTGTTTCGGTACCATTTTTTGTATTGCGCGTTTCCGATTTGGAAACTATAATGTACCCGTAAAAAAGAAAGGGGCCAACCCCCGAAAGGAGCAAGATATGAATTACCCCGGTTTGATTTTCAGCGTACTGATCCCCGGTATTATTGCGGGGGCTGTCGGGATGGACATTATCCACGGCGCCTTGGAACGCCGCCGCAGGGCCGCAAAGAAAAAGCGCAGGGCATAAGAAACAAAAAAGCAGGCCGGGAGAGCCGATTCATCCCGACCTGCTTTGCTTTTGTTTCAGATCTCCGGGAGCTTCTCCGGCTCGGGGAGCTCCGGCCCGGTCACGGTGACGGACTTGATAACGACGGGCTCCAGAGGACGGTCGTTCACGCCGGTTTCGACGGCCGCTATCGCGTCAACGACCTCTATGCCGCTTATGACCTTTCCGAATGCCGCGTAGCCGCCGTCAAGATGCGGGGCGTCCTTTTGCATGATGAAGAACTGGCTGCCCGCGCTGTCCATGTACCTGGAGAGCCTTGCCATGGAGATAACGCCGCGCGTGTGCGCAAGCCCGTTCTTGAAGCCGTTAAGGTCGAACTCGCCCTTTATGCAGTAGCCGGGGCCGCCGCTGCCGCTGCCCTCCGGGTCGCCGCCCTGTATCATAAACCCTTCTATGATGCGGTGGAAGGTAAGCCCGTTATAGAACCCCTTGCGGGCAAGGCTGCAGAAATTGCGTACGGTTTCGGGCGCGATATCGGGATAAAGCTCAAGTACTATGGTACCGAAGCCCTCGACCTCGACAGATGCGGTAAGCTCGCTTGAAGCGGTGAAGTCTGCTGTGGGTGTTGACATGATTTCCTCCTTTTCGTTTGCGGGTGCGCAGCCTGCGGGCAAAATGCCCAGAGTAAGTGCAAGCGCCAGGCAGATGATCCTTTTCATAAAAAGCCTCGCTTTGTTGTGATGCGGTTATTCTAACACAGTTTTATGCCGTACACAAGGTATTGTAAAAATCTTCCCAAAGATGTATAATGGGCTATATACCTATTTATTTGGGAGGTTTTCTTATGGCACGACAGAAGAAGTATGCTGTAAGGCAGGCGGCGCTTTTGGCGGTGCTGGTTTTGATCGGCGCTGCGGCGATAGGGCTGCTGATCCATCTTATTACCAAGGGCAGCGGGAAAAAGCCCGCGCCAAACGTCGGCCCGGCTGCAAGCGACGCTCCCGCCGCGACCGATACGGCCTCTGCAAGCCCCGACGAATTCACCGAGGAGCCCTCGGCGGAGCCCACGGAGGAGCCTACGCCCGAGCCCGCGGCATACAACGAAATCGTTCCTCATTCATCTGCGGCGGCCTCCAATTACGGTTTTAAGACCGATCTGCTTGTAAACGGCAGCACCGTCAAAGCTCTGCCCGACGGTTTTGATACGATATCGTTCCTGCATGACAGCGAGTACACCGCTGTCGACGGCGTGCTGAGCTTCCGCGGGAGCTGTTTCAGGAACGATCCGTATTTCGGTACGGCGACGGTCGACGCGGGCAAGCTGCAGCAGGTTTGGCAGCACGATACTTACTCCGTGCCCAAGGGCGAGGGCGGTAATTATTCCGGCGTTTGGACGGGCACCGGGTGGACGGGCCAGGCGCTGCTCGTTCGGTGGGACAGCGAGACCAGGGCCGTTATGAATATGTATGATTCCGCCAAGGCGAAGGACGGGCTCATTGAGGTCATCTCCGCGACCATGGACGGCAACATATACTTCTACGATCTGGAGACCGGCGAGCCCACGAGGGACAAGCTGACCTTCGGCGTTCCGTTCAAGGGCTCCGGCACGGTGGACCCCCGAGGCTGGCCTATTCTTTACGTCGGCCAGGGCGACCATTACAAGGAGAGCGGCAAGGAGTCCAAGGCGTACGTCATCTCCCTTATAGACGGCTCGGTGCTTGCGACCGTCGGCAAAAAGCCCGACAGCTTTGCGCTGCGCTCCTTTCACGCATACGATTCTGCGGCGATCGTCGACGGAAATACCGACACGCTCTTCTATCCCGCCGAAAACGGGATACTTTACCGTGTAAAGCTCAACACGAACTTCGATAAGGCTGCGGGCACTCTGACCATGAGCCCCGAAGAGCCGGTAAAGCTCCGCTACAAGTCGATTCGCTCCGAGTCCGGCAACTACTGGCTGGGCTATGAGGCGAGCGCCGTTGCATGGCGCAATTACCTGTACCTTTGTGACAACTCGGGCTTTATGCAGTGCGTCGACGTGAACACCATGAAGACCATGTGGGTGCAGGATACCTGGGACGACACCAACGCGACGCCCTGCCTTGAAGAGGATCCCGCAAACCACACCGCGTACCTGTACGTCGGCAACACGCTTGACAACAAGATGGATTCAAGCGGCATGGGCCCTGTTGCGTTCTTTAAGATAGACGCCTGCACCGGCGAGATAATCTGGCAGAAGGAATACCGCATCTCCAGCGACAAGCACGTCACCGGCGGCTTCCAGGGCAGCGCCGTACTCGGGCGCGGCGAGCTTGAAGGGCTTGTCATTACGACTTACAGCTCCGTCGGCAACGGCTACGAGGGCTACGTTGTGGCTTATGACACAAAGACCGGCGACGAAGCATGGCGCTTTAAGGTTGCAGGCTACACATGGTGCAGCCCCGTCGCCATGTACGACGCAAACGGCAAGGCGTACATAATCGTGTGCAACTGCCTTGGCGACGTTTACGTTCTGGACGGGCACGGTCAGCAGCTTGACAAGATAAACCTTGACAGCAATATCGAAGCCTCCCCCGTCGCCTTTGACAACTACATAGTCATAGGAACGAGGGTGAAGGGTATGTTCGGGCTTAAGATCTACTGATAACCGAAAAACAGCGGCCGGCGCAGTTCAAGCGTCGGCCGTTTTTATATGTGTTTTGCTGTTTATTTGTTCTTTTTTCTGCTCATCTTGCGTTCGAGCTTTTTTTCTTCCCTCACCATGCGGCGTATCTCGGCACGGGTCATCAGCTTGACTTCCTCGATCGGCTGAGACGAGCCCTCGTCAACCTCGCGCTCAAGAGCCTCCTCAAAGGCGCGGCTTGCGGCCTCCGCCTCACGCAGTCGTTCGGGCTCGGGGCCCACGTCGATCTCGGGGTCGAAGTCGGCGTTAAGATCGTATTCGGGACCGGGCTCTGCGGAAGGCTCGTCCGATGCTTCATTAACGGGAGCGGCTGCCTCTGCGCGGCTTTCCGCGGCTGCCTGAGCCGGCGTCTCTGCCCCGGCGGGATAACCCGCCGTCAGTTGGCTTACACGGTTCGAAAAATCCGCGCGCAAAAGCTCAACGGCAAGCATGTCGTTGGTCTGCTTTGCTTCGCCCAGCTCCTGAGCCAGACGGAACTGCAGCACGTCGACCGTATTCGTCAAACGGTCGAACTCCCTGATGACCTCATCCAAAAAAGCGTCAACGGCAACGGGATCGTAGCCGAAGAGCGAATGAGGGAACACTTTATTTATAACGTCTTCTCTTGTCATACGGTGGGGATAGGGGGCCGCATTGCTGCGGCCCCGCAAGCCGGGCTTACTCCTTGAAACCGTCGGAGTTGCCCACGATCTCGTAGTCGGCGGGTACTACGGCAAAGATCTTTGCGGAGATCTTGCAGATATCTCCGCCCATTGCGCTGCAGGCGCCGCACATAAAGTCCAGTATCCTCTGGGCAAGATCGATCTCGATGCTTTCCATATTGAGGATGAGGGGCTTGCGGCTCCTGAGGTTGTCGATGATGCTTTGGGTATCATCGAAGCTTACCGGGCGGTACACGATGAGCTTGTTGTGATTCGACTGCTGCACGGGCATTTCAACTACTTTGCCCCTGCCGCCGCGCTCACGACGTCTCTCCTCCCGCGGAGCAATGGGTTCGAGCTCCTGCTCGATCTCGGGCTCTTCGTCGACGAACTCGTCTTCGACGTCCTCATAATCGAGGCCGAGCCAGTTCCTGAGCTTGGTTGCAACTTTGGACATCTTGTTTTCCTCCAAACAGAATTCGTTGGCACTTGGAAGAAAATTTGTGCAGCTTCGGCCGGGGTCGCCCCCGTCCTTGGCAATGCGCGAAAGCTTTATATCTGTATCTTCGCGCAATACATCCGCTAACGCATTGTCCTTGCCCCGAATATGGCAGAGCCTACCCTGACCATATTGGAGCCCTCCGCAACCGCGGAGGTATAATCCCCGCTCATGCCCATTGAGAGCAGCTCCGGGACGTAACCCGTAAGGTCCATATCCTTTACGGACTCAAACAGCTCCTTCATACGCGCAAAATAGAAGGCTGCGCCCTGCCCGCCCGCCGCGGGCGGTATGCACATAAGCCCCTTTACGCATATAGAGGGCAGATCGGAAATTCGCTTTAACAGCTCGGGAAGGTCATTCGGAGCAACGCCCGCCTTCTGCGGTTCTTCGCCTATGTTGACCTCCACAAGCACATCCTGCCGAACGCCGCGGTTGTTTGCAACGCGGCTTATCTCGGCGAACGCCTCGGGCCTGTCCGCCGATTGGATCAGATCGGCTCGGCCCACAAGATATTTTACCTTATTTAACTGCAGTTGTCCAATAAAATGTACCGTCTGGCGATTCTCGCGGAACAGACCGTACTTGTCGGTCAGCTCCTGCGCGCGATTTTCTCCGACCTCCCTGCAGCCGGCCTCAAAGGCCTTTATGATCCTTTCGGGCTCCACAAACTTGGTTACGGCGACGATGCGTATATCCTCAGCGCGTCTGCCCGCCTTATACGCGGCCTCCGCCACCTTTTCGCAAACGATGCGGTAGTTGTCTGCCACGGGTATCATTTCTTTTTGAATATCGACACAGTGTACCAATACCTTACCCCCTCTGTCAAAACGTCTTCACTGTTATGGGCACGAACTATCGCCGTGTCGCCGTTTACTGCAAGCACGTCCACGCGCACGTCCCGGCGAGACTTGCCTGTAACCACGCGGATAAAGGGCACGCCATCCTCAAACGAAACGGCGCGGGCCTTGACGGCAACGCCGGAGGCCGCCGCGGTGATATTCGCCCTGACGGTCCTTATATTGATAAGGCCCTGCATATCGCCCTGCATTTCGATCAGATTGACGACCGAGTCGCCGTTTATGACGGGCTCCAGCGCGACGCCCCGGTAAGTGCCGTAACCATCCGCAGTTATCTCATACTCCATGCCCTGCGCGGTGCGCTGAAGCGAGGAGGATGAGGTAACGAAAGCGACCACCCATTTATTGCCGTTGACGATGCGGCAAACGCGCTTGCCGTCGGTGCTGTTCCAAACGGACGCGCCCGTTTCCTTGACGGCGCGTTTTATGAGGTTTGCCGAAACCATATTGAGCTTTTCGGCGTTGAATGCCTCTTCATAGCCGTCGAAGTAAAAGCTGACAGTACCCCCGGCCGGAGCCGTACAGTTCTCGGTCCACGCGGAAACGAGCTGCTCCTTTTCGACGGCGTCGGCGTAAAGCGCACGCAAGGTCTCATTCTCCTGCACTTTGACGCGCAGATACTCCATGCGTGTTGACAAAAGCCCGTCAAGCTCCTCCAGAAGGGCCTGCATATCGCCCTCGCCCGAAGCCATGAGATGCTCCGCAGCACGGGCCTTGACCGCGTCTATATCGGCGTTCATCTCCTCGAGCTTTGCGTCCTTTGTGGAGCCGATGCGCTCCATCTGGGCGGCATACACGGCCTCGCGCGCGGACAGGAGCGACTGCATAAGCTCATCGCTGTAGCCGAGCTTATAGACCCTTGCCACGCTGTCGCCGGCGGAAACGGCGTCTCCCTCGCGCACCAGAAAATCGACCTGTGAATGGTCGCTTGCGGTAAGAACCGACTCGTTCCTGATGACGACTATGCTTTTATCTTCAAGCCTGAACTGCTGAAGCCCGGAGCCCGCAGTGCTTTCGGCGCCTATGAAATGAAGAAAAAGATACACTGCGACAAGTACGACGACTATGCCGACGCCGCCGAAGATGAACAGCCTGCGGTCAAGCGGCTTCCTGCGGCGGGTCTTTCTCTTTTTCTTTTTCCTGACGGTGAGCATCATTCCACCTTTTCGTCAACACAGTAGCCCTTCTTTTCGGAACGGCCGTACTGGCGGTCGAAGTTCTCGCGGTTCTTTGCGATATAGCCTTCGAACAGCTTGTCCGCATCGAGCCCGGCGCGTATGCACATGCTTACGAAGAAGTGGAGTATGTCCACAAGCTCGCCGTGCAGCGCGGCCGTGTCGATGGGCTTGCCGTTTTTCCACCATTTGAAGTTCACTTCGTCCAGAAGCTCCGCAAGCTCCGATACCATCGCAAGCACGTCCTTCTGGATCCATTGCTCCATGGTATAGTCCAGGGAGCGGCGGTTTTGAATATCGGTATCGAGGGCCTTCTGAAGCTCGAATATGATCTCAAGCTTGCCCTTTTCGAGATTTTCAGCCATATCGGCCTCCTTCTATCAGTTGAGAAGCGCGCGAAGCTCCGCCTCTGCGCCGTCCGTCCTTCCGACGATGCAGGAGGACGTATCGTCCGTGCTGCAGACCGTGGGCAGTATGGACGCGATATCGTCCATGGTGACGGCCATGATCTTTTCGACCGTTTCTTCCTCGGTCAGCACCCTGCGCCCGGAGAGGACCGTGCGCCCCAGCGCGCTGCCGCGGGCAGAGGTGGACTCCCTTGCCATAAGGTAGCTTGCAACAAGCTGGTCCTTGGCGCGCGAAAGCTCCTCACTCGTGAGCCCGCCGCGCTTTACGCGGTCGAGCTCGCTCAAAACGAGTTCGGTAACGCGAACGGCGTTTTCGGGACCGGTGCCGGCGTAAAGGGTGATGAACCCGGACTTTTCATACGCCGTGGGATACGAATAGACCGAGTAGGCCAGGCCGCTGCGTTCACGCACGGACTGGAACAGCCGGCTGCTCATAGCGCCGCCGAACGCGTTTGAGAAAAGGAGCTGCGCCCAGTTTTGAGGCTGATCCTTTGAATAGCCCGGGAGGTTGATGCAGATATGTACCTGCTCTATGTCCTTGCGGACGACCCGCAGCCTTTTGCCCAGAGTATGCGTGCCGAAAGCCTGAGCGGGGCTTTCTCCGGCGGGAAGGCGCCCGAAGCTTGCCTCAAGCACGGGCAAAAGCTCCTCCTCGGTAAAGCAGCCTGCGGCGGAGACCACAACGTTGTTTGCGTTGTAAAGCCTGCCAAGATACGACACAAGCCCGTCCCGCGTGAATGAACGGACGCTCTCGCGCGTGCCGAGTATGGGCCGTTCAAGCGGGTCCCCCTCATAAAAGAGGGAGAACGCCGAATCGGTAACAAGGTCCTCCGGAGAATCCTCGGTCATGGATATCTCCTCGATCACCACGCCCTGTTCGCGCACAATGTCGTCGGGGTCAAGAAGGGGCGCGGTCAGCATATCGGCAAGGGTCCCGGCCAGCACTTGCATACTGTTCTGAAGCACGCGCCCGTAGAAGCAGGTGCATTCCTTTGCGGTGAACGCGTTGAGGTTGCCGCCCACCGCGTCCATGCGCTCCGCTATCTCTGCGGCGGAGGCGTTCTGCGTACCCTTGAAGAGCATATGCTCTATAAAGTGGGCGAGGCCGTTTTCACCGCCGCGCTCATATACGGAACCGGCGTTTATCCAAACGCCCAACGAAACCGAACGGAAGCCCTGCATGGGCTCTGCCGCATAGCGGACGCCGTTCGAAAGACTACCCGAAAACATATTGCTTACCACCTTGCTCATACATAAAGCTTGAGCTGACGCAGCAGGCACTATGCATGACGGCTTTTGTGCTGTCCTATATTTTTACGCCCTATTATACAACATTTTGTGTATCGGCACAATATCCAATCCCATATTTTTTATTAAATCGATCAAAAAAGGCAGCGCTTCGGCAAAAGACGCGGTGGGCTGAACGGTGTAAACCGCGCCCGGTTCGACGCAGGAGGCAAGCCGTTTTTCAAGCAGCGCGGCAGAAGCAAACTGCGAACCCAAGTCGTAAGTGGTGCTGACCGGACTCATGCCAAGCCTTCCCGCTGCGCGTATGAAACGCTCTCCTTCCGCTCCCGCATAGAAGAAACGCGGCCTCTCCCCCGTTATGCGCTCGACCGTATCCGCGGCGTCAGACAGCGCTTTGGGGGCATCCCGCCCTGTGAAGGCCGAGTTTTCCAGCGTTAGCTCAACCCCATGCCCCGCATGTGCTACGCGGTAAAGAAGCGTCGGCTGCTCCCCGACCGTCTCCGGCGTGAAAGCGAACGTGACGAAAACGCCGTCCCTGTCAAGCTCGGAGAGAATGCGGTCCATGCTTTCCGCCTCCCAGTAAACGGGTATTCGAAAAGCGGCGCACGAGCGATCCGTCCCCCGGTAGGCGGCGCCGTGAGTGACGGCGGCAAGCGCAGTAACGGAGACGGGCGACACGAGCAGCGCGTAAACGCAGGCCGATATCATGAGAATCAAAGCGTTAGCCGCCGCAATCAGTCTTCGTTCGGTTCTTTTCATAAGTACCTCCGTTTTTTTCGATGATATGCAGGAGTCTCCTTTTTCTTTCATCCGGCAAAATATATTCCTTTGACGAAGGTCGGAAACGAGCATATACGCTTGAAACGAAGCGCGAAAGATGATAGATTATTGCTGTCACGATATGCTCCGCTTTGACCCCGGCGGCGCAGCAAATCAATGGGTCGGAAAGGTTTTTTATGGAAAGAGAAAACGCCTGGAAGAAATACGACGAAAAGGCTATAGAGTGCCTTGAGGGCATCAGCGCCCGTTACCGCGACTTTTTGGACAAGGGCAAGACCGAGCGTGAGTGCGCCGCCTATGCCGTGGACATGGCCGAAAAGCACGGCTTTATTCCCCTTGAAAAGGCAATTGCCGAGGGAAAAAAGCTTGAGCCCGGCGCAAAGGTCTATACCGCTCCCATGGGCAAGGCCATAATGATGTTCATAATCGGCCGCGAGCCCATGGAAAAGGGCATCAACATCGTGGGCGCGCACATCGACAGCCCCCGCATCGACGTTAAGCAGAACCCTCTTTATGAGGACGGCGACCTTGCCTACCTTGACACGCATTATTACGGCGGCATCAAAAAGTACCAGTGGGTCACCCTGCCCCTTGCCATACACGGAGTTGTGGTCAAGAAGGACGGCTCCGCGGTAAACGTCGTCATAGGCGAGGACGAAAACGACCCCGTGCTGTGCATCTCCGACCTGCTTATACATCTGTCGCAGGAGCAGATGCAGAAGAAGGCCGCAGAGGTCATCGGCGGCGAGGATCTGAACCTTATCATCGGCGGCCGTCCCTTGAAGGACACCGAGGAGAAGGAGGCCGTAAAGGCGAACGTTCTGGGCATAATCAAGGAGAAATACGGTTTTGAGGAAGAAGACTTCCTCTCGGCGGAGCTTGAGATAGTGCCCGCGGGCCGCGCACGCGAGCTGGGCTTTGACAGGTCCATGATACTTGGCTACGGTCACGACGACAGGGTATGCGCCTACGCCGAGCTCGAGGCCATGTTCATGATAGAGGACGTCCCCCAGCGCACCTGCTGCCTGCTCTTTGCCGATAAGGAAGAGATAGGCTCCGTCGGCGCAACCGGCATGCAGGCGAAGTACTTTGAAAACGCTTTCGCAGAGCTCATGAACCTGACCGGCGAATACTGCGACCTTAAGCTGAGGCGCGGGCTTGCCGCGTCCAAGATGCTCTCCTGCGACGTTTCCGCAGGTTACGACCCCAACTTTGCCTCCGCCTTCGAGCGCAAGAACGCGGCGTTCCTGGGCCGCGGCGTGTGCTTTAACAAGTACACCGGCTCCAGGGGCAAGTCCGGCTCCAACGACGCAAACGCCGAGTACATGGCAGAGGTCCGCAGGATCATGGACGACGCGAACGTATCCTTCCAGACCGCAGAGCTTGGCCGCGTCGACCTGGGCGGCGGCGGCACCATCGCCTACATCTGCGCGCTGTACTGCATGAACGTTATCGACTCCGGCGTAGCCGTGCTTTCGATGCACGCCCCGTGGGAGATAATCAGCAAGGCAGACCTTTACGAGGCCGTGAAGGGCTACAACGCATTCCTCGTAAACGCCTGATAGGTAAACAAAAAAGCACGGCGAGGGAGGCGCTTCGTAAGGAAGTGCCTCCTTCATGCTTTTGAGAGTAACGTAATTGACCATGCCGAATTGGGGTGGTATAATCAGTTCGACAAATCGATGCTTATGGAGGCAATTATGGATAAAAAAACTATGATCGAAAAACTCGTTCGCGATGCACACGAGAAAGCCGGATTTACCGGGACCTGGCTGTACGCAGAAAAAGGAGAGATCGTAAGTTCCGGCG
>JAFYHI010000007.1 GCA_017539215.1 Clostridia bacterium | reverse complement strand
CTTGACCTGCTCGGCAATGCCGCGCATGGCCTCGACGAACTCGTCCAGAGTCTCGCGGGACTCGGTCTCGGTGGGCTCTATCATCATGGCTTCGTGCACGATGAGCGGGAAATAGATCGTCGGGGGATGATATCCGCGGTCGATGAGCGCCTTTGCGATGTCGGAGGTATGCACCTCGTTCTGCATCATCTCCTCGGTCGGGGTCACGACGCACTCGTGCATGCAGGTGCGGTCGTGGGGTATATCGTAAATGCCGCGCAGCTTGTTCATGACGTAGTTGGCGTTGAGGACTGCGTTCTGACTGGCCTCCTTAAGGCCCTTGCCGCCAAGGGAGCGGATATAGCAGTACGCTTTGACTATAACGCCGAAGTTGCCGTAGAAGCTCTTGACCTTGCCGATGGAATCGGGCCTGTCGTAATCAAGGCCGTACTCCATGCCGTAGTCCTCGGTCTCCTTTGCGGTGATGCGGGGCACGGGCATGAAGGGGATAAGGTGGCTCTTCACGCCGACCGGGCCGGAGCCGGGGCCGCCGCCGCCGTGCGGGGTGGAGAAGGTCTTGTGCAGGTTGATGTGCATCACGTCAAAGCCCATATCGCCGGGACGCACTATGCCCATTATGGCGTTGAGGTTCGCGCCGTCGTAATAGAGCAGACCGCCCGCCTCGTGGACGATTTTTGCGATCTCTTTGAGGTTGCGCTCGAAAAGGCCGAGCGTGGAGGGGTTGGTCAGCATAAGGCCCGCGGTATCGGGGCCGACGGCCTCCCTGAGGGCGTCAAGGTCCACGCCGCCGTCGGGAGCGGACTTGATCTCCTTGACCTTGAAGCCGGCCATGGAGGCGGAGGCGGGGTTGGTGCCGTGCGCCGCATCGGGCACTATCATGACCTTGCGCTCAAAGTCGCCGCGGTGCTCGTGATAGGCGCGGATATGCATAAGGCCGGTAAGCTCGCCGTGAGCGCCGGCTGCGGGCTGCAGCGTGAAAGCGTCCATACCGCAGATCTCGCAGAGCATCTGCTCCATATCGTACATCAGCTTAAGGCAGCCCTGAGCCATCTCGGGGTCGAGCAGGGGATGCACGTCGTCAAACAGGGGGGCAAGCTCCTCGTTGATTTTGGGATTGTACTTCATGGTACACGAGCCCAGGGGGTAGAAGCCGTTGTCCACGCCGAAGTTGCGGCGCGAAAGGTTGGTATAGTGGCGAACAAGGTCCACTTCGCCCAGCTCGGGCAGGGCAAGCGGAGAGGCCGCGCGAAGCTCCTCGGGTATCTCGTTCATGGCGTCGGGCGCGTCGCACGCGGGCAGATCGTACGCCCTGCGTCCCTCATGAGAACGCTCAAAAATCAGCTTATATTCGGAACGCATCACTCTTCACCTCCCATGGGGTCAAGCGTATCGGCGATTATGTCGCAGATAAAGTCATAGTCCTCGACGTTGTTCATCTCGGTGGCGCACCAGAGCATGCCGCCGTCGGGCAGCACCAGCCCGCCCGCGACAGAATAATTGGCAAGGGCGGCGTTGACCTCGTCGGCATGGGGCAGGTCAACGACGAACTCGTTGAAGAACGGGGTCTCGGGGTAACGCAGGGTCACGCCCTCTATCTCGCTGAGCTTCTTTGCAAGCAGATGCGCCTTTGCAATATTCTGCTCGCCCACCTCGCGCATGCCGTTGGGGCCCATGACACAGCAGTACATGCTGGCCATTATCGCGCAGAGCATCTGGTTGGAGCAGATGTTGGAGGACGCCATCTCGCGCCTTATGTGCTGCTCGCGCGCCTGCAGGGTAAGCACGTATACGCGGTTGCCCTCGGCGTCGCGGGTCTCGCCCGCAATGCGGCCGGGCAGGTTGCGCATAAGCTTTTTGGTCGCCGCCATAAAGCCGACGTACGGCCCGCCGTAGGCAAGGGGCAGACCCAAAGGCTGACCGTCGCCTATCGCGATATCCGCGCCGTAATCGGCGGGGCGCTTCAGCACGCCCAGCGTGATGGGGTTGACGTAGGCCACAAGCAGACCGCCCTTGGCATGGACGGCCTCGGCAATGGCGTCCATGGGCTCAATGCAGCCATAGTAGTTGGGGGTCGCGCCGATGTAGCCGGCGGCGCCCTCCATGTTGGCGGCAATGGCGTCCACGTCGGCGGTGCCCTTATCGGTCATCGGGATCTCGACCAGCTCAAGCCCGGCGCAGTGCGCGTAGGTGTGCATAACGGCCTTTACGTCGGGATGGAGCGACGCGGCGTAGAGTATCTTCTTTTTGCGCTTGTTGTCGCGCAGCATCAGCATGGCCTCTGCGGCGGCGGTGGCGCCGTCGTAAACGGAGGCGTTCGCGGCGTCAAGCCCGGTCAAACGGCAGATGACCGACTGATACTCAAACAGGCTCTGCAGCATACCCTGGCTCATCTCGGCCTGATAGGGGGTGTATGCGGTATAGAACTCGCTCCGCATTGCAAGCTGAGGCACCACGGAGGGTATGTAATGGCGATACGCGCCCGCGCCCCTGAACACGGGGCCACCCTCTTCGTTTAAAAAGACCAGGCTGTGTATGTCCTCGCGCAGCTCCTTTTCGGAAAGCGCGGGGGGCAGCTCCAGCTCGCGGTGAAGCTTCAGATCCTCGGGAATATCGGAGAACAGCTCGTCCATGGACTGCATGCCGATTTCGGCCAGCATCTCAAGGCGCTCCTTCTCCGTATTGGGAACATAAGATCTCATCTGCAATCTCCTTTTATGACCCGTGCCGATGGAGCCTGCTCCATCGGCACGGGGTCGGTTTTATTTACGCTTCTTCGGCGCAGAACTTTTCGTATTCCTCTGCGTCCATAAGGTCGTCGGCGATCTCGGTGAACTCGACCGCGGCGATGAAGTTGCCGTACGCATCCTCGTTCAGCTTCTCGGGAGCGGCGTCAAGCTCTTCGTTTATCTCCACTACCTTGCCGGTAACGGCGGAGAATACGGAGGAGCTGGCCTTGACGGACTCTACCACGCAGTAGCTTTCGCCCATGGTGACCTCGTCGTCAACGACGGGGAGCTCAACGTAAACGATGTCGCCCAGAGCCTCCGCGGCGTGCGCGGTGATGCCCATCTTGGCAACGCTGCCTTCTGCCATGACCCACTCATGGTCACGGGTGTACTTACGATCGTTGGGAACCATAGAATATACCTCCTGGGGTTTGTTTTTATTTGTGAGCGTCACTTACGCGCGCTTGTAGAAGGGGAGCTCGACCCTTTCGCAGGGGAGCTGACGGCCGCGGACGTCAACGGTCCATACGGCGTCGTCGGGGCAGTCGGCGGGGACTATCGCCATGGCGTAGTTGCCGCCGAGGGAGGGAGCGGGACCGCCGGAGGTGGTAAAGCCGACCTCCTGCCCGTTCATCAGCACGGGCATATGCTCGCGCGCAAGGCCCTTCAATACTTTAAGGCCGATGCGCTGGCGGGTCTTGGGCTGAATGAGAGCTTCACGCCCGATGAAGGCGGGCTTCTTGAACTTGATCGCAAAGTCAACGCCGCACTCGACGGGGTTGATTTTATCGCTCATCTCGTGGCCGTAAAGGGGCATGGAGGCCTCGAAGCGCAGCGTATCGCGCGCGCCAAGAGCGCAGGGCAGCAGGCCGAATTCGCGGCCCGCCTCAAGCAGCGCGGCATGCAGCCTCATGGCGTCGCCGGCGGCGCAGTAAAGCTCAACGCCGTCCTCGCCGGTGTAGCCGGTGCGCGAAACAAGGCACCTTACGCCCGCGACTATGTTGTTTTCGGTGAAGGTGTAGTTCTTCGCGGGGATCTCGCCGTAGTAACCGGCGGCCTTCAGTACCTCTTCGAATTTGGGGCCCTGCAGGGCAAGCTGCGCCCAAAGGGGGCTCTCGTTGATTATCTGAACGTCGCCCATCACGTTCTTCTTCATCCACTCGATGTCCTTATCGGTGTTCGCGGCGTTGACCACCAGCATATAGCGGTCGTCGGCAAACTTGTAGATCAGCACGTCGTCCACGGCGCCGCAGTCCTCGTAGCACATGACGGCATAGCGGCAGCGGCCGGGGGTCATGGTGGTTATGTCGTTCGTCACAAGGTTCTGGATATAATCGAAGGCGGATTTGCCCACAACGAACACCTCGCCCATGTGAGAAACGTCGAACAGGCCGCAGGCGGTACGCACAGCCTTATGCTCCTCAATTATGGAGCTGTACTGTACGGGCAGCGCCCAGCCGCCGAAATCGACCATCTTGCCGCCAAGGGCAATGTGCGCCTCGTAAAGCGGAGTCTTTTTAAGTTCTTCCATTATAGTGACCACCTTTCGTTTTTTGTCGGTTGCCCGCGTTAAAGGAGCGCGTACGCGCCTTACCCGCATTATCCTCCCTATTATATAACTAAATCCGTGCCGGTGAAAGGGGCGGAGAGGATATATTTTAAGCGTGCGCCCCTTGCATTTTTCGGGGATTGTGTTATACTTTCCAAACCGAAAACAGCACGGAGGTCATCCATGGGCAAACGCAGAGAGAAGGGGCATAAAAAGGAGCGCGCCCGCAGGCGCGTGAATACGGCGCCCGAGGCGGTATCGCACGACTATGTAAAGGACCAGAAGTTCTATGAGGAGCTTATGGAGTTTACGGTCTCTCTGGCGAACAAGCTGCAGGCCTGCGGCGCTGAGACCTACCGCGTGGAGGATACCATAAACCGCGTTATACGCGCCTACGGCGTTGAAAAGACGGACGCCTTCGTAATACCCTCCGCGATCATGGCAAGCCTTGAGCCGGAGACCGGCCCCGTCGTTACCAAGATACGGCGCCTGAAAAGCGGCGGCACACAGCTTGACGGCATCGAGAAATACTCCGCGCTCTGCCGCAGGATCTGCCGCGAAACGCCCGACATACCCGTGCTGCGCCGCTGGCTGCACGAAACGGAGCAGAGCGTGCGTCCGTACGGCAGCTTTATCTACTACCTGTCGGCGTTCCTAATAGGCGTCGGGTTCGGCATATTCTTCGGCGGCGGGCTTTTGGAGGCGGCTGCCGCGGGCGTCTGCTGCGCGGCGACGGCGGCCTCGCTCCGCTTCATGGGCAAGCTGAACGCAAACGCATTCTTCACCTCGTTCGTGTGCAGCTTTATACTGGCGTTCCTCGCAAACGCGCTTACGGCGGTCGGCCTGTGCAAAAACGCGGACATCGCCACGATAGGCGCAATGATGCTGCTGGTGCCGGGTTTCCTGTTTACAAACTCCCTGCGCGACATCATCTACGGCGACACGATGAGCGGCGTGAACCGTCTTGTTCAGGTGCTGATAATAGCCGTGGCGCTCGTCGTGGGCACGAGCGCGGCGGTGTCCCTCGCGCGGCATATATTCCCGTCCATAGGCACGGGGCTTGCGCCCGCCGTGTACAGCATACCCATACAATGCCTTGCGGGCCTCATAGGCACGCTGGGGTTCGGGCTTATGTTCAACATGCACGGCAGGGGCATACCGTTTGCCCTCTTTGGCAGCGTTATTTCGTGGCTGGTGTGCAGCCTGCTGCTTGAAGCGGGGCTTCCCGAGCCCGCGTGCTACCTCGTGGCGTCCGCGGCTTCGTCGTTCTATGCCGAGATAATGGCAAGGCTTCGCAAATTCCCCGCGACGAGCTATCTGCTCTGTGCGCTGGTGCCGCTCATCCCCGGCGCGGGCATCTACTATACCATGGATTATATAAGGCGCGGCATGACCGCCGAGGCCTACGCGCGCGGCATGGCAACCGCGGCGATCGCCGGAGCGATGGCCGTGGGCGTGCTGCTCATATCCACGGTGTTCCGCATGTGGGGCGTCTGGCGTAGGCGGAAAAGCAAAAAGCAATGACCGCGAAACGCGGCCACTGCTTTATAAATGTGAGCAAACTATCGCTCCTTTTTAATATAGCCGTTTAATCTCTCCATGATTTTGACATTATTGGGGAAATTAGTTTTTGCCGCCTCAGCTCCCCCCGCAAAGAAACCAGGGTTGCTTCGATAATACTCCAAAGTTTCTTTCATCGTGCCAAGATATATGCCGTCGGTATCTTCATCAACATTTCCCAGCGCGTATGTCTGAACTGCCGAAATCTTTTCTTCTGCAACAAAGAGGCAAAAGAGCAATACAAGCTCATTTGTGCTTTGATTAACAAACCCCCCGATAAAAGTTATATCTTCATCTGTGATCTTCAGCCCGATCTCCTCATCAAATTCCTTCCTGAGATTGTCATTCCATGGACGCGAGATATATTTCCCCACGGCATCGTCCCAAACTGTCTGCAAATGCCCTCCTGCGCCAAGCAGTTCAATTACAGGCTTTTCTTCCGATCCATCCCATCCGCTGACTCTGCGATTAAATATGCAAACCGTGTCGTTCCTGGAAACCTTCCATAGTTTTTTGCTGCATGGAAGCCAAAGGCAATCCATCTCGTGCTTCCCATAATGTATCCCTCCGCGCATTGCATCCCTTATATACTTCTTTGTCTTATTGCCAATTCTAGTTACAAGTATCGCCTGTGTTGTAATATGCCATGGAATGTTTTCCAGCATATGCAAATAGATTCGCGGAGAGAGCACATTCTCTTCCCGATATTCGCCGGCTATTGCGTTTATCGGCTCAATAATCCGCATCAAATCCTGCGGCTTATCATATTCTTGTCCCAATCCCCGTGTAATAACATTGCTATCCGGGAGTGCTTCTATACCGATGTTTTCTGGTAGTAACAGGGTATCCCCTTCGTGCTTTCGAGCCTCGCTTACAGAACTGACTCTTTCTCTCCCATCAAGAAACATCTGCATCCTTACGAGTTCCTTGGCTTTCATCTATTGTTCACCCCCCTCATCAGTTAGCGTTGCATTTTCAAGCCAAGATAGAGCCTTTATCAAGTATGTGGCTGGATATGTGAAATGTCCATCGGGGTGTGCTGTTAGCCCTTGTGGGTGATAGAACTCCTTGCCAGATGAAATCTCAACAACATTCTCTTTTAGTAGGCGTTTCATGTATTTACGGAACTGAGATATTTCGCATTCTTCAGCATCCCCTTCAAAGAATGCTCTGCATACGGCTTCTGTTGAAAAGCCAATGGTAATATGATTCCAAGGAGCTTGATATACTTTACCGCCATTCATTTCGAGCCCCCAGATGATCTCCTGCTCAACCTGAATCTCCTTGTGTTCAATTATATACTTGACAGCCCCCCGCGTGTCAAAAACATTTTTCCATCCTTTCGTAAACTCCGAGCCAAGGATATAGAAAAGAATCAGACTCAATGATGTAGTGACAAGCCGCGGCTCATCGTTTGCATTAAAACCCAGAGTCCCGTTTTGCGTTTTTTCAAATAATCTCTGACAAAACCCTTTATATGCTTCTGTTTTTCCGACGCGATAGTATGAGAGGGCAATTAGCGCTCGGAGAGTGGTCGCGTAGCTATGAACGTTCATCCGTTCTACATATACGCCCCAACCCTGTTCGTTTCTAATGCTCCAAAGAGTCTCGGCAATTCTCTCAAACGGTTCAAGCTCTAAAGCACTTGACCCATATTGCTCCGCAGCGAGTATTAGCATCATCGATGTTACAACTACCGTTTCTTTATCTAAGGATACGCTCGAAAGGCCTCTCGCCGTTTTGTTTTCTACCATTCTTGTAAATGCTTCATTATAAACCGCGGGCTTTAATCTGTCATACCCGGACACTTTAAAGGCGTCCAACACCTCACAAAGATTTGCATATTTGACCTCCTGTGCCGTGTCTGTAACGCTCCAGCGTACATTTAAGCCAGAGAGCCAATTGATCATCTTTCTTCTATGGCTCCCCCATTTGTTATTGTCACTTCTCCTATTCGGGAGATTTGCATCTACATAAACTGCAGCATTCTCTGATTCTGAGCATTCCTCCCAACGACGACTCACCCCATCCTGTTGGGCCTTCATTGCTTGCGCAAATCGAATTATCATTTCCTGAAGCTTTTCCGGCGACATATCTATCTTGGGAAGAGCTACGCTTTTTGTCTGTTGTTTCCCTGCATCCCTTATCAGTTTATCAATGTCCCCTTTTAAAAATGCACCACAATAGTAGTTTACGGATTTGCCTTCATTGTCAAAGCACACCAAAAAGTACAACACCCCCTGTTTTGTACTATAAACAAGCAAATCGCTAACTTCAATGGGATATGTTTTGTTTTTCCCGCCGGGTCTTGTCATTCTCCTTCCCTTAACTTGAACAGGGACACCAAAATAGAAATCCCTCTTCCTCCGCCCTTGTTTGGAAAAGACATTGATGCATCCATCAAGCGCTATGGTTTTTTCGCCTTCTAATATATTGGCGCCTAATAGGTCACAGACAGCAATCTTCTTATTTAAACTTGAAACGGCGAATATTTCTGTATTAATATCTGTCATCTGCCGTACCCCCCGTTAACGATTTCTATTAAAATGATACCATATCCTTCAGTAATCGTCAACGCGCCGTTACCATCGGCGTGCTGCTCATATCCACGGTGTTCCGCATGTGGGGCGTCTGGAGAAAGCGTAAAAAATAATCAGGCGAGTTTCGGCCCGGGTCCGTCCCGGGCTTTTTTGCGCCGATGCGGGGCAGAAGCGATCCGACTTTTCAAAAGGGCTTGCGGATTCCCCTGCAAAATGATACAATAAAATTGGTATTATCTGATCTTTCGCGGTTTTTTCGCATGAGGAGTGACAGCTTTGACTAAAAGGATCTTACTGGCCGCGCTTGCGGCTGTGACAGCCCTTGCCGGGGCGTGTACCGTGCCCTCGGGCACCGAGTGGGGCGACGTTGTGGATATCGGCGGAGAGCCCTCCGACGCCGGAGGAGTCGTGATAAGCGAGGTCATGGCGGAAAACGACTCGTTCGTTTTGGGCTGCGTCGACGATTGGGTGGAGCTTTATAACCCCACGGACTCCGAACGGGACCTCTCCGCTTATTCGCTTACCAAGGCGGAGGCGGGCTCCCCGGTCATGACGCTGGAGGGGCTTTCCGTCCCCGCCGGCGGCTATACTGTGATACGGCTTACGGACGAATCGCCCTTCCGCCTGCCCAAGGAGGGCGGCGCGGCGGTGCTGCTTTCGGGCGGGAAGGCCGTTTCAAAGCTTGAGTTCGGCGCGTCCGACGGGCGCTGCTCCTTTACCGCGGACGGGCGTACCGATGCGCCCACCCCGGGGTATCCGAATGACGCAGAGGGCGAGGCGGCGTATCTCGGCTCGGTCAGCCTGCCGCCCGTGCGCATAAACGAGGTCGTTTCCTCCAACGACAGGTATGCTCCGGTGGACGGGAAATACTATGATCTCGTTGAGATATTCAACGGCTCCGGCTCCGACGTGAGCCTTGCGGGGTATTGGCTCTCGGACAAGAGGAGCGAGCCCGCGCGTTATCGCTTCCCCGACGTCGTGCTGCCGGCGGGCGGGTACTTTGTGGTGTACTGCTCGGGCAAACCGAGCGAGAACATGGCCCCGTTCAAGATCAGCTCGTCGGGCGAAACGCTGTATTTAAGCACCGAAGAGGGCTTTGCGGACGTGGTGTCCGTGCCCGGCGACGTGCCCGAAAACGAAAGCTGGGGCAGGAACGGCGCTTCCTTCGTTTACATTGCGGAGGCGACCCCCGGGGCAGAAAACGCCGCGGGCAGCTCGAGCGGCATTGGCGCACCCGTGCCTTCAAGGGAGTCGGGCGCATACGACGAGCCGTTTATACTGGAGCTTCAGGGCAGCGGCACCGTCTACTACACGCTTGACGGCACCAAGCCCGACGCGAATTCGCGCGTTTACGACGGCGGCATATCCATTGACGGCATAAAGACCGTGCGCGCCGTATGCATGGACGGCGGCAGAACGGGCGCCGAGACAGCGCTGTTCTACTGCGTGGGCATTGAGCACGCGTTCCCGATAATGAACGTGACCGCGCCCAAAAGCGGCCTTGAAAAGGCCATGACGCAGATCGCGGAGGAGTACGAACAGCAGTCGTACGTCACCCTGCTTGAAAACGGCGAGGTCGCCTTCTCGGTGCCCTGCGGGTTCAAACTGCACGGCAACGATTCGAAGAAGGGCGAAAAGCAGAACTTCCAGCTCCGCTTCCGCTCCGAATACGGGCTTTCAAAGCTCGAATACCCCGTGTTCGGCAGCCGCAGCTTTGAAAAATACAATTCGCTCATATTAAAGGGCGGCAGCGAGGACTTTGTTTTCTGCGGCTTCCGCGACGAGCTTTGCACCTCCATAGTCGACGGCGCGACCGAGCTTGCGGTGCAGGCGTACCGACCGGTCATACTCTACCTAAACGGCGAGTACCGCGGCATTTACTGGCTGCGCGAAAGGATAGACGCCGAGTTCTGCGCACAGAGGATGGGCGTTTCGGACGATTCCGTGAACCTTTTGAAGGACTTCGGCGAAGCGGTCGTCAAGGGCAGCGGCGCGGGGTTCAAGGCGCTTTCGGAGTACTGCGCCACGCACGACCTTAAAAACGAGGCCGACTACAAATACGTTTTAGACCGCATCGACTATGTCAGCATGATGGATTGGTATATCTGCCGCTCGTACATGGGCGACACCGACCTTGCCAATATCCGCATGTATTCGTCTGACGAGGCGGACGGCAAATGGCATTGGTGCTTCTTTGACCTTGACTGGGCGCTGTGGAACGACACCGAGGACCCCATCGGCAAGACCGCAAGGAACGACGGGCATCACACGATCATGACCGCGCTGCTGAAAAACCCCGACTTCCGCGACAAATTCCTGAAGCGCTACGCGCACCTTATGCAGACAGTGCTGAACGAGCGCACCATCTGCGCCAAGGCGGACGAGTTCGTGGAGCTTATGGAGCCGGAGATCGCCGCCGACCGCGAAATGTACGGCTCCAGCGTCAGCCTGTGGAAGGACTTCGTGGCGGGGCTGAAGGGCTACGTCAAGGACGGCAAGCGCGACAGGACGGTGCTTCGCGGCATCAGGAACTATTTTGGGCTGAGCGAGTCTCAGATGATACAATACTTCGGCAGGGCCGAATGACCGTACGGCCTTTTGAACAAAACGGAAAGGGGAAAACATGAAAAGGATATTGGCGTTTTTGCTTGCGTCGCTCGTGCTGGCGCTCAGCCTGCCCACGGGCGCGGCGGGCGCGGGCAATGCAGCGTTTTTGCCCGGAACCCTGGAGACCCCCCGCGTCATAACCGACGCCGAAGGGCTTGAAGCCCTTGCCCGGGCCGTAAACAGCGGAGCCGTGACGGGCGGCTGTTACGCGCTCGGCTGCGATATAGATATGACGGGCAGGCTTCACACGCCCATCGGCACGGCGGAGCGCCCCTTTACGGGCAGCTTTGACGGGCGCGGGCACAGCATCACGGGCCTTTATGTCAGCACAGACGGCTGCGCGGGCCTTTTCGGCGTGAGCACGGGCGCGATAAGCCGCATTGATATTTCGGGCGGCAGCGTGTCGGGCGCAGAGTGCGTCGGCGCCGTCGTCGGCCGCGGCTCGGCCGAATACTGCACAAGCTCCGCTTCCGTCACGGGCGTATCCCGCGTGGGCGGCATTGCGGGCGAGGGCGAGGCTTACGACAGCGTTTGCCTTGGAGCCGTCACGGGCAATACCGAGGTGGGCGGCGCGGTAGGCTGCGGCGAGGCGCACAGGTGCGTATCCCGCGCCTCCGTCACGGGCGAGACCCTTACGGGCGGCGTTACGGGCCTCGGCGCGCATTTCGGCTGCACCGACGCGGCCTCCGTCAGCCGCGGAGCGGCGGAGCAGCCCGCAGCCACCAAGCACAGCGTATCGAAGTTCATAAGGTGGGCGCTCACGCATATCGACCCCGCGACCATACCCACCAACGCAAATCTTTACCTTGCGGCCGAAAGCTGCGGCACCTCCCCGTGGGAGTATCTTTACGGCTCCGTGCGCGTTTCAACCAGCCAGACCACAATCAACAATTTCTTCGGAAACTACTATACCACCTATATGGAGCGCACCCAGTACGACGACATAACGAACGATTGGAGCCGCTCCACCTACGCCTGCGACTGTCAGGGCCTGCTCGACGCGTGGATGACCCATGAAGAGGGCGTCACCACCGACATAAACGTGCAGATGAACTACAACAACTGGTGCACGTCAAAGGGCGAGATAGCTTCCATCACGCGCGATTGGGTCGTGGGCGAGGCGGTGTTCGTCTACTCCACCAAGCTTCAGAAGATGAGCCATATCGGCTGGATCTGCGGCTTTGACGAGAGCGGCATACCGCTCGTCGTTGAGGCGCGCGGCGTGGCATGGGGCGTGGTGGTGACAAGGCTTACCGACAGGAGCTGGACGCACCGCGGCCTTATGACCGTGCAGTTCAATTACGACGCCTCCATGAAGGGCGCGTACGGCGGGCTTCCCGACAGCGACGCCGAGACCCCCGAGGAGCTTGCCAACGGGCGCGCGGAAGGCTCCGCAGCCGATATCTGGGACGGCACCGCGTCGCGCGGGTTTGCGGGCGGCTCCGGCACCGAGGCCGACCCGTACGTCGTTTCAAACGCAAGCCAGCTTGCCTACCTTGCATCCTCGGTTGCGGGCGGCACGACGTACTATAACAAGTACATAGTCCTGACGAGCGACATAACCTTAAACGACACCGCCGATTGGGACTCCTGGGATTTCAACAACCGCCCCGCAAACGAGTGGACGCCCATAGGCATTTACACGAATTACAGCACCATAAAGCCCTTCCGCGGCAGCTTCGACGGACAGGGGCACACGGTCTACGGCCTGTTCTGCTCCGAAAACAAAAAGAGCTTCTACGGGCTCTTCGGCTACGTCGGAGCCAACTCCTCCGGCTGCATCAAAAACATCAGCGTCGATAAATCCTTTATCGAGAGCAGCTACAATACCGGCGGCATAATCGGCTATATGAAGGATTACGCCAAGGTCGAAAACTGCAGGAACGGCGCAAAGGTGCGCACGGGCTATTGGGGCGGCGGCATCGTCGGCTACGTCACGAACACGGCGGGCATCACCGTAATAAAGAACTGCACGAACGTGCGCTCGGTCAAGGGCTCCACGGGCGTGGGCGGCATAGTGGGCTTTGCACACGAAAACTGCACCGTTTCCGGCTGCTCGAACACCGCAAGCTATGTTAAGTGCTACGAGCATACCGGCGGCATTATAGGCACGGCGTTTGAGTCGTCGGTGCTTTTCTGCCGCAGCAACACCGACGTGCGCGGCACCGACTGCCTCGGCGGCATACTCGGCTGGGGCTCCGGCGCCTCCGTGCGTGAGTGCTACAACGGCCACGATTTCACCTCGCGCTACCGCTCCGGCGGCACGGTGGGCTATATGACGGGCGGCTCGGTAAAGGATTGCTTCAATACCGGCGCCCTCACCTGCATCGAAAGGGCGGGCGGCGTCGTGGGGCAGGCCGTTTCAACCTCCATTGAAAACGTCTATAACGTGGGTACGGTCACAGCAAGGAGGCTGAGGGGCGGCATAGTCGGATCCAAGAATTCGGCGTCTTCCGTGGCAAACGCCTATATGGCCGAGGGCTGCTGCTCCGGCGGCAACTCCAACGGCACATATCTGCCCATGGCCTCGTTTGCGCAGCAGGCTTCGTATGACGGGTTCGATTTCAGCTCCGTGTGGCGGTTCTACTCGGGCAATTTGTACCCGTTCGCACAGCTTAAAAACGTTTCTTACAGCGTGGGCAATATCCCGGCCTACACCCCCGCGGAGCCCACGCCGACCGCGACTCCGACCGCGGAGCCCACGCCGACTCCGACGGCGACTCCGACGGCAGATCCCACGCCGACGGCGACTCCGACCGCGGAGCCCACGCCCACCGCGACACCGACCGCGGAGCCCACGCCGACCGCGACTCCGACCGCGGAGCCCACGCCCACGGCAACGCCGGAGCCCACGTTTGATCCGAACGATCCGTCGAATTATCCCGTGCCCACGAGGGTATTAAAGCGCGGCTGCACGGGCGACGACGTTAAGTGGCTGCAGGCGGCGCTCACGCTGCTGGGCTATCCGCTCGATATAGACGGAATTTTCGGCCCTGCGACCGAGGCGGCGGTCATGCAGTTTCAGCAGGATCACGGCCTGACGGTGGACGGCATGGTCGGCTCGCAGACCCGCACGGCCATACTCGAGGCGCTTGCGGCGCTCGGCGGCTCCGGTGAGCCCGAGCCTCCCGAGGAGGGACTGCCCGGCGACGCGGACGGTGACGGCACGGTGACGGCAAGCGACGCGCTGCTCGTTATGCGCGTGTCGATGGGCCTTGTCAGCCCCGACGACTGCCCGCACATAATGAACGCCGATATGGACGGCAGCGGAACGCTGTCCTCGTCCGACGCGATAGCCGTTATGCGCATAGTGCTCGGGCTGGGCTGATAAAAGAGAAGAACGCAAAAAAGGCGCTCCCGAACGGGGGCGCCTTTGGTTACGGTCGTATCACCGGGTCTCAAGGTCGAGGTCGGAATCTACCTCGGTCACTTCAATGCCCGACAAAAGCGGCAGCAGGTGCTTTTCGGTCTCCTTTTCGGAGGTCGAGCCGTAAAGGTCAAGCAGGCGTCCGTCCTTCATAATAAGCACGTACGAGCCGAAGTTAAGCCTTTCGCCGTCTGAATTGTACCTTGCAGCAATGTGGCACACCGTCAGCACGTCCGAATAAAGGTACTGCTCGCGGCGGAAAAGCTCCCCGTCCTGCGGGGTGTCCAGCCTGTCGGGGTACACGCGGACGGCGGCGGCGCAGCAGATGGCGAACACAGCGGCGGCAAACCCCAGCGACAGCCCCGCAAAGGCCTTTGCAAGGCGGTCGGTAAAGGGGGTGTTCTGCACGCGGTCAAACGCCAGAAGCGCCCCGCCGTTTTTGCGGGAGAGGCGGGGGATGAACCTTTTTCTCAGCGCGGCGGTCACGAAAATCGCGGGCAGCGCGGCGGGAAGGAAGCACGCATACCACGGCATGCCGAACACGTGCACCGTGCCGCGCGCGAAGAATGCGTCAAACACGAGCTTTGCCGCAATGAACAGCGCCGAAAACGCCGCAAACGTCATAAGCAGCGAAAGCGCGAAAAGCCGACGGTTCTCCCTTTCCAGCCCGCGCAGAGCCTTTACCGCGTTGCAGGCGTCGGGCATGGGCTCGAACCCGCGGGGCTCCCCGCAGAGGTATTCGTAAAGCCTTGTCTGATAGACGTAAAAATCGCCCTTTTTCAGCTTGCGCGCGAATATGCGCTTGGCCTTTTCGGTATCGCCCTCAAGCAGCGCCCTGTACTGCGGCTCAAGCGTATAGCCGTAGATCACGAACGGCTCGCGGTCAAGCGTGTCGGGGTCGGCAAAAACCATCTGCCGCTCCACGGGGTCGTCCTTCGTCACCGTGCGCGCCCACGGCAGCCGCCCGTCCGACGCGGCCTCGATAAGCAGGGGAAGATGCTCCTCCAGAATAAGGGCGAGCTGCCCGAAACAGCTTTCAAGCCTTTCGGGACTTTCGATCATAGAAAAGAAAGTGCTGCGGTACTCGGGTATTTCAAGCTCGAAAAAGGCCTCGGGCAGCAGATAAAAGACCCGGTTCATGCGGTTGGGGAAGAACCTTGCGAACAGCACGTTTTTCACCCCGCCGAGCGAGGAGTATTTCAGCACGGCCTCCAGCTTGACGCCGCTTTTCTCCATGGCGGCGACGGCATGCTTTTCGTCAAACGAAAACTCCGGCTCTGGAAAACCGAGGCGTGCGGCGAAAGCATAGGCAAGGCTCCGAAACTCTTTTTCGAACATAAGCCCTCCTGCGGTTTTTTTACAGCATAGCACGCCGCGAGGCTTTTCGTCAAGACCCGACGCCGCATATCCATACGCTTCCATGCGCTTGACAGAGGCGGGTTTCGGGGTATAATAGAAAAGGAAACCTTTGAGCATTTGAAAAGGAGGCTCTTTTTTATGAGCGAAAACTGCACTCACGATTGTTCAAGCTGCGGCGAAAACTGCCCCTCCAGGGACCCGCAGAGCATGATCGAACAGCTCAATCCCATGAGCTCGGTCAAAAAGGTCATTGCCGTTATATCCGGCAAGGGCGGCGTGGGCAAGTCCCTTGTGACGGCCCTCATGGCCACCATAATGCAGCGAGCGGGCTTTAAGACCGCCGTCATGGACGCCGACATAACCGGCCCCTCCATTCCCCGCCTGTTCGGCGTTGAGGGCCAAAGCGCAGAGGCGGACGGCTTTGGCGTGTATCCCGTCAGGAGCAAGACGGGCATCGACCTTATGAGCATAAACCTGCTGCTTGAAAACCCGGCGGACCCCGTCGTATGGCGCGGCCCCGTCATCGCGGGCACGGTAAAGCAGTTCTGGACCCAGGTCATCTGGGAGAACGAGGACATCATGTTCATCGACATGCCCCCGGGCACGGGCGATGTTCCCCTTACGGTGTTCCAGTCCATACCCATAGACGGCATTATCGTTGTGACCAGCCCGCAGGAGCTTGTCAAAATGATTGTCGAAAAGGCCGTAAAGATGGCCGGCATGATGAATATCCCCATACTCGGCATAGTCGAGAACATGAGCTGGTTCGAGTGCCCCAACTGCCATGAGCAGCACAGGATATTCGGCGACAGCCACGTTGACGCGATAGCCAACGAGTACGGCATACTTAACGTTGCAAAGCTGCCCATCAACCCCAAGCTTGCCGCCGCCTGCGACGCCGGCCTTATAGAGCTTTTCGAAGGAAACTGGCTTGATAAGCTGGCCGAGAGCATCTGCGGAGAAGAGGTAAAAAATGGCTGACCTCGCCCGCACGGAGCGGGTCGCCCGTGCGATAGAGCTGCATCTTTCGGGCTACAACTGTGCGCAGGCGGTGCTTTGCGCGTTTAACGACCTTATCGGCCTTGACGAAAGCGTGCTGTTAAAGGTCTCCTCCGATTTCGGCGGGGGCGTTTCGGGCACGCACGGGCAATGCGGCGCCATATCGGGCATGCTCATGGCGCTGGGGCTCATCCGCGGCTACGATAACGTGGATGACCTTTCGCACAAGCAG
>JAFYHI010000052.1 GCA_017539215.1 Clostridia bacterium | reverse complement strand
GAGAATCCGCAAAGCGGATTCTCCAAGAGTTTCGTAAATCAAGCCCGTTACGCTTCAACCCGTCGAAACTCGGAGTTCTGAGTCTCGCCTTTGATTGTTGCAGCTCAGAGAATCCGCTTTGCGGATTCTCCAAGAGTTTCGTAAATCAAGCCCGTTACGCTTCAACCCGTCGAAACTCGGCGTTCAGAGTCGCATCGGCTGCATTGCTTTTGCTTTTGCACTTACACCAGCTTATCGAGGAAGCTTTCGCCGCAGGTCCATTTTTCGCCGGTGAGGTATTCGTAAACGGTGGCGCCGATGTCCGCAAACGATGAGCGGGTACCGAGGTCCGCGGGTTTGCCATGGCCTATGGCGGCAAGTACGGGTATGTACTCGCGGGTGTGGTCGGTGCCGGGGAAGCACGGGTCGCAGCCGTGGTCGGCGGTGATAATGAGAAGGTCGCCGCGCGTCATTGAACGGCGTATCTCGGGCAGCTTGGCGTCGAAATACTCAAGCGCCTTCGCGTAGCCCTCCGGGTCGTTGCGGTGGCCGTAGAGCATGTCGGTATCGACAAGGTTCGTGAAAATAAAGTCCCCCCTGCCCTCTTTAAGGAAGCGTATGGTGGCCTCGATGCCGTCGGGGTTGTTCTTGGTATGGTCTACCGTGGTTATGCCCCGATGAGCAAATATATCCTCTATTTTGCCAATGCCCACAACGTCCATGCCGCGCTCGCAAAGCCCGTCGAGTATGGTTTTGCCCATGGGCTCAAGCGCGTAGTCGCGGCGGTTTTCCGTCCTTGTGTAAACGCCGTCTTTGCCCACGAACGGACGTGCGATGACTCGCCCGACGAGGTTGTCGCCGACGAGCATTTCACGCGCAATTGCACAGTAACGGTAAAGCTCCTCCAGGGGCACGACGCCCTCGTGCGCGGCGATCTGGAACACGCTGTCGGCCGAGGTGTAGACTATGAGCGCGCCCGTCCTGACGTGCTCGTCCCCGAGGCGCTGTATTATCTCGGTGCCGGAGGCGACTTCGTTGCCTATCACGCGGCGGCCCGTCCTGCGTTCAAACTCCCCGATTATCTCCTGCGGGAAGCCGTTGGGATAAGTGCGGAACGGCACATCCATGGGAAAGCCCGCCATCTCCCAATGTCCGGAGGTGGTGTCCTTTGCCTTTGTGACCTCGAGCGATCTGCCGTAAGCGGCGGAAGGCAGCATTACCCGGGGCAGCATGGAGCCCTTGATATTGCCAAGGCCCATCTGCAGCATATGGGGTATCTTCATGCCGCGGCAGGCGTAAACATGCCCAAGCGTATGCGCGCCGGCGTCGCCGAACTCTATCGCGTCGGGCAGGCTGCCTATGCCTACGCTGTCAAGCACGATTATAGCTGCTCTCTTTTTCATAGTTTTATCTCCTTTTCGGGTAAGGGCTTTCGCCCGATTTCACGGTTTACAGATCGAGCGCAAGCCTTGCGATGAACTCCGCATTGGTGGGCTTGCCCCTGTCCTCGCTGACGGTCATGCCGAACAGCTCCTGCTGATAGAATATGTCGCCCGTGACCCACGCGCTCTCTATGGCGTAGCGCACGGCCTTTTCGACCGCAAGCGGCGTGGTGCTGTAATAGGCGGCGACGCGCCTGTAAAGCTTTATCGGCTCCGGAGCCATCCTTGCGGCGCTTTGCAGCGCTATCGCCGCGATCAGGTACTTATGCCCCGCAAGCTCCGGCCTTACCCCAAGCCGCGCAAGCTTGTCCGAAATGGCTGCGCGCTGTACAAGGCTGTCGCGGCCCGTGTCATACCAGGTCAGGTCGGTGACGATGGGCATGCTGTCCGACAGCGTTTTGATGTTTAAGCCCAGCTTGAGGCTGCGCCGATACACGCGCATGAGCTCAATGATATCGTCGTCGGGATCCCACACGCAGGGGGCGACCCCGGTAACGACGGACTCGCTGCCGAGCCTTACCGCACCGATGCTCTCCGCCGGAGCAAGCACTATGCACACCGCACGGCGAAAGCAGATATCGTCCGCGCATTCCATAAGCGCAGCAAGCTTATCGGGTTCGCCGCGGGTCAAAATGAGCATCGGCTCGAACTCATAGCATTTTTTCAAAAGGTCCTTCTGCCCCTCCGCCTCGAGAAGCTCAAGCGGCGCATAGCGCGAAAAGCGTTCCGCAAGCTCCGAGATATAGCTGTCGATGCGGCCCAGATACAGGCACCTGTGGGTCAGGGTCCGGTATTTGTTCATCAGCTTCCCTCCATTGCTTTTAATATCCAGTAGGCGTATGCGCCGTAGCCCTTTTTCGGGTCGTTTACGAAAACATGCGTCACGACCCCCGCAAGCCTGCCGTCCTGAATGACGGGCGACCCGCTCATGCCCTGCACTATGCCGCCCGTCAGGCATATAAGCCGCTCGTCCGTCACCTCTATGACAAGGCCCTTTGCGGCGGGCGACGACTGGCGCACGGCCTTGACTATGCGGCAGGAATACTCCCGAAGCGCACCGTCCGCACTTGACAGAAGCACGGCTTCCCCCTCGTGCACCTCATCGGGAAAGGCTACGGGCATGGCGCTTTTTTGCGGAAGCTCCCCCGTGACCGAGGCGAAAACACCAAGCTCCGTGTTGGCAAACACCCGACCGACCTCGGGGCTTGACGCGCCGAACGTACCCTGTATCTCGCCGGGCGCGCCCCGGCTGCCGCGCACCACGCCAAGCACCTTTGCGTAAACGAGCGCGCCGGTCTTGGCCTGAAGCAGCCTGCCCGTATCGGCGTCCGTGACCGAATGCCCAAGCGCGGCGCAGTATTCTTCATTATAGAACGAAAGCGTCCCGACGCCCACCGTGCTGTCGCGCACCCATGCGCCCAGCGCCGAGCCGTCTTCGCCGCGCTCCACGGTAAACTCCATTGTTTTGCCCCCGCGAAGCGCCGTCACGCGTGAGGACGCGCTGCTCATAAGAGCGGTTATCTGCTCCGCCGAATCGACGTCCGCGCCGTTGACTGAGATCACCACGTCGCCCGGACGCAGGCCTGCACGGTACGCGGGGCTGTTGCCGGAGTCGGAGCCGAAGCCGACTATGAGCACCCCCCGGGTGCGTATCGATATGCCCACAGCTTCGCCGCCGGGGAACACGGACCTGCGCTCCTCTATCACCGTGCCGACCTTTTTTGCCGTGATAAGGCCGAACAGCCTGAACCCTGCCTGCGGAGGGAGCGTTTCGTCGGAGGAGGCCGACGCCTCGGCCGCCCAAGCGCCGCTGAAGCCCAGTTTGCGGTAAAGCTCCGCGCGGTCTGCTGCCCAAACCTTGTCCGGGCAGGCGCGCAGGGCCTGCATAGCCCCGCCGTGCCCGAAAGCAAACAGCGCGAACGCCAGTACAAGAGCCGCGCTTTTTGCGGCAAAGGGTTTTATTCTGCTGAAAATCAAATGCATACACCGCTCCAAAAGAATCATCCCGTTTATTCTTCGGAGCGGAGAGCCTGTTTATTCTGTCACAAAACGGCTTCGGAGGCTTTTTTTATCAGCTCTTCGGCATGCGAAACGGCGGCCGAAATATCGCCCTCCGCGCCCATTATGCGGGCAAGCTCGGCGGGGCGCTCCGCCCCTTCGAGCCGCTTTACCCTTGTTACGGTCCTTCCGTCCTCCTCATGCTTGGACACCGCAAAATGCGTGTCCGCAAAGGCGGCTATCTGGGGCAGATGCGTTACGCACAGCACCTGATGGCGGGCGGCGATATGCTTCATCCTGAGGCCCACGGTGTTTGCGGCGGCCCCGCTGATGCCCGTGTCGACCTCGTCAAAAACGAGCGTGGGTATGCCGTCGGCGTCCGTGATAACGGTTTTGAGCGCCAGCATTATGCGCGAAAGCTCGCCGCCGGACGCAACCTTTGAGAGGGATTTAAGCGGCTCGCCCTCGTTAGCCGAGAGCAGCAGCCTGACCTCATCCATACCGTTTTCACGCGGTTCGGGGGACTCGGGCGCGGAAAACTCCGCGCTGATGCGGGCCTTTTTCATACCGAGGGCCGTGAGCTGTTCGCGGGCAAGCGCACATAGCTCGCCTGCTGCCTTTTTGCGCGCGTCCGTAAGCTCCGCCGCGGCGGAAAAGTATTCGGCCTCCAGCGCGGCCTTTTCGGCCTGCAGCTTTTCGCGCTGCTCGGCGCCGGATGTGAGCGAATCAAGCTCGCGCCGTGCGGCGGCGGCAAACTCGAGCACCTCGCCGACCGTACGGCCGTACTTATGCTTTAATCCGTCAAGCACGTCGAGCCTGCCCTCAAGCTCGTCGATGCGCTTCGGGTCGAACTCGGCCGAAAGCCGCAGGTCGCGTACGGTGTATGAGGCATCCTCCACCTCATAATACAGGTCGAGAAGACGGCCCGACAGCTCCTCATACTGTTTGGAGAACCCCGCCACGCCCGAAAGCGCATCCGCGGCCTGCTTCAAAAGCGACACCGCGCCCGGCTCGCCGCCCAGCGCACCGCCCGCTTCGCTCAATGCGTCCGCTATGCGTTCGGCATTGGTGAGCAGGGTAAGCTCCTCCTTTATGCTCTCCTCCTCCCCCGCTTTCGGGGAGGCGGTCGTGATCTCGTTTATCTGATACTTCAATATATCTATACGGCGCTCGCGCTCCGCCTCGGACATGAATCCGGCGTTGAGCTTTTGCCGTACGGCGGCGTACCTGCCGTAAAGCTCCGCGGTGCGTGCGGCGGCGGGAGCGATGCTTTTTTCGCCATAGGCGTCTATCACGCCCAGATGGTTTTTGTCGTCAAGCAGGGACTGATGCTCGTGCTGACCGTGTATGTCCGCAAGACAGCCCGTAAGCGTTTTGAGCATTGCAACGGGCAGCAGCACGCCGTTGACGCGCGCCGTGCTTTTGCCGTTTACGTTAAGCTCGCGCATGATGGTGACGACGCCGTCTTCGGCCTCAATGCCGAGCTCTTCAAGGGCCTTTTGCGCCTGAGGCTCGCCGCCGATATCGAACACAGCCTCCGCGCGGCATTTCTGTTTGCCGTGGGTGATAAGCTCGCGGCTGCCGCGCCCGCCCAAAACCAGCTCTATACCGTCGATAATGATGGACTTGCCCGCGCCGGTCTCGCCCGTCAGCACGGTGAACCCGCGGCCCAGCTCAAGGTCGAGCCGGTCGATCAAAGCGACGTTTTCGATTATAAGTCTTTCGAGCATATTTTTCCCTTTCGATGCGGGGCGGGCTCACTTGAGCTTTTCGCGTATGAGCCTGAACACGTTGCGCTTTTCAAGCCGTATAAAATGCGCCGTGCGGCGGGACTTTTCGACGGTCACCTTGTCGCCCGCGTGCAGCACGCGCACATTTTGCCCGTCGCGGCTTAACCGGCAGTCGCACTTGATGACCGCGGTCACGGCGGAATCGGCGCCTGCGACTATGGGGCGCACGGTAAGCGAATGCGGGCAGATGGGTGTGACGAGTATGCAGTCGAGCCTGGGCGCGACGACCGGCCCGCCCGCGCTCATGGTATAGGCTGTGGAGCCGGAGGGCGTCGCAACTATGAGCCCGTCCGCCATAACGTCGCCTATTTCGTCGCCGTCCACGGCAAGCTCAAGCTGGGTGATGGACGAAAGCTCCTGCCTGTGCACGGCAAAATCGTTAAGACACTCGCCGCAGGGCTCTCCGTTGACCGTGCAGGCAAGCATCGAAGGATGCTCCACGGTGTAGTCGCCGCGGCTCAGCTTTGAAAGGGCCGCCTCAAAGCCGTCGGTGCCTATCTCGCTGAAAAAGCCGACCCGGCCCATGTTTACGCCGAGCACCGGTATGCCCAGGGGCGACGCCGCCGACACCGCGCGAAGGATGGTGCCGTCGCCGCCGAGCGTCACGACGCAGAACGCGTCCCGGCCCGGGCCCGCGAGCACGCGGCAAAGCTCATCGTCGTCCGCCGCGGAGACGCACTCCACGCCCGCTTTGCGTGCGGTCTGCGCAAGCTCCGTCATCAGCTCGCGTGCGCGGGGCTTGTTGGGGTTTGTGAAAAATACAAGCTTCATGCCTTTATGCCAAGCTCCTCATGCGCCGAAGCAACGACCCGCGCCGCCTCGCTTTCAATATCGGGGGAATCCCCCGTTTCTTTAGCCAGATACATTAAAAACTCGATATTGCCCTTGGGACCGGTAATGGGCGAAAAGTCGAGCGCCAGCAACCGAAAGCCCATTTCCGCCGCGTTTTTTGCGGCGCCCGTCAGCACCTCAAGATGCACCGCCGCGTCGCGCACGACGCCGTTTTTGCCGACCTTGGAGCGCCCCGCCTCGAACTGGGGCTTGACCAAAACCACGGCCCTGCCGCCCGGCTCGAGCACGTCGAACATGCGGGGCAGTATCTTTGAGATGGATATGAACGAAACGTCGCACGAGGCGAACGAGGGCGTTTTTTCGAACCAGTCCGACGTCATTTCGCGGGCATTGCGGCGCTCCATGCAGGTGACGCGCTCATCGCAGCGCAGCCGCCAGTCAAGCTGACCGTAACCCACGTCCACAGCATAAACGTGCGCCGCGCCGTTTTGAAGCATTACGTCCGTAAAGCCGCCCGTCGACGCGCCGACGTCCACGCAGACGCGGCCGCGAAGGTCTATCCCGTACCTGTGCACGGCCTTGTCGAGCTTTAGCCCCCCGCGTGAAACGAAGGGTATCGGATCCTCGCGTACGGTCAGTACCGCGCCGTCGGGAAAGGCGTCGGAGGCTTTGTTCACCCTGACCTCGCCGAAATAGACGACCCCCTCCATAATAAGGGCCTTTGCGCGTTCGCGGCTTTGCGCGCCGCCCTGCTCCACAAGCAGTACGTCGGCTCTTTTAGGCATAGATGCCTCCCATTCTGGCCATAACTGCCTCCCTTATTGCGGCGGCGGTAATGCCGCATTCTTCATCCTGTTCCGCGACCGAGCCCTGCTCGATAACGCGGTTCGGCACGCCGAGCGGTATGACCGAAGCCCCGCTGCCGTGCGACGAGAGCCATGCGGCTACCTGCGCGCCAAGCCCGTCGGTGCAAATGCCGTCCTCCACGGTAAACACGAAATGCGCGTGCGACAGCACTTCAAGCGCGGCCTCGTCCATGGGACGGATGCAGCGGGCATTCCACAGACCCGCGTTAAGGCCCTCAAGCGCCTCCTCGGCGGGCTTGACCATGCGCCCGGACGCAGCTACGCACACGCTGCGGAAGGGCTTTATGCACTCCCACGAAAGCACGTTCCCGCGAAGCTCGCGCTCCGGAAGCATGCCGCGGTTATAGCGTATGGCACAGGGCGAATCGTTCTCCGTCAGCGCATAGCGAAGGCATGCGCGCAGCTCCTGCGCCGACGAGGGTGAGAATATCTTCATATTGGGCAGGGACAGCAGATAGGCGATATCGTAAATGCCGTGGTGGGTCTCGCCGTCGGCGCCCACGAGGCCGGCCCTGTCTATGCCGAATACGACGTTGAGGTTTTGCAGGCAGACGTCATGCAGAAGCTGATCGTACGCCCTTTGCAGAAACGACGAGTACACGCAGAACACGGGCTTTGCCCCAGCTATCGCCATGCCCGCCGCCATTGTGACGGCGTGCTGTTCGGCAATGCCCACGTCAAAGAACCTTTCGGGGAACCGCTGCTGAAACGCAGTCAGCCCCGTGCCCGAGGCCATTGCGGCGGTTATCGCGGCGATGCGCCCGTCGCTCTCGGCAAGGGAGCAAAGCTCCTCCGCAAATACGGCGGAGTTGCCGAAGGACGAGCGCGATTCGCCCGTTTCGGCGTTGAATTTGCCTATGCCGTGGAACTTTTCAGGGTTCTTCTCGGCGGGCTCATACCCGCGCCCCTTCTTGGTGACGGCATGCACTACCACGGGCGAATCCATCTGCTTTGCGTGCGTCAGCACATTTATGAGCCCCTCGGTATCATGCCCGTCAATGGGGCCGAGGTACGTAAAGCCCAGCTCCTCGAACAGCACGTTCGGAAGCACAAAGTATTTGATGCGGTTTTTCAGCCGCTCCAGCCCCGAATTCACGGACTTGCCTATGACCGGGATGCGCTGCAGCACGTTGGAAAAACGGCGCTTGAAGCCCCTGTACCCGCGCGCGGTGCGAAGCTTGGCAAGATGCCTTGCCATGCCGCCCACGTTGCCCGAGATGCTCATTTCGTTGTCGTTCAGCACCACGATCAGCGGCAGCTTCTGACGGCCCACGTCGTCGAGCGCCTCGTAAGCCATACCGCCCGTCAAAGCGCCGTCGCCTATGAGCGCGACGACCGAACGCCTGACCCCCGCCATTGCGTCCGCGCGCATGATGCCTATCGCGGCGGAAACGGAGGTGCTGGAATGGCCCGTGTTGAATGCGTCGTAAACGCTCTCGCCGGTTTTGGGGAAGCCGGCAAGCCCGCCCCTCTGCCGAAGACGCGGAAAGCCCTCCTTGCGACCCGTCAAAAGCTTATGGACGTAGCTTTGATGGCCCACGTCAAAGACCAGACGGTCGGTCTCGAAATCGAAAACGCGGTGCAGGGCAAGCGTCAGCTCCACCACGCCGAGGTTTGACGCCAGATGCCCGCCCGTTTCGGAAACGACCGAAACGAGATAGCGGCGTATCTCGTCGGCAAGTGCGTCGAGCTGTTCCGCCGTCAGTTCGCGTATGTCGCGCGGGGAGTTCACCCGCGAGAGTATGGGAAGTTCGTTTATGTCGATCATGCGCCGAGCCCCCGAAGGGGCGCCTTTCTCATTTGTTCAGCGGAGCTATCTGCTCCTTGTAAGCATGCGGCGGACGGTTTGCAAAAGGTAGTCTGCGTTTTCAAGGCCCGATATGGCCTCCTCTGCGCGGCGCTCTGCGGCCTCGGCCTCGCGCTTTGCGCCGTCGATCCCCAGAAGCGTGACGTAGGTGAGCTTGCCCTGCTTCGCGTCCTTGCCGAGCGTTTTGCCCATAAGCTCCTGATCGCCCGTGGCGTCAAGCAGGTCGTCGGTTATCTGAAAGAGCAGGCCCATCTCGGCAGAGTAGCGGCGGAGCTTTTCCAAAACGCCCGCGTCCGCGCCCGCGGTAAGCGCGCCCGCCACAACGGCGGCTTCGAGCATATCGGCGGTCTTATGGCGGTGGACATAGCGCAGCATATCGCCCGTGGGGTTTACAGCGCCCTCAAGCTCCATATCGGCGGACTGCCCGCTGACCATGCCGGCGGCGCCCGCCCTTTGCGCGGCCTCGTACGCGGCGGCCAGAATGCGCGGGTCCTTCGACTCCGCGGCGGCGCGGAGCATCACCTCGAACGCAAGCGACAAAAGCCCGTCGCCCGCCAGCACCGCCTCGGCCTCGCCGAACACCTTATGGTTGGACGGCCGCCCGCGCCGCATATCGTCATCGTCCATGCAGGGCAGGTCGTCGTGTATGAGCGAATAGGTGTGTATCATTTCAAGCCCGCAGGCGATGGGCAGGGCGTTTTGCAGGCTGCCGCCCAGCATTTCGCATACGGCAAGCGTAAGACAGGGGCGTATGCGCTTGCCCCCGCCCTCTATGCTGTAAAACATGGCCTCCAGCAGGCGCGGATGTATGCGCCCGGCCTCGCGCCGGCGGATGGCGGCAAGCTCCGCCTCGACAAGCCGCACATAGCGCGCGCTTGCCTCTTCATATGAGAGCCTGTCCATTACTCCTCCCCGCTTTCCGTGCCGTCTCCCTCACCGGAGGCGGCCTTGCGCGCGACCTTTTCAAGCCTTGCGTCGTAGCTTTTAAGCAGCTTTTCGCAGTGCGCCGAAAGCCGCATGCCCTCCTCGTAAAGGTCCATCAGCTCATCAAGCGGCACCGACGCGCCGCCCATTGCGGCAACGATCTCCTCCAGGCGCGAAAACGCCTGTTCGTACTTCAGCTTTTCGATCTCTTCAACGTTCATTTTCCCGTCCTTTGAAAACGGCCGTGACGGATGCGGAGGCCCTGCCCCCGGCCATCACTATGCCTATGCTTTGCCCCTCTTTGAGGGAGTCTATGCCCGTGACCGCGCCAGAATCGTCCGTCAATATGGCGTAACCGCGTTCGAGCACCGCCCGCGGGCTGAGCGAAGCGAGCCTTGCCGACGCCCCCGCGAGCCTTTCACGCGAGGAGGCAAGCGCGTTTGCCGCGCCCTGTCTGATGAGCGCGGTACAGGCCGAAGCCCTTTCGCGCCTTAGTATGATGCTGTGATGCGGGTTTGCCATGGCAGCCGAGCCCATTGCGGCGTCAAGGGAGCTGCGTGCCGATATGAGCGCCGCCTCCGCCGTGCGGGTGCAGACGGAGCATAAATACTCCGTCTGGCCGAGAAGGTCGTCATATACCGGGCAGCAGAGCTCCGCCGCGGCTGAAGGGGTCGGCGCGCGCCTGTCTGCGGCAAAGTCGGCAATGGTGGTATCGGTCTCGTGCCCAACCGCGCTTACGACCGGAACGCGGCTTGCGGCTATAGCCCTTGCCACGCCCTCGTCGTTAAAACAGCTCAGGTCCTCATAGCTGCCGCCCCCGCGCCCCGCAATTATCACGTCCACCTCGGGGAAGCGCTGCAGCGCGTTTATCGCGGCGATTATATCCGCGGGAGCGTCCTCGCCCTGAACGAGGCAGGGCGCGAGCAGCACGTTCATGCCCGGGAACCTGCGGCGGATCACGGTGACAATATCACGTATGGCGGCGCCCATTTCGCTGGTAGCCACCCCTATCACACGGGGAAGCAGCGGCAGGGGCCGCTTGCGCGATTCATCAAAAAGGCCCTCCTGCCCGAGACGCTGCTGCAAAAGCAGGAACTGTCTGTAAAGCTCGCCCTCGCCGTCCGGCTTCATTCCGTCGGCGTAAAGCTGATATTTGCCGTCCTTGGGGTAGATGGACACGGAGCCGTGCACGGTAACGTGCAGCCCGTCCGCAAACTCGCCCCTGAGCCTTGCAGCGTGCGAACGGAACATGACGCAGGGTATGACGGCCATGCTGTCCTTCAAATTAAAATACAGATGCCCGGATGAATGCCGCTTAAAGCCGCTGATTTCACCGGACACCCTTACGCTTCGCAGCCGGATATCGTTTGAAAGCACGCCCGCGGCGTACTCGTTAAGGCCGGCAACTGTAAAAACGGTCTCACCGGCCATGGCTTATTTCGCTTCCGCGCGGGCGATATTGCCCAGTACGCCGTTAATAAAACGGGGCGAGTCGTCACCGCCGTACTTGCCGGCTATGCGCACGGCCTCGTTGATGATGACCTTTTGCGGCGCTTTTTTGTCGAACATAAGCTCGTACACGGCGACGCGCAGTATGGAAAGGTCCACCATGGGCATACGCTCGAGCGCCCAGCCGTTGGATGCGGCGGCGATGAGCGCGTCTATCTCGGGGCCGTTGCTTTCGATCCCGTCCGCAATGCCGTTTGCAAAATCGATATCCTCGGGTGAGGGCTCGCCCTCCGCGCCGGATATCTCGCACACCGTGGCATAGGTGTCCTCGGTATTGAAAAACTTTTCATACGCCATTTTCATGGCGATCTCTCTTGCTGACTTCCTGCTCATCTACTGCCCTCAGTTGACCCTTGCGGCGGTGGTGGGAGTGTATGTGTTGACCACCGTAAAGGCGATCTTGTCCACCTTTACGCCCGCGTAGTTTTCGATATAGTTTTTAAGCTCCGTGCGTACGGTATCGCACAGCTCCGGAATATTGGTATCCGCAAGCACGACCGCCTTCAGCGAAACCGAAACGGTGCTGTCGGCGTTGACCGTGACCTTGCTGGCGCACTCCCTAATGCACTTGTTGGCCTTTACATATTTCTGCGCCATGCTGTCGATGGAGGCCGCGCTGATATAGGCGGAGCCGTGCTCGTCAGACGAAAGCATGGACGCATTGAGGGTCTGCTCGCCCCCGCGCTTTTTGCCGCCCGTAAAGAGCAGCCTGCCCGCGGCAAAAGCAAGCACCGCGGCGACGACCGTTATAAGCACGCGCAGGAACACGGCACGCACGCCGCCGTCTGACAGCCCCTCTGCAATGGCGATTATGCCGGAGGCGGGTATAACGCCGATGCAGCACAGTATGACCACCGTCATGCAGGCGATGAACAGCAGCAGCACAAGGCCCAGAAGCAGCCTGTCTAATAAACCGGTTTTCATAAGAGACCCCTTTCCGCTTCCGACTCGGAGCTGTTACCTGACCCTCGCTTCGATCTCGGGTCTGTCCTTTTTCTTTTCGGGCTTCTCGGGCTCGTCGAATGTGACGTTCTGGACCAGCACGTTTACCTCGACAACTTTAAGGGAGGTCATGGTTTCGATGGCGGACTTTACGGCGTTCTGCACCTCGGAGCACACGTCCTGTATGCGGGAACCGTACTTTACGTTGATGCTGATATCCACCGCCGCCTCTTCACGGCCGACCTCCACATGCACGCCCTTTGTCATATTGTTCTTGGTGAAAATGCCGGAAATGCCCTCAATAACGGTGCCGGCAAGCCCCGATACGCCCTTTACCTCGGACGCGGCAAGCCCGGCTATGGTGGCGACGACGTCGGGTGCGAAAACGACCTTGCCGTTTTCGGTAACGCTGATGTCGGTTACTACTTCGGTATCGTGATCCATTGCGGAAAACCTCCTGAACATTGATACTGAATTATAACAAATTTTTAGTCCCTTGTAAAGCACTCAATGCGCCGCCGCAAAATTTATTTGGCCCTATGCCCCCGGAGAAATGCTGACTGCGCTTGCGGGCAGCCCCGTTTCGGCTATGATTATGTCAAGTATGCGGGCCACCTCCTCATCCGAAAGCGACGCGCCGTCTATTACGACCGACGCCGAGCCGTCCTTGACCGAGGCCGCCGCATCCGTAAAGCCCTTGCCGCGGATACGGCTTTCGATGGTGAACTCCTTTTCCATGTTCGAGACCAGCTCAAAAAGCCGTCCACGGGCGTCCTCAAGGGCGTCTGCATCGGTGTTTTCGGAGTTGATGACCGAACGCAGATAGTCTATCTCCTGCGCGCGGACGCGGCTGCGCTCGTCGCGGAATTCGTTGAAATACCCGTTGATCCCCGCCATGACCGCGCTGACCGGCGCCTCCGTCGGGGAAAGCTCCGCGCCCTGTTCTGCGGGCTCCGTTTTGGCTTTGCCGAGCTTCAGGTCCATGAACACGGCCCCCGCAAGCAGCAGGAGCGCGAAGCCGAGCACGATGAAAAAGCGTTTGTTTGTCTTTAATTTTTCCATGGGTTCCACCTTTCTTTGAGTTATTCCATTGGGAAGACGCCTACAGAGGACGCGGGCAGGCCAAGCGCCTTTACCGCCGCCTCGCGCAGGGCGTTCATTACGGCGATGTCCCTTGCCCCGCTCGAAACGATTATTGCGCCGCGGACGGCGGTGCTTCGGCTTTCGCCGAATACTGAGGACGGGCCCGCGTCCTCGCAGGTCAAAAACACGCGCACGCTGCCCGCGCCGTCTATCTTTGCGAGTATGTCCTCAAGCCGGGCCTCGAGCCGGGCCTCGTTTTGGGGCGCGGAAGCGGCGTCTCCGTCCGTGCGCAGCGCAGGCGCGATCGCCAGCGCCGCGATGAGAAGCGCTGCGGCAGCCGCTGCGATACGGGCGTTTTTGGAGAGTTTTTTGACGGCGTTCGGGATTTGCATGTCACGCCTCCAGAAGCGCAAGCAGAGGCTCTGTCAAAGCGCAGGTCATTATGAGCGCGAAGTATCGCCGCGCCGCAAGCGAAGCGCGTCCGCCCGGAAGGAGCGCTTCCAGCGCCGTAAAGCCCGCAGACAGGGCGATCAGGTTTGTTACGAATCCGCTGAGCATTCTATCACCATAGGCCGGCGGCGGCGCCGCCCGAGGCCAGAAACACACACAGGGTAAGCGTTAACAGCAGCACCGCCGCGGCGGTGCAGGCGAACAGCTCCGAGGCCGTATCCGCAAGGCCGGAATACAGCGCGTACACCCGCGGGCCGCAGGCGGGGCGGCAGAGCGCGGCGGCGGCTCTGAAGCTCAAAGCGCCGAACCCCAGGACCATAAGCGGCTTGAGCGCCGCCGAAAACAGCAGTATGAGCGCAAGCGTGCCCGCGCCGTTTCGTATCAGCAGGGAGCATGCCATGACCCCGTCCACCGTGCCGCTGACCATGGATCCCACCACGGGCACGAGTCTGTCGATGGCATATCTTGCCGTGCGTACAGCCACTCCGTCACGGGCGGCGGCGTTGAGGCCGCGCACCTGAGTCACCGCGAAATAGACCGCCGAAACGAGCCCCAAAAGCCATTTGACCGCACGGCTTATCAGCCGCGAAAGGCCCGCAAGCCTGCCCTCGCCCGCGATCGGATCCGCCGCGCGAAGCATACCGCAGGCGCAGGAGAGAGGCAGCGCGGCTCGGGAAATTACCGCGATCACCGTGCCGGATAAGAAACTCATCAGCGGGTGAAAAAGCCCCTGCGCCGCGTCAGCGCCCGTCAGCGTGAGCAGCGTGCTTACGACGGGCAGCGTGCTTTCGGCAAAATCGGAAGTCATAGAGACCGCCTCAAACGCCGTGTGCGCAAGCGATATGAACCGTTCGAGCGCGGCCCCGGCGCACACCGCAAGCAGCGCAAGCGTTAGCGTGCCTTTTATGCCCTCGTCCGGAACGCCCGAGGCCATCGTGGTCAGAAGCCCCGCGAGCACGAGCACGGCGCAGGACGCGAGCGCGGGCCGCAGTTCACGCACGGCCGCCGCTGCTGCCGCCGAAAGTATGCCGCCCGGCTCCTCTCCGCCGCCCTCCGCAAGGGACACGAGCGCTTCGTCGACGCTTTGAAAGCTCCGTCCCAAAAACGCCTTCGCGTCCGCAAAATACCTTTCCCACGGGGACAGGTCCAAAAGCTCCGTCTGGCGGGAAAGCTCGTCTGAAAGCTCCGGTGCAAGCGGCTCGGCCGACGGGTACGCCGGGTCATTCGAATAAGGCGCGGGCGGGGCGGTCTGCGCCGGGTCCTCCGAATAAGGCGCGGGCGGGGCGGTCTGCGCCGCAGCGGGCGGGGCGAAGGCCGCAAGCAGGGCAAGCGCCAAAGCCGCGAACAGGGCGGCGGTCTTTGCGCGGGTCACAGCAGTTCCTCCGCAAGGGCAATGAGGCGCGATGCAAGCGAAGTAAGCTGAGGCATTACGGCGATCAGCATAAGCAGTCTGCCGCACAGCTCGCTCTTTGAGGCAAGGCCCTCCTCGCCGCAGTCGCGGCAGAGGTCGGAGGCGGTCTGGGCAACGTAGGCGACGCCCGTGACTTTAAGCGCGAGCGACGCCGCGCCGTCAAAGCCCGGGGCCTGCTGCAAAAGCGCGCGTATGCGGGAAAAAACGCCGCTGATCTCTCCCGCCGCCCACATTAGAAGTATCAGCCCGCCAACGAGCGCCGTCCTTTCGGCAAGGCCGCCGCCGAACGGGCGCAGGGACAGCGCAAGCAGCGCACAGACCACCGCGGCTCCTGCGACCGCAAAGGGGTCCGCCGTCACAGGCCGAACACTCCGCGCACGGACTGCATCAGCTGGCCCACCATTGAAACGACCGTGACAAGCACTATGACGAGCCCCGCAAGCGCCGTCATCATGGCGATATCCTCGCGGCCCGCCTGCTTCAAAAGCTGGCACGCGACCGCGGTCAAAAAGCCTATGCCCGCTAATTTCATGACTACCTCAATGCCCATTTGTACCTCGCATGGATCAAAGTATGACGAGCGCCGCGCCAACCCCGAGCATAAGCGAGAGCGCATTTGTCAGGCGCGCGCTTTTTTCATGCTGCTCGCGCGCTTTGCAGGCAGCCGCGCCAATGCGCTCCACCGCAAGCGCAAGCCTTTGCGTTTCGGCGCTGACGTCGCCCCGGCCCATGCCCCGAATAAGCTCTGCGGCGGGCGTCTGCGCGGCGGGGACGAGCATTGACGAAAGCCCGCAGGCGGCGTCGCGCCTGCCCTCGCAGATCAGCGTCAGCATCTGCGGAAGGGGACTTTCCGGGGCTTCGTCGGCTATCGCCTTTGCAAGCTCCGTAAGCGGGAGCCGGTCTATGCGAATGCGCCGCTCCGCCTCAAGGAGCGAAGCCGAAAACGCTTCGGTCGTGCTGAGCTTTTTGCGGTCCTCCGACACCGCCAGCCTGCCGAAGGCCGCGCACGCGGCGACAGAGGCGAGCGCCAGAACGAGCCTTGCCGCGCTCACAGCGCCACGGGGCAGACGGTGAGCCTGCTGCCGCTCCTTTTCAGCAGCAGCACCCGCGTAAATGCGCCGCAGTTCAATATGGGCTTTAGGTCCTTTCGCGCCAACAGCTCCTCGCCCGAGGAGGCGTGAGCGGAGGCAATGACCCTGACGCCGCACCGCGCGGCCTCCGAGAGCGCCTCGGCGTCGGCGCCGCCGCCCACCTCGTCGGTTATGACAAGGTCGGGGCTCATGGAGCGTATGAGCATGGGTATCGCCGCCGCCTTGGGGCAAAGCTCCATAACGTCGGTGCGCGGGCCGAGGTCAAACGAGGGCGCTCCGTCGATAAACCCGGCAAGCTCGCCGCGTTCGTCCGCTACCGCCACCTTGACGGGGCGGGCGCCGACGCCGTACGAAAAGCATCTTGCGGCGTCCCGCAGGAGCGTTGTTTTGCCGCCCGACGGCGGCGCGGCTATCAGCGTGGAAACGGGCGAGCCGCCCTCCGTCAAAAGGCCCATCACCGCCTCGGCGCAGCCCACGGCCTCGTATGAAACGCGCATATTGAAGCCCGTTATCTCGGTCAGCCTGACGACCCTGCCCCCCTCCGTGACGGGCCTGCCGCAGACCCCCACGCGGGAGTCGCCGTCGACGGTTATAAAGCCGTTTGCAAGCTCCTCTCCGTGCGAATAGACCGAGTGCCGGCAAAGCCGCTCCAGCAGTTCTTTGGCGTCGTCGGGCGTAAAAACAACGCCCTCGGCCAACGCGTCGCCGTTGGCGAACACGAGCTGGGGCGGTCTTGCGGTGCGCAGACGCAGCTCCTCCACCGCCGCGCCGCCTGCGGCCGAGGCCGCAGCGCGGGCGATGCGTTCCGGCAGAAACGAGAGCAGCTTTTCGAATCGTGTTTTCATTGGCACAGCCCCCTTGGTTTTGCTCGGTCAATACTATGCGGGGGCCGGGGCCGTTATGACGCGGTCATGCTGTCGTACAGTCGTCCGAAGGGCGTCGTACGGGCGTACGGGAAAATGCGGACGACAGTACGGCAATCGACAGAAAACCCGTGATTTGAGCGGATAAAACGGAGTCGGATAACGTGAGGAACGGCGCGCCGCCGAAGGGAGCGGGCAAAGCGTACGCAAGGACGGAGCCGATTATCGGCGCCCAGGCGCAGACGAACGCCGCGCCCCGTTCGCGTACGCGCGGGACGAACGCGGTGAGCGACCCCGCAAGCCCGGCGGCGTAGTATGCGGCGGGCAGGCTCGACGCAAAGAGGGGTGCAAGCGCGGCGCCTGCGGCAAGCGCCGCGCCGAGGGCGGGCAGCGCCGCGAGGATCTTTTGCGCTCTTCCCCGCCGTAAATAAAGCGGGGTCGCTCCGGCCGCTGCGCAAAGCAGGCAGGCGGGGCTGAAAAACGCCGTGCCGAAGGCCGCGATCTCAAATCCCGACAGCGCGGCGGCGGATATGAGGAAGAACACCGCCGCCCTTTTGGAAACGCCGAGCCTTTCAAGACCTGCTCCGAGAGCGCCGCTTCCCGCGGCAAGAGCGGCCGAAAGCGATAAAAATGCTGAAACCGGCATAAAAAAACCTCCCTGCAAAGAATGTGGATATTCTTTGCAGGGAGAAGGGATTTATTCCGTTAATCGAGCGTCATGAAGCCCGCCATTGCGCCCGTGCCCTTGCCGTCGCGCCTATAGGAGAAGAAAAGCTCCGGCTCCTCGAATGTGCAGTGATCCATAACGCTGATGCTGTCAAACGGCACTCCGGCGTCCATAAGCTGAATGACGGCGGCGGCGCGCAGGGCAACGTATGCCTTGCCCGGCCTGCCCTCACGCACGGAATAGATATCCGGACAGTCGAACTCCCGCGCGAAGCTCTCCGCAAGCGGAAGATCGACCTCGAAGCAGTTTTCGCAGATGCAGGGGCCAATGGCGCATACCATATCCTTTGGGTCGGCGCCGTATTCGAGCGAAAGCCTTTCGACGAGCTTTTGGCCAATCCTGCCAAACATGCCCTTCCACCCGGCGTGGGCAAGGCCGATGGAGCGCGTGCGCCCGTCGTACACGAAGAACGCGCTGCAGTCGGCATGGGCGGTGACGAGCGTGACGAGCGGAGAATCCGTAACGAGCCCGTCGCAGAAGTCGAACGGCTCCCGCGTGACGCCGCGGCCCGCGTCCTCCGGGCCGAGCTTTAATATGTTGACGCCGTGCTCGTGCCGCACTATCGCAAGCCTTTCAAGCCGGAGCCCGTAGTTTACGCACAGCCTGCGGTAGTTTTCAAGTATGTTTTCATAAGGTTCGGGGCGGTTGGTGCCGAGGTTGAGGCTGTCAAACGGGGCTTCGCTGACCCCGCCGAGCCTCGTTGTGAAGCCGTGCCTGAGCCCGGGCTCCGCCAGGAGCCTTTCGGACATAACGACCCCCACACCGCCCTCATGCCTTACGACGGCGTCGCGGCGAACGGCGCTTAAAAGCGCGGCTGCGTTATTTGACATCCTTGTCACCCAGAAGGAGCTTCAGCTCCTCCATAAAGGTATTGATATCCTTGAAGGAGCGGTACACCGACGCAAAGCGAACGTACGCGACCTCGTCAAGGTCCTTGAGCTTGCTCATGACAAGCTCGCCTATGCGGATGGTCGTGACCTCCTGCTCCAGCGAATTGTTTATCTCCCTTTCGACGTCCTCCACGAGCGCGTCCATGGCGGCGGCGGAGACGGGGCGCTTTTCACACGATTTGCGCACCCAGCGCAGTATCTTGTTGCTGTCGAAGTTCTCCCTTGTGCCGTCGCGCTTGACGACGATTATGGGCATCTCCTCGACCTTTTCATAGGTGGTGAACCTTCTTCCGCAATTGGTGCACTCGCGGCGGCGGCGAATGGCGGTGCCGTCCTCCGTCGGGCGGGAGTCGATGACCCGGCTGTCGGTACATTGGCAGTATCTGCACTTCATGTGGCATACTTCCTTTCATAGCATCTCAACATATTGTACCACACCCGTCTGAAAAAAGCCAGATGTATTTTTTATTTTACCGGTGCGTTCTCAACGCGGACGAGTATCACGTCGTCGCCTATCTTCTCTATGCGGCAGTAGGGTATGACGAGCTCCTCCGGGCCGCGGAACAGCCCCAGAAACCGCGCTGCGCCGGGCACGACTATCGCGCTGATGAGCCCCGTGCAGTCGTCAAGCTCCAGGTCCGATATGCAGCCGAGCCGCGCTCCGTCGCAAACGTTGATTATCTCCTTGCGCTTAAGCTCGGAATACGTAGTTTGCGCCATAAAAAAACCTCCCACAAAATACATTGAGGCAATACGCCTGTGGTATTATATGAGAGGAGCTTTGTTCGGATGCTATACGAGCTTGCCCATCGCCTCGCGCAGATTGCGAACGGTGACGACCTTCAGCCCGTCCACGGCCTGAAGGCTCCTTGAATACGGGGCGATCAGCGTGGTGAACCCGCGGCGCGCGCATTCGGCGGCACGGCTAGACATCCTATCGACCGGGCGCACCTCGCCGGTCAAAGATACCTCGCCTATCACGGCGGTTAGCTCCGGCAGGCGTTTGTCAAACACAGAGCCCGCCACCGCAAGGGCTATCGCAAGATCCGCCCCGCGGTCGTCAACCTTTATGCCGCCCACCGCATTGGTGTAAACGTCCTTATCGCCCGCGCGCACGCCCGCGCGCCTTTCAAGCACGGCAAGCAGCAGCATAAGGCGGTTGTTGTCCATGCCTGCCGCCATGCGCCGGGGGTTGGCGTAAACCGACGAGGCAAGCAGCGACTGCACCTCAACGAGTATCGGGCGGTTGCCCTCCATGATGCAGGTGACGGCGCAGCCCGTGTCGTTCGTGCCGGACAGGAACATATTGGAAGGGTCAGAGACCTCTGCCATGCCGTCGCCGCGCATTTCGAAAATGCCTATCTCGTTGGTGGAGCCGAAGCGGTTTTTCACCGCGCGCAGCAGGCGGAACGCATCGTGCCTGTCGCCTTCGAAGTACAGCACGGTATCCACCATATGTTCAAGCATGCGCGGACCGGCGATCGCGCCCTCCTTGGTGACGTGGCCCACTATGAACACCGCACAGCCCGTAACCTTTGCAATGCGCGTTAACGCCGCCGTGACCTCCCTTATCTGGGTGACGGAACCCGCCGCGGACGCGACCTCCGCCGCAACCATCGTCTGGATGCTGTCGATCATGAGGAACGCGGGCTTGACGCGCTCCACCTCCGCCTCTATTGCGGAGACGGAGGTCTCGGTCATAACGAGCAGCTCCCCGGGCACGCCGCACCTTTCGGCGCGGAGCTTGAGCTGAGCCTTGGATTCCTCGCCCGAGACGTACAGCACGGCGGCCTCGGAAAGGAGGTTGCCTGCCGCCTGCATCAGCAGCGTGCTTTTGCCTATGCCCGGGTCTCCGCCTATCAGTATGACGGAGCCTGCAACGATGCCGCCGCCCAGCACGCGGTCAAGCTCGCCTATGCGGGTCTTGGTCCTTGCGGCGTCCCTGCCCTCCACGTTCGACAGGCGCACGGCGCCGGAACCGGTTATGACTTTGGCACGCCTGTCCGGCGCGGTGACCGCCGTTTCGACAAGGGTGTTCCAACTGCCGCAGGAGGGGCAGCGGCCGAACCACTTTGCGGTCTCATGCCCGCACTCGCCGCAGACGAATTTGGTCTTTTCCTTTGCCATGCAGCCCCCCGATCAGCCTATGCGGGCGTATTTCAGCACGTCGCGCTCACGCGTGGTGACGTCCATCCACATGACGTATCCGTCGCCTGCGCCAAGAAGCTGAGCCAGCTCCCTTTCGGGGGTGATGCGATAGCTTTCGCCCGAATTGAACATGTAGACGTAAATGACCTCATCCACGCTGTAGGCAATAAAGTTTTCGTCGATGAAGAAATCAACGACGCCCTCCGCCGCCCTTACGGGCGTGAGCGTATTGCCCTCGGCGGCCTGCGCAACGTAAAGCGTGGAGTTCTCGCTGTGGTGCGCGTCGAGCCACGCGTAATATCTGCCGTTATACTCCGGATCGTGGACGTAGGTATCCACGGAGATATCGCGGATGGCGGAGCTTTCAAGGTCGATGTGTTTTATCACGCCGGAAACGCGGCCGTCCTCATATCGTTCGGTGCCCTCGGCGGCCCATATCAGCGTGCCGTCCGACATATAGGGCGCACTCGTGCCGTAGGACGAGGACGAGAACTGCGCAACGATGGCGGTCTCCATGGTCTCAAGGTCGCAGACGAAGAGCTTGTCGCGGTTGGTACCCGTGCGCTCGACCCACGAGATATAGTGCCCGTCCAGGCGTATCTCGGGCTGACCGACGTAAACGGTCTTGACGACCGCGGGCGTGCTGCCGAGGTCATCCATGCGGACGGCGCAGATATTGCCGCCGCCCTTTTTGTTGGCGTCAAGGTAGACGAGCCACTCATCGTTGAACACGGGATATATGAAGTGCGTGTTTGTGAGCTTGACAGGCAGCTCCTTCACGGCGCCCACTTCGGGGTCGTATTCCAGAAGGCCGCACATCTGCACGTTGTCCCCCACTATCCTGCCGCCCGTAAACAGCATTTTGCCGTTATTGTATGTGGGGTCGCCGAACCAGTAGTACTGCATATCGGCGGGAATGACCACCTCGCGCTCGCTGCCCTCAGCGTCGTACTCATCCATGGGGTGAGGCGTGGGCGTGGGCTCCGGCGTGTAGTACGGCGTGGGCGACGTGACAAGCACGTCGTCGCCGTGCGAAAAGAGCTTTGCCGCCTTTGCCACAATGCCGTCCGGCGGAAGAGGCGTGTCTATGTGGAAAACGGCCTCCAGCACAACCATGACGGCAAGCGCCAAAAGCGCCAGGCCCGCAAGCGTACCGACGACGGTAAGCAGCAGCTTGACTATGGGGCCCCAGTTGCTGGCTGACAGCGAGCTGCGGCGGCCCTTGTATCTTTTCCTGCGAAAACGCTTTTTCAAGGCTTTGCGTCCTTTCACGAGTTTATCCGTTTACCATTATAACACATTCCGGCGAAAATAAAAAGGGGGCTTGCGCCCCCGGTCGGTCAATAAACTCAGGCTTCCTTGGCCCTGTTCAGTATCCTGTAAAGTATCGCGGCAATGATACCGCCGCAGAGAGGAGCAACGAGGAAGATCCAGTACTGGGCCATAGCCGCGCCGTCGCCCTGGATGAGCTTGATGATGGCGGGACCGAAGGTCCTGGCGGGGTTGACGGAGGTGCCGGTGAAGGACACGCCCAGAATATGTACAAGAGCAAGCACAAAGCCGTTTACGATGCCCGCACCGTGGAAGTCGGGCTTGGCGGTGGTGGCCATTACGGTGTAAACGAACATGCAGGTGAGGACGACCTCGACGATGATGCCGACGAGGACGGAGACCTGACCGCCGCCGAGAGCCTCGGGCAGGGTCTGAAGAGCATTGGTGGCAAGGGAGCAATCCTTGCCGGCAACGGCCCAAAGCAGGGCGGCGCCGGCGGTGGCGCCAAGGAACTGGGCGATGACGTAACCGATGAACTCACCAAAGCCCATACGGCCGTCGATCAGCATGGCGATGGAGACGGCGGGGTTAACGTGAGAACCGGAAACGTAGCCAATGGTGTAGATGCAGGCGATGAGCGCAAGGCCAAAGCCGGCAGCTATGACGAAGTTGAGCAGAGCGCCCTCCGCGCCGCTGCAGGCAACGCTGGCGATGCCGCAGGCGAAGAAGACGAGGAACAGTGTGCCGAAGAACTCGGCGACGATCTTTTTGAACATATGATTCCCTCCTTATAGGTAGTACCCATATAATATAGCATTTGCGCGAATAATTCAAGAGGATTTTTGAAATCGGAGCAAAAAGTATCGTTTTTGCCCCAAACTCACATACCCAGGCCGATGCGCATTATGAGCATGGAGTCCGCGGTATCAAGCCGTCCGTCGCGGTTGACGTCCCCGCGCGTGACGGCGCCCGGGGTAAGCTCCGCAAGGTTCATGGCATAGCGCATGGCAAGCAGGGCGTCCGCCGTATCCACGCTGCCGCTGCCGTTCACGTCGCCGGTATTGGCATAGTACTCGGTGCGAAGCTCCTCCAAAAGCTCAAAGGTCATACCGTAAAGCTCCTCAAACGTTTCTATCTTGCCGAGGACCTGCATTCGGACTATGCCGTACCTGTCCACGAAAAGCGTCTGGGGCACCTTGAATAAGCCCCCTTCCTCGGCAACGGCCTGCTCTATCGTTTCGCAAAGGAGCATATGGTTCCAGTTATAGCCGTACTCGGCGACGTAATCCACCGCCTCCTGTATCTGACTGACATTGTCGCCGTAATAGAGCGCGCCCCATACGGCGACGTCGCTTTCGGGAGTGGAAGAGCAGTATTCGTGAAGCTGTTTGAACGCGGGCAGCTCCACCCAGCAGGGGCCGCACCAGCGCTGCCATATGTTGATGACGGTAAGGTCGGACTCCGCAAATATGCCGCCGTCGACCGGCTCCCCCTCAAACGTGACGGAGGTAAAGCCGGAAATATCCTGCCCGACGGCGGGCAGGTCGCCGTCCGCAAGCCCCGCGGAGGGCAGCACAAGCGCCAAAAGCGCCGCGATCAGCGCCGAAAATACCTTTGAAAACCTGCTTTTCATTTGACTGCTCCTTTGGTTTTTTCATATTATATAGGATTCGCGTGCGCGGGTCAAGTGCCGCTTGCGGGCCGCACGCTCCTCTGCAATACAAATATATCTTTTTCCGGCCGCGCTGTTTACTATTGCGGCGGGATTTGCTATAATTATATGAAAATAAACGAAACAGGTACTGAGCATGGAAAAACCACGGTCCCTCGGGACAAAGATACTCTTTGCCATGGTGATACTCGTTATCGTCATGCTGCTGGCGGCGGCGGGGATATTTGCGCTGACGGTCAGGAACGCATCTGAAACGCTCTCATCGTCCAATGAAAACCTGAGCGACACTATCGGCAGGGCTTCATCTGACTATATGTCAGAACAGTCGCAGAACCGTCTTCTTGAGCTTGCGGCAGAGAAGGCGGATATAGCCGATGGGATCTTTTCGGACTATCGGCGCGGCGTCGTAACGGTGGCCTCGGTTGCGGAGAGCATTTATGCCGACCCCGACGCGTACTCCGCAAGGCCGGTTCCCCTGCCCGACCCCGCAAACGACGGCAAGCTTTCGGTGCAGGTGCTGTACTCCGCAGAGGCCGACCCCGACGACCCGGGTATTATCGCCGAGCTTGGGCTGATAGGCAACGTGCAGGACGTGCTTATGGCGGTGAACGAACACACGGACAATATCGCGTCGATTTACTTTGCTGCCGAATCGGGCTTCATGGTGCAGGCGGACTATATCTCCGGCAAGAAATTCGACGAGAACGGCGCGCTCATGCCGCTTGAGGCCAGGCAGCGCCCGTGGTACGTCGGCGCAGCCGTAACGGGCAAGCCGTTCTTTACCCCCGTAACGAAGGACGCGCACACGCCGCGCCTTGGTATAATGTGCGGCGTGCCCGTGTTTGCGGACGGTAAGCTTATGGGCGTTGCCGGCGCGGGCATGTACCTTGATGAGATGGAGGACCTTGTAAAAAGCGTTAAGCTTGGCGAAAGCGGGAACGCCTGCATAATAAACGGCAGCGGACAGGTGCTGTTTTCGACCTATGAGAGCGGCGTGCTTGCCGCGGCGGAGGCTTCGGACGACCTGCGCAGCTCAAGCGACGCACAGCTTTCGGAGCTTGTGACAAAGGCCGCGGACGGCGGCTCCGGCGTTATGACGCTGAACATTGAGGGCGTGCCGAGCTATGCCTCATACGCGCCGATGGATACGGTAGGCTGGTCTATGCTGGTGTTCCTTACCCGTGATGCGGTGGAGGCCCCCACGAAAAAACTGCTTGAAAGCGTCGATTCGCTGACCGAGCAGGCCTCACAAAATGCGAGGAGCCACATACGGAACGCCGTATATCTGCTGCTGGGCCTGGGCGCCGCGGCGGTGGCGGTGGCGCTTGTGGCGTCGTACGCGCTTTCGCGCAGGATCGTAAAGCCCATTCGCAGGCTTACCGAGGCCGTGGGCGAGATAGAGGGCGACAATCTTGACTTTAAGTGGGACCTTGACACGGGCGACGAAACGCAGATGCTTGCAAACTCGTTCGGCTCCATGACCGAACGAATGAAAAACTACATAAGCGATATTGAGAGCATTACCGCCGAAAGGGAGCGCATAAGCACCGAGCTGACGCTTGCAAACCGCATACAGGCGGCCATGCTGCCCACTATATTCCCGCCATACCCCAACCGCAGCGAATTTGACATCTACGCCGTGATGGATCCCGCAAGGGAGGTCGGCGGCGACTTTTACGACTTCTTCCTGATAGACGAAGACCGCCTGGGGCTTGTTATCGCCGACGTATCGGGCAAGGGCGTGCCCGCGGCGCTGTTCATGATGGCCTCCAAAATAATGCTGCAAAGCTACGCGAACATGGGTCTTTCGCCCGCCGAAATACTGAAACGGGCCAACGACGCGATATGCTCCAACAACGAGGAGCAGATGTTCGTAACGGTATGGGTCGGCGTGCTGGAGCTTTCCTCCGGCAGGCTGACCGCCGCCAACGCGGGACACGAATACCCCGCCATCAAAAAGCCGGGAGGCGCTTTTGAGCTGTTCCGCGACCCGCACGGCCTTGTTGTGGGCGCCATGGCGGGCGTGCCTTACCGCGAGTACGAGATCACGATGGAGCCCGGTTCCAAACTGTTCGTCTACACGGACGGCCTGCCCGAGGCGATGGGCGGCGCGGACGGGCACGATATGCTCGGCACGGAGCGTATGCTTGAAATGCTGAACAGCGCAAAGGAAGCGTCTCCCGAAGGTTTGCTTGAACACATCCGTACGAGCCTCGGCGGGTTTGTGGGAACTGCGGAACAGTTCGACGACCTTACGATGCTTTGCATCGAGTACAAGGGATAAGCAGCAAACGAAAACGCGGCGGGGCCGAAAGCCCCGCCGCTGATTCTTTTTCGATTGTATAAGTTCACCAAAAGGGAACTTATTTCAATGATTCACTATGGAAAATGGGCAGCGTTTACCTATGCACTGATTATTCTGAGCTGAGAATTGGCATACGACCTCCGGTTTTTCCATTTCAACGCCAAAGTGATCCTTCACAAAATCTACAGACGCAAGGATAGACAGAAATGAATCCCTCTTGCAGCAGCGCGGACCTCCGACCTCGCCGATCAGTCCGAGTGATTTGGCGGTCATTTTGTGTGACAACGCAAACGGCTCTTTTGCCAAAGGCGTCGACTTCGAGATAATGGATATGAACATTCCCGAACTGATCCCGGCTCCGCATGCTCCCCAAAATCCGCAGGCACCGCCCGGAACTCTCTTCCCACGATTCATCATTTCGACCAAAGAGCTGTGCAGGTCAATATCACCGCCGGCGTTTTTATATGCCGTCAGCAGGGCGGCCCCGACCATAACGTGATGCTCAGGGCCATGCATATGGCAGAACGGCATAGTCATCATCTTCTCGATAATGGCTATGGGGTTCTTTGAAGTTTCAATCATGCAGCTTCCGATTATAGAGTCAAGCCCCTGCGTATGGCATTCGTTGCAAACATAGTGCCCATTCACACACCTTGTTTTGCTGTTCTCTTTATTGTGGCAGATCTCACATTCCATGAGAACATCTGCATCAAGGTACTCCAGCGGAGCTTTACATATCAAGCATTCATCCTTCATCAGCGATCCTCCAAACTCCTGTGTTTCCAAAATGATTCTACCATACCGGCTCATCATATTCAACCGCTTGCTTTGGAGCTTTTTGGCAACAGTCGCCCTTCTTCACAAATACAGGGCAGCGCACGAGTTGTTGAAGAGCTCCTAAAATAGGTAAATTCGTGCAAAAAAGCAGGTCGAAAGGCCTGCTTTTTTGCCCCGTTTGGGTTTTGGTTTGGGTTTTGGTTTGGGTTTTGGTTTGGGTTTTGGAGGTCTCTGACAAAGCACCAAAAAAAGAACAACCCCGAAAACCAAAGGTTTCCGGGGTTTTCATGGAGCTGGTGAGCAGATTCGGACTGCCTACCTCTTCATTACCAATGAAGTGCTCTACCTACTGAGCTACACCAGCGCGCTCACGCGACGAATGATATTATAACCAACCCGGCTGCAAATTGCAACCCTTTTTCGGCCGTATTCCGCAATATATTATCACAGTCTTCCGCCGCGCTGCTTTTCGTCAAAAAAAATCCCGCAAAGGCTATTGCAAAATCACGGGGTTTGCTGTAAACTTTCAATACTACTTTGAAAGGAGAATCATCATGGACGAAGAAAGGGATTTCGTGACGTTCACGGACGACGACGGCAACGAGTTTGAGCTTGACGTTGTCAAGTACTTCTTCTATAAGGATAACGAGTATGCGATCCTTGCCGACTTCAGCGACAGCGAGGAGCCCAAGGACGAAGAGGAAGAGACCGAGCTTTACATCATGCGCATTGAAGTAAGCGAGGACGGCGAGACCGAGGAGTTCGTCAGCCCCGACGAAGAGGATATGGATGAGCTTATCGCCATAGCCGAGAAGGAGCTTATGGACGGCGAGTGCGGCTGTGACGACTGCGGCGACGACTGCGACTGCGGCTGCGAGCACGACCACGACCATTGCGGCTGCGGCTGCGACGATAAATAAGTCATGCAGCAAAAACCGGTGCGGTTCCCGCGCCGGTTTTTTTGCGCCGTGAACGCCGCCTCTCCCCCCCTAGCTTCGGGCGACGCTCCGCCGATTATTTTGCGCGGCGCTTCTGTAAGCGCATGGACGCGCATAGTATTAACCGCCGCAAAACCTGATAGGGGGAACGCAGAATTGGACAGTGAAAACAGCATCATACTTTCGGGGCGCATGGAAGAGGCGCCCGTTTACGACCACACCGTGCTGGGCGAGGCGTTTTACAAGACCCGCGTTGCGGCACGAAGGCTCTCCGGCACGGAGGACGTTTTGCCCGTGACGTTGTCGGAGAGGCTCCTGACGGGCATTGACGCGCTCCCCGGGGCGGGCTCGTTCGTCAGCATAGACGGACAGCTTCGCTCCTACAACCGGAGGGACGGCGCGGGCCGTCACCTTGTCTTGACGGTGTTCGCACGGGGCGCGCGGTTTCAAACGGAGCCCATACCCGACGAAAACGACGTTTATCTGATAGGCTGCGTTTGCAAGCCCGTCGTGTACCGCACAACGCCCTTTATGCGCGAGATAGCCGACCTGCTGATCGCGGCGCCGCGGCGCTACGGCAAAAGCGATTACCTGCCCGTCATTGCCTGGGGCAGGAACGCAAGGTTTGCTTCCGCGCTTGAAACGGGCGACCGTGTGGCGCTGACGGGGCGCATGCAGTCGCGCATTTACCGCAAGCAGCTTGAAGACGGGAACTGCGAAGAGCGCACCGCGTACGAGATAAGCGTTTCGGGCATAGAGCGGGTATAAAAGGGCCGGGAGGGCGCATCCCCATGCGGATACGACCTCCCGGCTTTTGCTTTACACGTCGAGTTTTGCCTTATCCTTGAAGGTATCGTCCTTGTTGAAATCGGCGAACTCCGAGATGTATTCCTTGCGCGGGGCTACCTTGTCGCCCATCAAAAGGGTCACAAGATGCTCGACCGTTGCGGCGTCCTCTATGCTGACGCGCACCATTGTGCGGTGACGCGGATCCATTGTGGTCTCCCAGAGCTGCTCCGGGTTCATTTCTCCAAGCCCCTTATAGCGCTGCAGCGTGTATCCGCGCAGACCCTTTGTGACACGCTCGAGCTCCTTGTCGTCCTGACAGTAAAAGGCGTCGTTCCCCTTTTGCACCTTGTAGAGCGGGGGCTGGCCTATGTAAACGTGACCGTCTGTTATAAGCCCCTTCATATAGCGGTAGAAGAAGGTCAGAAGCAGCGCCCGTATATGCCCGCCGTCCTGGTCGGCGTCGGAGAGTATGACGACCTTGTCGTATTTGAGGCCGTCTATGTTGAAGTCCTCGCCTATGCCCGTGCCCAGGGCGGTTATGAGCGAGCGCAGCTCCTCGTTTTCAAGCACCTGCTCCACGCGCTTTTTCTCAACGTTCAGCACCTTGCCGCGCAGGGGCAGTATCGCCTGAAAGCGCCTGTCGCGCCCCTGCTTTGCGGAGCCGCCGGCGGAGTCTCCCTCCACTATGAACAGCTCGTTCTGCTTTGGATCGCGCCCGGTGCAGCTTGAAAGCTTGCCGACGAGCGGCGCGTTTTCAAGCTTTGACTTTTCCCTTGCCATGCTCTTGGCGCGGCGTGCGGCCTCGCGCGCTTTGGCGGCCTTTACCGCCTTGTCGGCTATAAGCGCGGAGAGCTCCGCATTTTTAAGGTCCTCCAGAATGGGCGGGAGCTTGTCGTACATAACGGACTCCACCGCCGGACGCGCCTCGGTATTGCCGAGCTTGGTCTTTGTCTGACCCTCGAACTGTATGTTCTGCATGCGCAGCGATATGACCGCGGTGAGCCCCTCGCGGAAATCCTCGCCCGAGAGCGACGCATCCTTGTCCTTTAAGAGGCCGATCCTGCGGCAGTAGTCGTTCATCACCTTGGTGAGCGACGCGCGAAAGCCCGTTTCATGCGTGCCGCCCTCCGTGGTGGGTATGTTGTTGACGTACGAGAACACGTTTTCGGAATAGCCGTCGCTGTGCTGCATGGCGACCTCTACCAGGATATTGTCCTTTTTGCCCGAGATAAAGATGGGCTCCGGGTACAGGGGGAGCTTGTCGCCGTTAAGGTATTTGACAAAATCACAGATACCGCCCTCAAAATAATACTCGCGCTCCTGCTGTTTGCCGCGCTCTCGCAGGTCCGTGAGCCTGAAACGCACGCTGCGGTTGAGGTACGCAAGCTCGCGCAGCCTGCGCGAGATTATCTCGAAATTCATTTCGACGGTCTCGAACACGCGCGCATCGGGCATGAAGGTGACCTTGGTGCCCTGCCTGCGCGTGCGCCCAACCTCCTCAAGCGGGGCCTCGGGTATGCCGGAGTGCATACCGTCCTTGTCCTCATAGCTTCTGAACGCCATACGGTAGAGCCTGCCGTCAGTGGCGACCTCTACCCTGACCCACTCGGAAAGCGCGTTGACTACCGACGCGCCCACGCCGTGCAGGCCGCCGGAGTAGGAGTAGCTGTCATTGCCGAACTTGCCCCCCGCGTGAAGCTGAGTGAACACCACCTCCACGCCGGAAACGCCGAGCTTTTCGTGAATGCCTACGGGTATGCCGCGGCCGTTGTCCTCTACCGTTACGGATCCGTCGCGCTCAAGCGTTACGGACACGGCGTCCGCAAAGCCGTTCGCGGCCTCGTCCACGGAGTTGTCGACTATCTCCCACAGCAGGTGGTGCAGACCCCTCGAGCCCGTGGACCCTATATACATGCCCGGGCGGACCCTTACCGCCTCAAGCCCCTCCATTACCTTGATATCGCTTACCGAATACTCGTGGCTCATACTCAAAATCCTTTGCCTTTGTTGCGGGCAAAAACCCACGCATACATTATATTGTAACCGAACGGGTTTGTCAACCTACCCGTTGTGTTTGGGCGGGAGGGCATAAAAAAACCGCCGCAAAGCGGCGGGTGCGCAAACAAAGCCCGTACAGCGGCGCGGACGCGGCTACTGCCTTTTCAGCACGCTGCGGATATAGAAGTCGGCGTCCGTCAGCACCTCGCGCAGGGACTGCCGCTTCAAAAGCGCAAGCGCCTCGTCAAACGGAACGGCGGCGACCGTCTTTATTTCGTGGCTGGGACGCGGTCTGCTTCCCTCGCGGCACTCGGCAAGAAACAGCACCACCCGTTTGTACCCGGCCTTGCGCGGCAGTTTGTAAACAAGCTCGCGCCTGAACGAGGTGTCGAGCACGGCGCGCACGCCGGTCTCCTCGCGTATCTCGCGCAGGGCGGTCTGCTCCTCGGTCTCGCCCTCCTCGACGTGCCCCTTGGGAAAGCCGAACAGCGCGCTCTTGACGAGCACATATTTGGGCTCGCCGTTTTCCATCAGATAAAGGACTGCTCCGCAGGACGTTTCTGCGATCATATTACCCCCTTTTATTCGTCGTCCTCCGCGCGAGGGGCGAAAAACATGGCTGCCGCGGCGGGATCGGTCCTGAGCCTTTCGAGCTCCTCGCGGGACATGACCGAATCCGTGCCGAGGCAATCCCGACAGCGTGTGAAGCACTCCGGACAGATGCAGCCGAGCTTGCCGTCGTCGGCCTGCACCATGTAGGTGCCGCAGTTTCTGCACATACAGCGCATGGCGTTACTCCTTAAAAATCCTATTCAAAACCGCGGGCAGCCCGCGCAGGGAGCCGATGGAATACTCCGCCTGAAACCCGTGCCCGAAGCCGTACGCGGCGTGTATGAACGTCAGCCCGGCCGAGTGCGCGGCATGCATGTCGCGCTCGGTATCGCCGACGTAAACGGCCTTTTCAAGCCCGTTCCTTTGACAGATGAGCTTTATGTTGCCGTCCTTGTGAAGGCCCGTCCGGCCTATGCATTCGATATCCTTAATATATGGCGCGGTCTTATGATAGCCCATGAAGGACTGGATATAGCCGTCCTCGCAGTTGGAAACGATGAACAGCGGGTATTCCTCCGCAAGCTTCGCCAAAACCTCCGCCGCGCCGTCATAAAGGGCGCCGCCGAAGCGGTCAAGCCTTGCGACCTCCTCGTCGCAGCAGGCCTTTAATATCTCGGCGCGCCTTACCGGCTCAATATGCGGGAGGATCGCCTCGCCTATCTCCGGCACGGTACGGCCCATCATGAGCGCCATGCGCTCCTTTGTTACGGGTATGCCGACGTTGTAACGGTCAAATACCTCCTGCCACGCGACGCCCACCTGATAGGACGAATCCCACAGGGTGCCGTCGAGGTCGAATATGACGCCGATTGCTTTATTCTTCATCGTTTTGATCATTTCATCATTCCTGACAGTATAGGTCTTTTCACGCGTCCGATGGGGCATGGTTTTCCGTTGCATTTCATGCTTACCGGAAACCCTTTTTCATTATAACCAAGTTCATAAACCGTTGTTGAAGGTTCAAACACCATAGTAAACCACTCGTTATCATCCTCTGCTGAATCTTCACCTAAAAAAGCAGCTGCAAAATCTTCATTTATGAACAGGGTCTCGCTCCGTTTAACCGGAAGCCCGTTTAGCATTTCTAATGAAACTACCTCCGAAAAGTCAGCCTTGAAAGGGAGCCCCCCTTCGCTGGATACGCTGTACCAGCTTATAGCATATTCGGTTCTGTCGACGTTCCTTGTTTCTATAAGCACATCAAGCAGTATGAGATCGGCATTAGTATCATCAAGTAAAAATGCGATCCCAACGCGCATGTTGTTGAATGAATACAGCTTTTCACAACGAGTACGATATGAGTTCAGGTCTATAAGCTCCTCTTTTTCAACAACAAAACTAAGCTCATCCTTTTCATCAAAATAATAAGCATATTCTGCATCGCCCGGATCTTCCTTCTTTATGCTGCCCCTCGGCGCGTTGCTTACTATAATATCAGCTAAGGGATCCGGGTAATAGTATCCGCGAGGATAAAAAGAGCTTCTTTTGCAGTATTCAATGCGCGAGGATCCCTGTATTGCTTCTTCTTGTATTCTGGGGAGCTCCGGTTCCAACAACTCCGCAAGCTTCACCATTACAGAGAGCCTGTCATTGCAGCTCTCCTTTGTTGGATGGTGCCAGCTTTCAAATGGTACGTTTTCAAGCAACGCCGCGATCCTGTTTAACATTTTATCACTGCTCCATGAATTTGATAAGCGCCTCGTTTTGGAAATCGAGCCCGTGCTTTGTGAGGAACATACTCTCCTCCGTCACCTCAAGCATTCCATCAAGCTCAAGCTCCGTTACCGCGGGAGCGTAATGCTCGACCGGGTCGACGCCGAAGCGGCGCGCGAATCCAGCCCTTGAAATGCCCTCGATCTTGCGCAGGCCCAGCATTACGGATTCGAACATCTCCTCGTCGCGCTCTATCTTTCGCGTTTCACGCACGGGCAGCTTGCCCTCGCCAAGCTCGTTTATGTACTCGTCAAGCCTGTCGGTGTTGCGGAACCTCGTCCAGTCGCCCTTTAAGCGCAGCGCCGAATGGGAGTTGAGTCCGAGGCCCAGATACTCGCCGTTGTCCCAGTAATTCAGGTTGTGGCGGCAGGCGAAGCCGGGCTTTGCGAAATTGGATATCTCGTACCGCGCATAGCCTTTTTGGGCAAGGAATTCAAAGCCCGCGTCCTCCATATCGGCGGTATCGTCGGGATCGGGCAGCGTGACCCGGCCCGCGTTCACATCATCAAAGAGGGGCGTGCCCTCCTCAAGAATGAGCGCGTAGGAGGAGATATGGGTAAGGTCAAGCTCCGAAACGAGCCGCAGAGACCCTATATAGCTTTCCTGCGTCTGCCCGGGAAGCCCGTGCATCACATCGGCGTTTATGTTGGTAAAGCCGGCCTTTCGGGCGGCTTCTGCCGCGCGCAGGAAGTCCTCCCGCGTGTGTATGCGCCCGATCGCGGAAAGCTCCGCGTCAGAAGCGCTCTGAAGCCCTATCGACAGGCGGTTGACGCCTGCGGAGTAAAGCTCACGCAGCTTTTCCTCCGTCGCGGACTCGGGGTTCGCCTCGCAGGTTATCTCCGCGTCCGGCGAAATATCAAAGCATTTGCGGACCTCGTCCAAAAGCGCCGCGATGCGCCCGGGCTTTAACGCCGTGGGCGTGCCTCCGCCGAAAAACACGGTGTCGAAAGCGCGGCCCCGCATCAAAGGGGCGTATTTGCGCATCTCCGAGATGAGCGCGACGAAATACAGATCCTCGTGCGCGAAGTCCGGGAAGCTGATAAAATCGCAGTATCGGCACTTCCTTTTGCAGAAGGGTATGTGGATATAAAGCCCTGCCATCAGTTGATGCGAAGCACGCTCATAAAGGCGTCGGAGGGTACGGAGACCGTGCCGACCTGCCTCATGCGCTTCTTGCCCTCCTTCTGTTTTTCAAGCAGCTTTTTCTTGCGCGTGATGTCGCCGCCGTAGCACTTGGCAAGCACGTCCTTGCGGACGGCCCTGACCGTTTCGCGGGCGATAATTTTGCCGCCGATGGCCGCCTGAATGGGTATCTCGAACTGCTGACGGGGAATGACCTCCTGCAGCTTTTCGGCAACGGCGCGGCCCTTGGCGTACGCCTTGTCGCGGTGGACTATGGTGGAGAGCGCGTCGCACATATCGCCGTTTAAGAGGAAGTCGAGCTTTACAAGGTCGCTCTCTTCATACTCGCCCAGCTCGTAATCAAAGGACGCATAGCCGCGGCTGCGGGACTTTAACCCGTCGAAGAAGTCGAATATTATCTCATTCAAGGGCATGCGGTAGGTCAGCTTTACGCGGTTCTCCTCAAGATAGGTCATGTCTATGAATACGCCGCGCTTGTCCTGACACAGCTCCATAATGGAGCCGACGTACTCGGGCGGGGTCATTATATGGGCGCTGACCATGGGCTCCTCCATGCGCTGTATCTCCATGGGGGATGGGAGGTTCGACGGGTTGTCTATCATGCGGACGGAGCCGTCGAGCATTATGACGCGGTAAATGACGGAGGGCGCCGTGGTGACGAGGTCAAGGTCGAACTCGCGTTCGAGCCTTTCCTCCGCTATTTCCATATGCAGGAGCCCCAAAAACCCGCAGCGGAACCCGTAGCCCAGTGCCTGAGACGTCTCCGGCTCGTACGAGATGGATGCGTCGTTTAACACAAGCTTGTCGAGCGCCTCTTTAAGCGCCTCGTAATCGGCGCCGTCGGCGGGATAAATGCCGCAGAACACCATGGGATTTGCCTGCTTGTAGCCGTGAAGCGGCTCCGACGCGGGGTTTGAGGCAAGCGTTATCGTGTCGCCCACCTTGGTCTCCGCAACGGATTTGATGGAAGCCGATATATACCCGACCTCGCCCGCAGTCAGCTCCTTTACGGGCTGACGGTTGGGGGTGAACACGCCGACCTCGGTAACGTCGAACTCGCTGCCCGAATGCATAAAGCGGATGCGGTCGCCGGGGCGGACCGTGCCCTCCATAACGCGGACGTACGAAAGCGCGCCCATGTAGTTGTCGTAAAGGCTGTCGAATATGAGCGCCTTTAAGGGGGCGTTTGCGTCGCCCCGGGGGGCGGGTATGTCGGTGACTATCCGCTCCAAAACGTCGCCCACGTTCAGCCCCGTTTTGGCGGATATCTGCGGCGCGTCCTCGGCGGGCAGGCCGATAATATCCTCTATCTCGTGAATGGCGTTCTCGGGATCCGCGGAGACCAGGTCTATCTTGTTTATGACGGGGATTATCTCAAGATCGTTGTCAAGGGCAAGATAGACGTTGGCAAGCGTCTGCGCCTCTATGCCCTGAGTCGCGTCCACTACCAGCACCGCCCCCTCGCACGCGGCAAGGGCGCGGCTGACCTCGTAAGTGAAGTCGACGTGACCCGGAGTGTCGATAAGGTTCAGCATATACTCACGCCCGTCCTTTGCCGTGTAGAACATCCTGACGGCGGTGGACTTGATGGTGATTCCGCGCTCGCGCTCAATGTCCATGGAGTCAAGTATCTGCTCCTCCATATCGCGCTCGGCAACGGTCTGGGTAAGCTGCATGAGCCTATCGGCAAGCGTCGACTTGCCGTGGTCGATATGCGCTATGATGCTGAAATTGCGGATAAGTTCCTTTGGGAATGCCATTTTTTACTCCGTTCGTGGGGTGGTATGGAGCCGTGCCGCAAAAGCGCGGCACGGCAGTTGAAGATCACTCTATCATTGACCTTGCGGCGGACTCGACCGCCTCGGAGGTTATGCCGAAATGCTCGAACAGTTTGCCGCCGGGCGCGGACGCGCCGAAGCCCTTCATCGAAACGAGCCTGCCGTCGAGCCCTATGTACTTATAGAAGCTCATGCCGCCGAGCGCCTCAACGCCGACCCTGCGGCGGATATGCTGAGGCAGCACGGACTCGCGGTATTCCTCGGGCTGCTCGTCGAAAAGCTCCATGCAGGGCATGGAGACCACGCGCACGCGGATGCGGTCGCGGGCCATGTTCTCCGCCGCCTTTACCGCAAGCTCCACCTCGGAGCCGGTGGCGATGAGTATGACGAGGGGCTCGCCCTCGCAGTCGCGCAGGATATAGCCGCCGCGCATGGCCGCCTCGCCCGTGCCCTCGATCTGGGGAAGGCCCTGACGCGAAAGCGCAAGCACAGCGGGCGCATGGAGCTGCATGGCGGCAAGGTAGCTCGCCGCGGTCTCACGGCCGTCGGCGGGACGGAAAACGTAGGTGTTGGGGGTGGCCCTGAGCATATCGAGCTGTTCTATGGGCTGATGGGTGGGGCCGTCCTCGCCGACGCCGATGGAATCGTGCGTCAAGACGTAAATGACGTTGAGGCCCATAAGCGCTGAAAGGCGCAGAGCGGGCTTCATATAGTCGACGAACACGAGGAACGTCGCGCAGTAGGGGCGCAGGCCGCCGTACAGCGCCATGCCGTTTGCGATGGCGGCCATTGCGAACTCGCGTATGCCAAAGCGGAAATTGCGTCCGGAATAGTTGGAATCCGAAAAATCGCCGAAGGCCTTCATATAGGTCAGGTTGGAGGGGCCGAGGTCCGCCGAACCGCCTATGAGGTTGGGAACTCGCTCGGTCAGGCGCGTGAGCATTATCTCGGAGCATTTCCTGGTGGCAAGCTTGGCCTCGCCGTCGAACTCCCACAGGGCGGGATCGTGGATATCCACGGGCAGGTCGCCCCTCTGCCAAGCCATAAGCTCATCGTAAAGCTCGGGATATGCGGCCCTGTAGCCCTGCATAAGCGCGTCATGCTCGGCGTGAAGCGCGGAATACCCCTCGCGCAGCTTGCTCATGGCGGCATAGACCTCCTCCGGCACGGTGAACTCGGGATAGTCCCAGCCGAGGGACTGCTTGTAAGCGGCGATGTTCTCCTCGCCGAGGGGAGAGCCGTGAGAGGACGCGGAGCCCTGCTTGGGGGTGCCCTCGGCGATGTTGGTCTGAACGATTATGAGGGACGGGCGGTCAAGCTCGGCACGCGCCTCATCAAGGGCGGCCTCTATCGCATCGGTATCCTCGCCGTGGGGCACCTCCAGCACCTGCCAGCCGTACGCCTCGAAGCGGGCGCGCACGTTCTCTGTAAAGGCAAGGTCCGTGGATCCCTCTATGGTGATGCGGTTGGAGTCGTAAAGCGCGATGAGCCTGCCGAGCCCCAGAGTGCCCGCAAGCGACGCGGCCTCGGACGCAACGCCCTCCATCATGCAGCCGTCGCCCATGAGGGTGTAGGTGCGGTTGTTGATTATCTCGTACCCGTCGCGGTTGAAGCGGGCCGCCATGTGACGCTCCGCCATAGCCATGCCGACCGCCATTGCAAAGCCCTGACCCAGGGGGCCTGTCGTCGCCTCGATGCCCGGGATATTGCCGTACTCGGGATGGCCCGCCGTCTTTGCGCCGAGCTGCCGGAACTGCTTGATGTCATCGATGGAGACAGGATAGCCGAATATGTGCATAAGCGAATAGAGCAGCATGGATGCGTGGCCCGCGCTTAATACAAAGCGGTCGCGGCCTATCCATTCGGGAGAGGAAGGATCGTGCCTCATGCCCTTCCACAGCGTGTACGCCATGGGCGCGGAGCCTATCGCAAGGCCGGGATGTCCGCTCTTTGCCTTTTGGATAGCGTCCACCACAAGCATCCTTATAGAAGTGATAGCGCTTCTATCTGTCTTTTCCATTAACTTACCCTCCGATTATTTAGTGCGGCCAAAGCCGCCCGCATTAGAATCCATTTTGATTATACTATAAAAAGCGGCACAATTCAAGGTGCTGAGGTTATATAAAAAAGGCCCCGAACGGGCCTTATATACGGTGAAAACCGCGGATCGGCTTTGGCTCCCGTGCAAAAAGGGCAGCCCATGCGGGCTGGAACCGGCTGCGGAGCGTTACAGCCTTTCCGCTTCTACCCTTGCGCTTATGTCATCGGCGGACACGGAATGCTCGATGGGCTTCCATTCGGGCTTGGCAAACACGGACGAAAGCGCAATGGGTATATAGGTGAACATAAACAGCGGGAACGTGAACGCAGACAGCACCTTTTTGAACGGGCTCGTCCTTATGTGCTTCCACTCCGTGGCAACGGTGACGACGCCGATGCCGAAGAGTATGAGGTACATATTAAGGAAGAACTGGCCTATGGAAAGCAGCCCCTCCACAATGCTGCCGCCCTGCGCAAGGCCTATTATGCCGAACACCACGTTTGATATTACCGACGCCGCCGACAGGAAGAAGGCGGGCATAATGTTCATGGTCATATCGAAACAGGAGAAGCTGCCGCTGAATATGCCGCGCAGCAGCCTGCCGCCGTAGCGGTGCAGCACCTGCAGATACCCCTTTGTCCAGCGCATGCGCTGACGCCAGCTCTGGCGGAACCTGACGGGCTGCTCGTCAAAGACCTCCGCGTCCGTGCAGATGCCTATCTTATAGCCGCGCGTTATGCGCTCTATGGAAAACTCTATATCCTCGGTAAGGGTGAAATACGGCCATCCGCCGATCTCCTCCTCCACCTTGCGGGTAAAGAAGAAGCCCGTGCCGGATACCGCGCAGCTTGTCCCCAGAAGGCTCCTTGCGTGGTTTAAGTACCTGCTCTCGCGCAGGAACCACAGCGCGTAGCCGGAGCTTATCCAGTTATCGCCGTAGTTTTTGCTGTTGCGGTAGCTCGTTAGTATGTCGTACCCCTCCCCCACCTTGCGAATGACCTTTTCGACATAATCGGGGGGAAGCATATTGTCGGCGTCAAACACGAAGTAGCCGTCGAAGCCGCGTGGGTTGTCGCGGCGAATGCTCTTTAATAGAGCGTCCATCGCATAACCCTTGCCCACGTTCTTATCGTCGCTGCGTTCGTACACGCGGGCGCCCAGCCCGCGGCATATCTCGGCGGTACGGTCGGTGCAGTTGTCGGCAAGCACAAACACGCTGAGGTCCTTATACGTCTGCCTGTTGATGCAGCCGATGAGGTCGCCTATCACGCGCTCTTCATTGCGGGCGCAGATAAGCACCGCATAGCTGCCCTCCAGCTCCTCAAGGGGCTTTGGGACAATGCCCGCGGCTTTGCGCTTTTGTCTTGCCGCCAGTATCCACTGAAGCGGGACGTACAAAAACTGATACAGATAACAGACGGTGAACACCACCGAGATGATAAAGTTTATCAGTTTAAGCGTACCCACACAAATTCCTTTCCGACAGTAACGGGCAGCCCGCCTTGGGGGGGCCATGCGGGCATGCCTGCTGTCACGGCACGCTGCTGCGTTACCGTATTAATAATATTAATACACTCGGCGCGTATTGTCAACACCCACAGACGGCGTATGGAAAATATAGGTTGGTTAGTTTACGCTAACAAACCGCGCTCCATACATTCGCCCAAACCGGCTTACAGCCTTGCGACGCCGCTCTTCCTTGCGGCCTCGGCAACGGCCTTTGCAACGGCCTTGCCCACCCTGGGGTCGAACGCCTTGGGGATTATGTAGTCGGCGGAGAGCTCCTCGTCGGAGATGAGGGACGCAAGCGCGTTGGCGGCGGCGATCTTCATCTCGTCGTTTATGTCGGAGGCGCGTACGTCGAACGTGCCGCGGAAAATGCCGGGGAACGCAAGCACGTTGTTTATCTGGTTGGGATAGTCGCTGCGGCCCGTTGCGATAACGCGCGCGCCGCCGGCCTTTGCGTCATCGGGGAATATCTCGGGGGTGGGGTTGGCGCAGGCAAAGACTATGGCGTCCTTTGCCATGGACCTGACCATATCGACCGAAACCGTGTTGGGGGCGGAAACGCCTATGAACACGTCGGCGCCGACAAGAGCGTCGGCAAGGCCGCCCTGCTTCATGGAGCGGTTCGTGACCTTTGCCATTTCCTCTTTGATGGAGTTCATGCCCTTTTCGCGGCCCTCGTAAATGATGCCGGTGCGGTCGCACAGGGTGATATCCTTAATGCCCGAGGACAGCAGCAGGCGGCAGATGGCGATGGACGCCGCGCCCGCGCCGTTTATGACGACCTTCAGCGAATCAAAGCTCTTGCCCACGACCTTTGCGGCGTTCATAAGGCCCGCAAGGGTTATGACGGCAGTACCGTGCTGATCGTCGTGGAATATGGGGATATCGCATTTTTCCTTCAGCTTTTTCTCTATCTCAAAGCAGCGGGGAGCGGCGATGTCCTCCAGATTGACTCCGCCGAAGCTGCCGGAGATGAGGTATATGGTGTTGACTATCTCGTCGACGTCCTTGCTCTTTATGCACAGGGGGAAGGCGTCAACGCCGCCGAACGCCTTGAACAGCACGCATTTGCCCTCCATAACGGGCATGCCGGCCTCGGGGCCGATGTCGCCCAGGCCCAGCACCGCGGTGCCGTCTGTGACGACGAGGCACAGGTTGTGACGGCGGGTCAGCTCATAGCTCTTTTCAACGTCCTTCTGTATCTCAAGACAGGGCTGAGCAACGCCGGGGGTGTATGCCAAAGAGAGGTCCTCCTTGGTCTTAACTGGAACGGTCGCGTTGACCTCTATCTTGCCCTTCCATTCGCCGTGCAGGCGAAGAGACTCTTTTGCGTAATCCATGGTATGCTTCCTTTCGGTTTAGTTTTCGAAGTCGAATTTATAGGGCAGCTCGTACCAGTCGCGCACGGTGGTGAGGTCCTTCTGTACGCCCTCGCCCACGGGCACGCCCTTGTCCTTGCGGTCGAGCCAGGACAGGTACTCCTTTTCGCCTGCGGTGTAGATGCGGTCGCGGCCGGGAGCCTTTTCGCTGGCGCGCAGCTCGCGCAGTATGTTGCCGCAGATCTTTTTGAAGGTCTCCTGCCCCATGAAGGCGTCGGGATCGACCACAAGGAACCAATGTCCCAGATGATAGGGGCGCTTATTGCCGTTTTCGTCGACGCCGGTGAGCATCTTCATATAGCTGCCGGCCTGGAGCGCCGCGGAGAGCACCTCCACCACGGTGGCGTAGCCGTAGCCCTTATAGCCCGCGAGGTCATCGTTAATGCCGCCCAGGGGCGCAAGCGCCGCATTGCCCTTTGTAAGATCGACGAGTATCTGCTTGCTGTCGGTCAGAGCCTCGCCGTTCTTGCCTATTACCATGCCGGCGGGGGTGGGCTTGCCGTTCCTGGCAAAATACTCTATCTTGCCGCGCTGGGTGATGGAGGTGGCGCAGTCGATGACGAAGGGGAACTCCTCGTCGGTGGGCAGAGCGATGGTCAAGGGGTTCGTGCCGAGCATATTCTCAACGCCGAAGGTGGGCGCGATGGAGGGGCGCGCGTTGGTGCCCGTCATGCCGATCATGCCCTCCTTCGTCGCCATGGTCGTCCAGTAGCCGGCGATGCCGTAATGGGAGGAGTTGCGGATTGCGCCCATCGCAAGGCCGTAAGTCTTTGCCTTTTCAATGAGCTTTTCCATCATATGATGGGATGCGACCATGCCCATGCCGTCGTGCGCGTCGGTGACCATGGTGGTGGGGGTCTCGCGGAGGACCTCGATATTGGTTACGGGGTTCAAAATACCCGCGCGTATGCGGTCGATATAGATGGGCTTGAAGCGGTTGCAGCCGTGGCTTTCGATGCCGCGGCGGTCGCTTTCCATAAGCACGTCGGCGCAGATGGCCGCGTCATCCTCGGGCACGCCGCAGGCCTTGAAGGCCGCGCGCATGAAGTCGCCGATAAGTTCCCATTTTACATAAGGTCTGGTTTCCATGTTTATAGTTCCTTTCTGAATATCTTTAATGATTTTTCACATGTTACAGCGATGCATCTATGAGCCCGGAATGTCTTTGGCAAGCTATTGCGGATATCCCCGCTCCAATCCGACCGGCTCGGATATGTCTCGCAGGAGCGGTTCGACGAGCTTGCGTTGACGAGTTCCGCGCCTAACCCTTCGCAGCATAGCTGCTCGGCATTCCGCTGGAAGCGCCACACCGTGGCCCTTCCTTAACGCTCCACGTGGCGCGGCGCACGCCTCCTCAAAATTTGCATGCATTTTTCGTACACGGCGTCCGTGCGCGTTGCGGCTCGCTCAGCTCGCTATGCTTACGCCATTAAGCTGCTTGTACTTTATCAGTTTGCCCAGTTCCTCGAACGCGCCACGGCGCGCTGCCACTCGGAATACCTGCGGGCGCGTTCGTCCTCGGCGATCTGCGGAGTGAAGATGCGCTCGACCTTGCGGTTCATCTCTATATCGTCAAGGTCGCGCCAGAAGCCGACGTAAAGCCCCGCGAGGTACGCCGCGCCCAGCGCGGTGGTCTCCACAACCTGCGGACGGTCTATCTCGACTCCCAGCATATCGGCCTGGGTCTGCATAAGTATGTTCGACACCGAAGCGCCGCCGTCCACGCGCAGGCCCTTCATCCTGAAGCCCACGTCGTCCTCCATGGCCTTTATAAGGTCTGTCACCTGATAGGCTATGGAGTCGAGCACGGCCCGCGCAATGTGCGCGGAGGTGGTGCCGCGGGTGATGCCCACCATGGTGCCGCGGGCGTACATATCCCAGTAGGGCGCGCCAAGCCCCGTGAACGCGGGCACAAGCAGCACTCCGCCGGAGTCGGGTACGGACTCGGCAAGTATGTTTACCTCGGGCGCGGACTTTATAAGCCCCAGCCCGTCGCGCAGCCATTTTATAACGCTGCCGCCGTTGAAAACGGAGCCCTCAAGCGCATACTCGACCCTGCCGTCAAGCCCCCACGCAATGGTGGAAACGAGGCCGTTACGGCTGCGCATGGACTTTTCGCCCGTGTTCATCATAAGGAAGCAGCCCGTGCCGTAGGTGTTTTTGGCCTGACCCTTTGAGAAGCAGGCCTGTCCGAACAGCGCGGCCTGCTGATCGCCCGCAACGCCCGAAATGGGGATGCCGGCAAGGGACTCGAGCCCGGTGATGCCCGGCGCGACGCGGCCGAAATCGCCCGACGAGGGCAGCGCGACGGGCAGCATGGAGGCGGGTATGTCGAGCGCGTTCATGATGCGTTCGTCCCACACGAGCCTGTCTATGTCAAAGAGCATCGTGCGCGAGGCGTTGGAGTAATCCGTGGCGTGGACACGGCCGCCCGTGAGCCACCAGATAAGCCAGGTATCTATCGTGCCGAAGAGCAGCTCGCCCGCCTCGGCCTTTTGCCTTGCGCCCTCGACGTTGTCGAGTATCCACTTTATCTTGGTCGCGGAGAAATAGGCGTCGATGAGCAGGCCGGTATGCTCGGTCACATAGTCGGAGAGGCCGTCGGAAATGAGCTTTTCGCAGATGTCCGCGGTGCGCCTGCACTGCCACACTATGGCGTTGTAAACGGGGCGGCCCGTGGCCTTTTCCCAAACGACGGTGGTTTCGCGCTGATTGGTGATTCCGATGGCGGCTATGCTTTCGGCGGTTATGCCGCCGTGCTCCATCGCGGCGGTAATGGCCAGCTTTTGGCTGCGGAGTATCTCCATGGGGTCATGCTCCACCCAGCCGTCGTGGGGGTAATACTGTTTGAATTCAAGCTGTGCGGTGCCGTGAATGCCTCCCGATCTGTCAAATAGGATCGCCCGTGAGCTTGTGGTGCCCTGATCGAGCGAAAGAACATATTTTTCCATTGGCATATACCTCCCAATAATACTATATTATAGGCCATAAATGCTCCGTTTGCAAGCCCCGAAAGGAAGGTGCGGGCGGCAAAAAGAAGACGATACTCCGGGCAAGGGCAGTGAACCCGCGCACAAATAAAAAAGAGGCGCAGAGCGCCTCAGGGGACTCGGTCATTATTGAAAGATGCTTGAAAGAACTTCGACGGTACCATCCGCAAGGGAGTGATAATCCACTACGCCCGCACGGATCCTGATATAGCCCGTCGGCTCCGCATCGGTGAAATACACCACGATATGGAAACCGCTGCCTCCGTCAAATTCCGGAGCGACCGCAGATTCGTTGAAAGCCGCGATGACGGCGGATTCGAATTCGTCGACTGTGGGGAACGACGAGGGATCGATACCCGCAAGTATCTCGACCGCCTTTTCACGGGTAAGGTAAGGGGTATCCTCCGGGATCTCGCCGAGTATCTGGAGCATGCGCTTTTCATACTGATCGACTGTACCGAGGAAATCGTAACGCTTCGTCTGCCGGAGCTGCTCCTTCTGCTCCTCCGTGGCGATGGCTTTGAATTTATCGGAGGTGGTCATTTCGGTATAGGGATCGAGAGTCCGCTCCGGCTGAGTGCCATAGCCGGAGAATTCCGCCTCGAATTCATCTGCCTCATCGGCGGGAACGAAGATATTCGTCAGCCGCTTACCCATGCCTGCGGCATATACGATGCCGCCGATAATGAGCAGAACGGCAAGGGATACAATGATGATGACGATCTTTTTCGATTTCATTTTTTAATCCTCCTTATGCTTAATGTGAGTAATACAGAGTATATGATACAACGGATTGCCCTTGTTCATATACCTTAACAAAATACCTATTATCTGCTGTTAATGCAATAGTAATACTTGGATTACCTACAGAAGTATCTATTGCAATCAGGTTGCCATAAGTATCATATATCACCATGTTAGCATCATATGCCGAAGATGATAAAGAAGTTGTGAACGTGTAGTTTCCAGAAGTAGTTGGTGTGAAATAGAAGTAATCAACATCACCTTCATAATCAAAACGTGCCGTCCTCGAACTACCAGTTATTTTTTTTGCTTTCTTTATGATATCTCCCGCTCTATCTTTGAAAGAAGCAACCGTCTTTACACAGGTGGATGCATGACCATTTTGATGAGCATAGTCTGTGATAGCCGATTTTTTTACGAGAAAATAAACCGCGCCGTCATCATATCCGCCTTCGGAAATAACCGAAGCGATATTACTGTCGTTAATGTTAACATCAGAATTAATCGATTTGTTTGTGGGCAAGTTCGCTCCCATCTTATGCGACCATGTTCCGTCGCTGTGGCGCATATAAAAGTGGAAATCAAAATCTAACCCAATCGTTAAAGCGATTTTTCTGTATCCGCTTGGTACGCTAGCGTTCGCTGTTGTGCCTTGAATTGTCCATTCGGAACCATATGTTGAAGAAAGCGTTTCAAAATCGCTCATTATTTTTCTAGTAAACATCAGCAAAGAAGTGGAGCCCGTATAAGTATTGCTGTCTAGGTATTGATCAAGCTCAGATACAAGCGTCGCGAAAGTTTCTCCATCATCAGCAAACTCCCCCGGCTGCTGTTTATATGGATTCAATGAGGAACCTGTTAAAACTTGAAGAGCATAACCATAGCAATTCATTCTATAACGAAGCTTTTGGGCTATCGTATAAGATTCCCCATAGTTTGAAAACAGCCGGTTTATTGAAATAGGGGTCGATTCAGTCTCTGCATGAGATAGAGAACATGTGGAAAGTATAGTAATCACAACCAATACAACTAAAAGAATCTTCTTCATAAATGCACCTCTCTTTTTCAAGCTCAGTTTCTCTCTGCAGCACTTCACGCAAACGGAGATGAGGATAATCCTCTCTCCATTTGCTGAATGAACATACATTTAACTGGTATCATTATAGCATGTTATGTATTGGAAAGCAACTGTGTAAACTCGAATGTTTAAATTATTTTTATTATGGCACAGATGCTGCGCATATTTATGCCGCGGTACTTGCCAAGCGGGGCGTTTGCGGTTATAATATAGAAGCAGAGATTTGTACAATGGAGGCTTATAACTTGAAGAAGTTCTTTGCGAACAAGCCTGTTTTGATAATGATACTGGCGGTGGTGCTGCTGTTGGCGCTGGCGTTCTTTTCGGCAAGGCAGCGCACCGTACCCTGGCTTGAAAACGCGGTGGGCACGGTGATGCGCCCCATTCAGACGGCGGCGTTCAAGGCGTCCAACGGGATCGCGGGCTTCTTCAGCAACATATTCAACACGACCGACGCCGACCTTGAGCTTGCAAAGGCCAGGCAGCAGCTTGCCATGTACGAGCAATTGAAGCTTGATTACAGCGAGCTTCAGAAGGAGAACGAGCGGCTGAGGCAGTCGCTCAATTACGCGGGCAGCGTGGGCGATTTTGAATACGTCACCGCGGGCGTCATAGGCAAGTCCAACGGGGCGTGGTTCGATATGATAACGGTAAACGCGGGCCGCCGTCAGGGCGTTGAGGCCGGCATGCCCGTTATGTGCGGCGACGGCCTTGTGGGCAAGGTAACGGACGTTGGCAGCGACTGGTGCAAGATAACCTCCGTGATAGACTCCACGGTGAACGTTGCCGTGACCGTGGAGCGCACGCGCGACAACTGCATGGTGCGCGGCGTGTTCGCCACGTCCGCCGCGGCGGGGCGGATGGAGCTTTACTACCTGCCCACCGACCTGACCGACCTTGCGCCGGGCGACGTTATAATGACAAGCGGCATCGGCGGCATATACCCCAAGGGCATAAGGGTCGGCACCGTTGAAGAGGTCATGCTCGACAGCGACGCCTCAGGCGTGAACGCAGTCGTAAACCCCTCGGTGGACTTTCTGCACATCGAGGAGGTAATGATAATAAAATCGTTCGGGGGTGAGGGCGATTGAGGAAATGGCTGCTTGCGCTGAGCCTTCTTTTGTGCTTTTACCTTGACAACGTGCTGTTCCCGCTTTTGTCAAGGTACGGCCTGCACCCCGACATGGCGCTGGCGCTCGTGGTGTCGCTTGGGGTGCTGGCGGGGCCGTTTGCGGGCGGCGCCGCGGGCTTCTTTATGGGGCTGCTGAGCGACCTGTTCTTCGGCAAAATAGTGGGGCTGACGGGGCTTGCCCTTATGCTTTCCGGCGCAGCCGCGGGGTTCTTTTACCGCAAATTCTACGCCGACAACCTTATAATCCCCACCGCCGCCGCCATGATCTGCTCTTTTTTGAAGGAGCATATGTTTTTGATCGCCGCCGCCGCAGTCGGGGCGCGTCCACCGTATTTTCGCACGCTTGCAACGTACATACTGCCATGCCTGCTTTTGACCGGCGGCGTATGCACGCTCATGCACCTGTTCTTCAAGCATAACCTGTACCGTCCTCTTTGGAGGAAGGAAGCGATAGACTTGTAACGCCGCAAGGCAGTTTGGGCATTGCGCCCCGGAAAGGCAGCCCGGCTTACCCCGGGCAAAGGGACCGAATGAAAAGAGACGGACAAAAAAAGCCCGTATCGAGGCTTATCATACTTGCGCTGCTGCTGCTTGCCATGATGGGGCTGCTGGTGTTTCAGCTTTTCCGCGTGACGATCGCGCAGGGCGAAAGCTTTGCCGAGGAGGCGGGCACGCTTTCGGCCCGGTCGGTGGTGATAAAGGGCAAGCGCGGCGACATACTCGACCGCAACGGCCTTGTGCTGGCCTACGACGAGGCCTGTTTCAACGTGGAGTTTTTGAGGAACCCCAACCGCCGCACCGACTATTACAGCGCCGTTTACACCGAGGCGCTTATAAAGGCGATAAGGATCATCGAAGAAGGCGGCTGCCGCGTGATAGATACCTCGTACATAACCATGGACGAAGCGGGCCGCATAGTTTACGACTTCGGCGTGACGAGCGAGACCTACATAAAGTCCCGTTACAGGAATTTCTGCAACGTGATGGGCTTTAATATGCCCGACAAAGACGATATGTCCACATGGATATCCGCCGAGGACGCATACTTAAAGCTGAGGCAGAGCTGGGCAATACCCGAGGAGCTGAGCTTTGAGGACGCGCGCAAGGTGTTTTCCATACGTCAGGAAGTGCTTTTGAACAACTATCGCTCGTATATGCCCGTGACGATAGCCTATAACGTGACGCTTGACGTGGTTGCAAAGATAGAGATGATGGCCGAAGAGCTGCCCGGGCTGCAGACCTCGCAGTCGACGATACGCCGCTACCCCTACGGCGAGACCGTGGCGCACATAGTGGGCTACTGCCAGAAGATGAGCGCCGAGAACGCCGAGGCGCTGCTTGAAAAGGGCTATTCGTACAGCGATTACATAGGCGTGTCGGGCGTGGAGGCCACCATGGAGGATTACCTGACCGGCGCCACGACCGAACATCACGGCTCTATTAACCTGACGGTCAACTCCAACGGCGCGGTGGTGAACACGGTTTCGGTGGTGCCCCCAACCGACGGCAACAACGTGACGCTGACTGTGGATCTGCCCACGCAGGTAGTTGCCGCGCAGGCGCTGAAGGACATAATCTCCGCGATACACGAAAAGGAGCTTTCGAGGATATACCCCAACGGCGACGGCGTGCCCGCGGAGCAGTACGCCGAGTATGAGGAAAAATACGGCAAGATAGACCTGGCAGAGACGGGCGCGATAATTGTTATGGACGTGAACACCGGCGAGGTGCGCGCAATGGCAAGCTACCCCAGCTTTGACCCGAACTGGTTTATAGACGGCCTGACGGACGAACAGGCGCTGTACCTGTACGGCGACCCGGATGTGGACGGCGACTTTGCCGACCGCACCACCCCCGCAAGGAACAAGGCCATTTCAATGAAGCTGGCTCCGGGCTCCATATTCAAAATGTGCACGGGGCTTGCGGGGCTTATGGAGGGCGCGATAGGCCTTGACGAGACCATAAGCGACAACTCCCCCTACGTTTATATTAACGAAGAGACCGGCGAGGAGGTGGACACCAAGGCCAAGTGCTGGACCACCAACCCCGCCCGTCATCAGGACCAGAACATAAGCAGGGCGCTTACCAATTCGTGCAACTACTATTTCTATGAGGTGGCGTACAGGCTGGGCATCGACAAGCTCGTTTCGTGGGCGGAAAAACTCGGCTTTACCTCCAAGACCAATATAGAGCTTACGGGCGAGACCCGCGGCATAGTCGGCGGGCAGGCCGCCATGTACGACAACACACGCGCATACAACGACCAGGATACCTCCATTCCCCTGCTCGTTTACAGGAGCCTTTGCAGGCTGCTGACGGGCTACCAGAACATCCGCGGGGTGGAGATAGACGAGGAAGCCATTTCAAAATGCGCTCAGGACCTTATGGTCCTGCAGGACGGAACGCTGAAGGGCAAGGGCGGCGACGTGCGCCAGACCCTTTCAAAACACCTGGGCATACCCGACGGCATCTCCCGCGCGCAGGGCTGGGACAGCGAGATAACCTCGCTTTTGACCGAGCTGCAATGGAAGGCCTCTCACACGATCAGGGCCGGCATAGGCCAGGGCATAATGCTGGTCACGCCCATTGAGGCAGTACGCTACGTTGCGGCGATAGCCAACGGCGGCACCGTGTACGACGCGCATATAGTCGGCTCCGTGACGTCGCCCGAGGGCAGCCCGATACTGCAGACCAAGCCCACGGTTTTTAACAAGATAGAGGCGCCGGAGTCCTATTGGGATGCGATACGCCAGGGCATGAAGGGCGTCGTTTCTCCCGAGGACGGCGGTACTGCGGGTCAGGCGTTCAGCCGTGAATACGACGAGATGGGCTATCTTGAGCTGACCAGCGGCAAGACCGGCTCCGCGCAGGTCGGCGGCGTTACGATAGACGTGCAGAACACAAGCTGGTTCGTGGCTTTTGCGCCCAACGACGACCCCGACATTGCGATAGTCGTATGCGTGCCGAACGGGCTTTCGGGCTCGTCCTCGGCGGGGGCTGTAGAAGACGTGCTGACCTACTACTTCACCAAGCTCAATTCGCGGGCCTCGGAGACGCTTGCCGGCGTTAACGAGCTGATACCGTGACGACAGGAAAAGATCCGCAGATGTTTATAGTTATTCCCGCATACAGGCCCGACGAAAAACTGTTCGGCGTGATAGATGGGCTTGCCTCCGGCGACGACCGCTTTATTGTGGTGGACGACGGGAGCGGCGCCGCCTACGCCGGCATTTTTCGCAGACTCGAAAAGGAATACTCCGGCGTAACCGTGATACGCCACTGCCTTAACCGCGGCAAGGGCCGCGCGCTGAAGACCGCGTTTGAATACATAAGCGGGATCTGCCGCGAGGACGACGGCATACTTACGATAGACGCGGACGGGCAGCACCTGACCCGCGACGCCCTGACCGTGATGAGCGCGTGGAAAAACGATCCGGACGCCTTTATCATAGGCAGCAGGCATTTTTCGGGGCATGTTCCGTTCAGGAGCCGCTGGGGCAACGCCATAACCCGCAGCGTGTTTGCCGTGACCTCCGGCGTGCGCGTGTACGACACCCAGTCCGGGCTGAGGGCATTTTCGGTAAAGCGCATAAAGGATTTTTTGGAGATAAAGGGCGAACGCTACGACTATGAGATCGCGGAGCTTCTGTTTGCCGCAAAACAGCACATTAAGATAATCGAGGCGCCCATCGACACGGTTTACATCGCCGGCAACCGCAGCTCGCATTTCAGGCTGTTCAAGGATTCATGGCTTATTTACAAGATGATATTCGTGTTCATGCTTTCATCGTTCAGCTGTTTGCTTATTGACTACAGCCTGCTGCTGATACTGGCCTCGGTGTTCAAAAGCCTGCCGCAGGCCGTCGAGACCGCTCCGGGAATGTATGCCCTGCCGATATTCGGGCTGATGGCGGACACGCACCTTGTTGCGCTGATAATCGCAAGGGCGGTCAGCTCGTTCGTCAATTTCCTGCTGAATATGCGGGTGGTGTTTAAGACCTCCAACCGCACGGCGCTCATTAGGTTTTACACCGTGATAATCGGTATGCTCATAGCAAACTACGGGCTGCTTGCGCTCGTTGCCGACTCCAAGGGCATGCCGCTGTGGATAGCTCAGCTTGTGGTGCAGGCGGTGCTGTACCCGTTCAGCTTTATACTGCAAAGGAAGTTCGTGTTCCCCGACAGGGGCGCAAAAGCCGCTGCCCCGGCCGGGAACGAAGGAAAATAAGCTATGGAATGGACGATGGGTTTCTTTTTGACGAGCGCGCTTTTGGGCGTGGGTCTGGCGATGGACGCCTTTTCGGTGTCGCTTGCAAACGGGCTTAACGAGCCCGGCATGAGCCGCGCAAAGACCTGCGGCATTGCCGGGGTATTCGCGTTTTTCCAGGCGCTCATGCCCATGATAGGCTGGCTGTTGGTGCACACCATGGTGAGCGCGTTTGAAAAAACGGCAAGGTACATACCCATAGCGGCGCTGATAATGCTGCTTGCGATAGGCGGCAAAATGGTGTACGAGGGGATGAAGCAGCGCAGCTCCCCCGCCGAAAAGCCCGCCGTTGGGCTTTGGGCGCTGCTCGTGCAGGGCGTTGCCACAAGCATAGACGCGCTGTCCGTGGGGTTCACGGTGTCGGAATACGATCTTACACACGCTCTCGTCTGCGCCTTGATGATCGCGGCGGTCACGTTTGCGATATGCATCGCGGGGCTGCTGCTGGGCCGCAGGATAGGCACGCGCCTTTCGTGGAAGGCGTCCGTGCTCGGCGGCGTGATACTCATCTGCATCGGTATCGAGATATTCGTGAAATCGCTGATAAGCTGATCGGAAAACACAACAGCGGGACGTGACAAAAGGCTCCGCGGCGCTGCCGCGGAGCCTTTGTCATGTCGTTTTGGTTTTTCTTTTGCGCCTTATGCGCCGAATACCATCTGGGCAAGGAGGCTTGCGTCGGTCGCGTTGACCGTGCCGTTTCCGTCGATGTCGGCGTTAAGCAGAGCCTGCTCGGAGAGCGAGCCTGCGTTCATAACGTAGGCAAAGAGCGAGGAGATATCGGACGCGGTCACGACGCCGTCGCAGTTGACGTCGCCGATGAGGACAGTGGGAGGTACTTCGTTCTCCTCATACATGGCGGTGACGGTGAGGTCGCCGGTGACGTTGGAGAAGTCAACGTCCCAACCGATGAAGGTATAGCCCTCACGCTCGGGATCGGCGGGAGGCACAGCGGCGGAGCCGTGGTTGACGTAATCCTTGGCAAGAACATTGCCGTCCCAGTCGACGAAGGTCACGAGATACTGGTTGATCTCGTAAAGCGCCATGACCGTGAGGTCGCTCGTTACGTTGGAGAAGTCAACGTCCCAACCCGTGAAGTGGTAACCCTCATGCTCGGGTGCATCGGGAGCCGTGGCAGCATCGCCGTCAATGACGACGACCTGTTCGATCTGCTCGTTCGTGAGCCCGTCAACGAAGGTTACGGTGTGGGTGGTTACAGGAGGCTCCTCGGAAGCGGTGCCCCATACCTCAACCTGGTCGACGTTGAGGAAGAACATATCGGTTATGTTATAGTGACGGACGGCAATGTAAACGGTCTGGCCCGCATACGCGGTGAGATCGGCCATGTACTTGACGTACTCGCCGGTGGCGGTGAAGTCGCCCCCGACCTTGGTCATCTGGTCGGGATCGGCGGTGGCGCCGCAGTAGATGGCAAAATTCTCGGCCGCGTAACTCTCATCCTGGCCCTTGGCGTAAAGGGTGACGGCCGCGGTCTCGTTGGGCAGGGTGACCGCAGGAGAGATCGCCCAGTTATCGGGGGTCAGCGGCGCCTGCGCATCGTTATCATAGGAGGCGGAGTAGATGAGACCTTCGCCCTCGTAGGGAGTCATCTGGCCGGTTTCGGGAAGGGTCTCCTGCCACTCCCAGTTGAAGCCGTCGCCGTCCTTATCGATGAAGGTGAAGTCCTCGGCATTGGAGCCCTCTTCGAAGTAATAACCCTCGACAAGATCGCCAAGATCGGGTTCGGGAGTGGGTTCGGGAGTGGGTTCGGGAGTGGGCGGCGGGTTGCCGGTGAGGCCGACGTTGACGTCGTCAACGAGAGCTGCCCACATATCGGTGTCGGCATGGCGCATGGCTATCGCAATGGTCTTGCCGGCATAGGCGGAAAGATCGACCGTCCACTGCGTCCAGTCCGCGGGAACCTGCGTGAGGGGGATCTCTACCGTCCATGCGGTGGTATCGATGGACTCATCATCATAAGCCACGCCGTACTCGCCGACGAGTATGGAGAGCTTATCGCGGTAGGAGGCGTTGTATGCCTTTACATAAACGCTGAAATAGTAGCCTGTGGAGGGGATGGTAAGATCCGGAGTTACAAGCCAGTTGTCCTGAGTCCATGAGCTGCCGCTGTAATAGGAGAACGAAGCAAATACATCGGTGCCGCTGTATGCGCTGCCCTCGCCATAGGTCATCCAGACCCAGTTGGAGAAGTCGTAGCTGCCGGAAGTGGCGGTGTTACCGTCGGCATTGTAGGTCCACCAGTTGGGGTTGGTCAGATTGTCACCGTCGAAGTTCTCGAAGAGAAGCGAACCGTCTACGTCAACGTCCCTGGTGGGAACGGCCGCCGCACGGGTGCCGCTGCGATGAGCCGCATCGCCCCTTGCAGCCGCGCCCATGGGAACGAGCGCAAGCACCATGAGCGCCGCGACGAGCAGGCTTAAGAGTTTCCTGGTCATTATGTTATCCTCCTGTTTTATACACGGGCTGACACAAGCCCGCCTTATTTGTGGCTATATTATACTGTATATACATCGTTTAGGCAATAGTTTTTTTCATTGAAATTTATTTAACCCGCTTGGACTCAGATATAGAAAAATAAGAAAAATATCCGTGTTTTTTCTGCAGCGATGAGTCGATTTTGCTGTATAAGTTTATTTGTTGTACTCTGAATTTCGTAAATTATTTTCTTGCTGAAAACAGAATAATGTGTCAAACCTGCGACAACGGTTCCTGCGGCCCGCGCACGCCGAAACGCCGCGTGCTTCAAAGCGCGCAAAAAAGGGCAGCCCCGAGGAGCTGCCCTGAGATACGTTCACCGCTTACGCGATCTCTTCCTTTTCATAGACGCTTACGCACTTGTAACCGCCGTGCTTAGTCTCAAAACGGACCACGCCGTCGACCTTGGCGAAGAGGGTATCATCCTTGCCGATACCGACGTTGGCGCCGGGATGGAAATGAGTACCGCGCTGCCTGACGAGAATGTTGCCCGCGAGGACAAACTGACCGTCTGCACGCTTGGGCCCCAGACGCTTGGATTCGCTTTCACGACCGTTGCGGGAAGAACCTACGCCCTTCTTATGTGCAAAAAGCTGAAGATCGAATTTGAACATATTAAGCCTTGACCTCCTTCTTTACGATTTTGAGATAGTCACTATAATTTTCCTCAATGGAACCAAGCCCCAGGAGCATGGTCCCGAGTATCAGCTCCGCCGCCCTCTGCCCCTCCGGACTCAACGCCTCGGAGAGGGAAACGCGAAGCTCGCCGTCGGACTGTTCGGCGGTGACGCCGCCGACGTATTCGGCAAGGCCGAGATACGCTGTCTGGGTAAGGGCCGATACCGCCGCGCAGACTATATCCTCGCCCGAGGACGCATAGCCCGTGTGGCCTTTTGCCCTGAACCCTGCGGGCCTGCCGCACCTGTAGTTGACGGTAACCGTGGTCATACCGTGACCCTCTTAACCGATGGAAAGGATCCTGACCTTGGTGTACGGCTGGCGATGGCCCTGCTTCTTGCGAATATTCTTCTTGGGCTTGTACTTGAAGACGATAACCTTCCTGCCCTTGCCGTGCTCAACGACCTCTGCCTTGGCGCAAACGCCCTCGACATAGGGCTTGCCGACCTTTACGGCGTCGCCGTCAGCCATCATCAGTACGTCGAAATCGACCTGAGCGCCAACCTCGGCGTCGAGCTTTTCAACGAGGATCTCGTCGCCCTGCTCGACCTTGTACTGCTTACCGCCGGTAACGATAATAGCGTACATTCGGAAACTCCTCCTTAACAGATCTCGCCCAAGCTGCGGTGCGCGCCCGAAAGAGCGCGGCTTATAACCGACATGGAGCGGCTTACCGACCTATATTACACTAAAACCTTCGCCGTGTCAATAGCGATTCGAGAATAAAAGCTATATATTTTAAGGAAAAACTCGCCCGGGCTTGACAGTTTCGTTCAGGATGGTACAATCGAACCATGGACATAAAGATAGAAAACGGCGCGGTGATATTCCGCGGCATAGACTGCTTCGATCTTGAAAAAAGCTGTTCCTGCGGGCAGGCGTTCCGCTGGCGTCCCTTTATGGGCGGGCAGCTTGGCGTGGTGCGCGGCGAGCCCGCGCTTTTGACGCAGGAGGGCGACAGCATTATCGTAACCGGGGCCTCCCCCGCCTCCGCCGCCATGTGGGCGCATTATCTTGACCTGGGGCGCGGCTACGCCGGGATAGAGGCGCGCGTCATTAAGGACCCGCGGCTTGCGGTGTGCTTCCCTGCGGCGCACGGCATAAGGGTGTTCAATCAGGAGCCGTTCGAGGCGCTCATTTCCTTTATAATATCGCAGAACAACAACATAAAGCGCATATCGGGCATAGTCGCACGGCTTTGCGAAAAATGCGGCGAGCCGCTTGAATTCATGGGCCAAACGCTGTTCGCGTTCCCGACGCCGGAGCGCATAGCGGCGCTGACGGAAGAGGAGCTTTATGCCCTTGGCACGGGGTACCGCGCCCCGTTTATAAAGGCCGCGGCGGAGCGCGTGGCGGGCGGATACCGCCTTGAGGCGCTGCGCGATATGAGCCTTGCGGAAGCGAGAGCGGAGCTTTTGAGTTTTTCGGGCGTCGGTCCGAAGGTAGCCGACTGCGTGCTGCTGTTTTCGCTGCAGCACAGCGACGCCTTCCCGATAGACGTGTGGATAGACCGCGCGATGAAGGCGCTCTTCTTTGACGGGAACAAGGCGGCAAAGGCCGAGCTTTACGAGGCCGTTGACGCGTTGGGCGAGTACTCCGGCATTATACAGCAGTACATTTTTCAGTACGCGAGGGAGCTGGGGCGCGAGGGCCTTGAAAAGCGGAACGGCTGACGGGCCGCCGCGCAGGAGGACCGAATATATTTGCCAACGCACGCCGCGGGCGGTATAATAATTATTTGGAAACAATACTTATCCGAAAGGAGAAAAGTTTATGGAACCGAAATATCGCGTACTTGCGATCAACCCCGGGTCCACTTCCACCAAGGTGGGCGTTTACGAGGGTTATGAGATGCTGTATGAGGGCACCGTGCGTCACAGCCAGGAGGAGCTTTCGAAGTTCGCCGCCATACACGACCAGAAGGACATGCGTATGGACCTGGTCGAGCAGCTTATCGAGGAGCACGGCTACAAGCTCTCCGAGATGGACGCCTTCGTCGGGCGCGGCGGCATAGTCCGTCCGCTGAAGAGCGGCGTTTACACCATCAACGACAAGCTGATGGACGACCTCAAGAACCTGCCCAGCGCGCAGCGCCATGCCTCCATGCTCGGCGGCGTTATCGCCCGCGCTTTCGGCGAGACCTACGGCAAGCCCAGCTTCATCGTCGACCCCGTCACCGTTGACGAGCGCGACGAGGTCGCCGCCGTGACCGGTCTTCCCCAGATCCGCCGCGGCTGCATATTCCACTGCCTCAATCAGAAATCCGTCTGCCGCTACCACTGCAGGCTGAACGGCATGAAGTACGAGGAGCACAACTTCGTCGTGGCGCACCTGGGCGGCGGCATATCCGTTGCCGCGCACAGGAAGGGCGTCATCGTCGACGTCACCGACGCCATGGAGGGCGAAGGCCCCTTCACCCCCGAGCGCTGCGGCGCTCTCCCCGCAAAGCAGCTCGCCGACCTCATCTACGACGGCGGCTACACCCGTGAGGAGATCTACAAGCTGATCGCCGGCCGCGGCGGCCTCATGGCGTATTTCAACACCAACTCCGCGATAGACGTGGAGAAGATGATCGAGGCCGGCGACGAGCGCGCGAAGCTCGTTTACGAGGCGATGGCCTACAATATCGCCAAGAACATCGGCGCGATGGCCGCCGCGCTCTGCGGCGAGGTCGACGCCGTGCTCATCACGGGCGGCATCGCTTACAGCAAGGCGCTCTCCGAGTACCTTGTCGAGCACTCCGAGTTTATAGCGCCCGTGTTCGTGTACCCCGGCGAGGGCGAGCTGTCCGCGCTGGCGGCAGGCGCGGTGCGCGTGCTCTCCGGCGAGGAGCAGCCCAAGGAGTACCTCGGCTGATTTGAACTTATCGGACGGGCGGCCGAGCTGATTCGTACGCCCGTCCGAATTTTATTATGAAGCTTTTTAACGCCATCAGGGATCTTTTCAAGAAGGACGGCGGTGAGGTGCGCTTCACCCCCGAAGAGTATGAAGGTATGTTTGTGATAGTCGGCCTGGGCAACCCCGGCAGGGAGTATGCCGGCACCCGCCACAACGCGGGCTATATGGCGCTTGACGTGCTGGCAGAGCGGCACGGGATAGATATCCGCCGGCACAATTTCAGGTCCGTATTCGGCGAGGGGCGCATAGGCTCCGAGAAGGTGGTTTTGGCCAAGCCCGAGACCTTTATGAACAATTCGGGCTTTGCCGTGCGCGACCTTCTGAACTGGTATAAAGTCGGGCACAGCCGCCTTATCGTGGTGTACGACGACGCCGACATACCCGTCGGCACCCTGCGTATGCGCGAAAAAGGCTCCGCCGGCACCCACAACGGCATGAAGAGCATAGTGTATCAGCTTGGGTTTGACGACTTCCCCCGTGTGAGGGTGGGCATCGGCGGCGCCGAGCACGGCATGATAGGCCACGTTCTGGGGCCTTTTTCAGAGGAGGAGAGGCCGCTTGTAGCCTCCGCGCTCCAAGACGCCGCGTCCGCTGTGGAGCTTATCGTTGCGGGGCGCATGCAGGACGCGCAGGCCAAATACAACCACAAGGGCAAGAACAATCCCCGCAAAAACACCGAAAAACCGGCGGACGGCGAGTGAACGGTGCTAACCGGAAACCGTCCGAAAACGGCGTTTGACGCCGACATCGTGTCATCTGAATTATGAAAAATCGGTAAAAACTGCCCCGAAACAGCCCGACAAGGGCTGTTTTTTCAATATATTCATTCACTTTTTCAGCCGAATGTGCTATAATGACTTCATATTTTTCGATTGGAGGTGATACGCTTGAAGTTCACCGATAGGCTGAAAGCCTTCATGGGGGACCTTTTCGACGGTATCTCATGCAGGTTTGCAACGGCGTTCAAATATGTGAAGCGGCATCTGCTGCCCTTCCTTTTAGGCGCCGGCGGCCTTATTGCGGCGATAGTGCTTGCCTGCATTTTCATTCCGAAGCTTTCGGGAGCTGCACATAAAACGGATCCCACTCCCACCGAGGATACCGTACTTGTTCCTTCGCCGGTACCCACTCCGACGCCCACCGCCACTCCGGTCCCCACCGCAACGCCGGATCCCACTCCCACCCCCGTCCCCCTGCATTTGACAAAGGGCGACAAGAACGACGTGGTCATAGATATTCAGCAGCGTTTTATGGAGCTGAACTATATGGACTACGATGAACCCACCAACGTTTTCGGCCCCATAACCCAGGAGGCGACAAAGGCCTTCCAGCGCAGGAACGGCCTTGAGGTAACAGGCGAGATCAGAGAGGCGGACTATTCGCTGCTGATGTCGAATTCCGCAAGGCTTTACATGGCAAGTCTGGGCGACGAAGGCACCGATATCGCCGCCATGAAAGACCGTCTTTACGAGCTGGACTACCTTAAAGAGGTCACGGACAACAAGTTTGACGAGTCGATGGAAACCGCCGTCAGGAGCTTCCAGGAGAAGAACCATCTGGAAGTGGACGGCATGGTCGGTTCTCAGACCAAGGAAGCCCTGTATTATGAGGACGCGGTCCCCAATTCCCTTTACATAGGCTCCACGGGCGAGGACGTTGAACAGTACCAGAACAAGCTGTTTGACCTGGGTTATCTTTCAACCAAGCCCGACGGCAAGTACGGCAAGGACACCGTCAATGCCGTAAAGCGTTTTCAGGGCAGGAACGACATAATCGTCGACGGGCATATAGGCCCCGCCACGAGGATCGCGCTGATGAGCGACGACGCCAAGTACAACAAGCTTGAGCTGACCATGAGCGGCGACGACGTTGAGAGGATACAGACCCGCCTGTATAAGCTCAATTACATGCTCCGCAGGGAGATCACGGGTTATTTCGGCGAGGTCACGGAGAATGCGGTCAAGCTGTTCCAGAAGAACAACAAGCTGACCGTGGACGGCAAGGTCGCAAAGGAGACGCTTGAAAAGCTCTTCTCAGACGACGCGAAGAGGGCCGATATGCCCGCCTCCGCAACGCCGACTCCCACGCCCACTCCCAAGCCCACGCCCACTCCCAAGCCTACCAGGACGCCCAAACCCACAAGGACGCCCAGACCCGGCACCACGCCCAAGCCCACGGCAAAGCCCACAAGGACGCCCAAGCCCACGGCAAAGCCCACGGTAAAGCCCACGGCGACGCCCAAGCCGTCAAGCTCGACGCAGGACAAGATAAACAATCTTATCCGCATTGCAAAGAGCAAGCTGGGCTGCCCGTATGTGCGCGGCGCAAAGGGGCCGGATGCGTTCGACTGCTCGGGCTTTGTGTACTGGTGCCTTAACAAGGCAGGCGTACAGCAAAGCTATATGACCTCGTACCAATGGCGTACCACCAACAGGTACCCCAGGATCGGCTCCATGTCCAACATAAAGGCCGGCGACGTCATAGTCTACAAGATGGGCACCTACAGCGGGCACGTTGCCATTGCCGTAGGCGGCGGCTACATGGTCGACGCCTCCTCCAACGAGGGCAAGATAGTCTACCGCACCTACAACAAGAATTACTGGCGCCAGACCTTCTACTGCGCGTACAGGATATTCGGAAGCTAAACCATCGACAGTCAAGACCCCCCGAAGCTGCTTCGGGGGGTTTTGTGTGTGCGGGCGCCAGCACGGGAGGCGGGTGCGATTATGCCCGCGTGGGAGGCGGCTCGTTTATGCCTTCCCGGATCCGGCGCGGGAGGCGGGCACGATTCAAAAAAAGCTCCCCGCGTCAGGCGGAGAGCAATGGGCTGAGGTCAGCTCAGCGGCGGCGGTTGGACTGCGCGATGGCAAGGAGCCTTAAGAAGCTTATCGCGGCGGAAAGCACTGCGACGACGTATGTGAACGCGGCGGCGCGGAGCACCTTTTTGGCGGCGGACTCCTCCTCGCCTATCGCAATGTAGCCGCCGGCGTTCAGCATATCCAGGGCGCGCCTTGATGCGTCAAGCTCTATCGGCAGGGTCAGAAGCTGAAACAGCAGCACCGCGCCGAACAGCACCACGCCTATCATGCTGACCGTGTAGCCGAACGAACCCATAAAGATGCCGAGTATCACCAGCAAATACGAGAACCTTGAACCGATGTTGGCAGCGGGCAGCAGCGCATTGCGCAGCTTGATCGCGGCGTAACCGTTTTGGTACTGCATAACGTGCCCGCATTCGTGCGCGGCGACGGCTATTGCGGCGACGCTCGTTGACGAATAGACCGACTGGCTGAGCGAAACGCACCCCGCCTTGGGGTTATAGTTGTCGGTCAGGGCGCCGCCGGTGGGGCGCACCTGAACTGAGCTGCCGTTGCTGCGCAAAAGCTCCTTTGCGACCTCCGACGCGGTAAGCCCCGACATGGCGCGCATTTGGGAGTATTTGCTGAAAGTGTTCTGCACGCCGACCTGGGCCAACATGCCCAGCACCATCACGGCAAGCGCGGCAAGCAGCAGGAACGTGTAGCGGCTTGGCATGGACCCCACGGCCCTTGACGCGTAGGGGTAGCTTAAAAGCGCGATACTGTAAAGCAGCATATCAAAGATCCTTTCCCGGCGCAAAGCCGAACCGACAGGCGGTATCAGTATATGCAGTAATCCGCCGTGTACATAATGATATAAGCGACCTGGCCCACAAGCAGGACCGAAACGGCTATTGCCGCCTTTGCGCGGGCGCGGCCCAGCGCAACGCCGTCGTCGCGGCTGTCGCACAGATGCGCGAGCGCAAGCGGAAGCACGACGAGCGCGGTAGGGTAGCGCGGGGCTGAAAGCAGCCACGAAGCCCCGCATACCACGGCGAAGTATGCGGCAAAATAAAGCACATACGAGGTGCGCAGCGTCCTTGCCGACAGCGCGAACACGAGCAGGGCTCCGCCGATGTAAAGCAGGTTCGGCAGCCACAGGCCGAGCGCCTCATCGTTGGCGACGCCCACGGTGGAAAAGAACATATCCGTCTGCAGGGCGGCGGTGTCGAAGAAGAACGCAGGCTGCTGATACCAGATATCCCTTTGGAACTCGACGAATTTGAACCAGTCGCCGAAAACGAGCCTGTTTATGAGCAGGTACCCGAACGTGCCCGAAAGCAGCAGCAGCGCGCCCGCGGCAAGCTTTACGGCAAACAGCGCGTTCAGCGTGCCCGAGCGTTTTTTGCGCACGGCGCAGGCCGCGGCCTCAGCGGCATACAGCACGATGAGTATTGCCCCGGGCGACCGCGTGAAAGCGGCAAGCCCGCCCAGGAGCCCCGCAAGCAGGAACCGCTCGCGCCTGACAGCCAAGAGCGCCGAGGCCGTCAGCAGCAGGAACAGCGCCTCGCTCATGGGCGCGGCGTAGAATATGGCGGCGGGCAGCGCAAACGCGAACACCACGGCAAGGCGCGCCGTGCGCCTGCCGGCATCGTGAAGGGCCAGCTCGTAGATAACGGCGGCGGCCCCGCAGGAGCAGAGCGTGTTGATTATGAAAGCGGATGTGAAGCTGTCTTTGAAAACGAAGTTGAACGCGCGGATAAGCGCAGGGAACAGCGGCAGGAACACCAGCGAGTACATTTCGTCCCCCGAGGTGACATAGCCGTTTTCGGCTATCGAGAAGTAGTGCGGGGCGTCGGTATCGAGCTTTAGCCAGATATCCTTAAGCGACGAAAAGACCGACCCGTGCACGTCCGAGAATATGCGCCCGAAAACGTACGCGACGGCTATCAAAATGAACCTTGCGGCAAGCAGCGTGAGCATTACCCCGAACACGGGATGCAGGCGGCGCCTTGCGCCGGAACGGTCGCCCGAGGCGGCAAGGCGGCGAACCTTCTCCTCTCCGGAGAAAAAGCGCACAGCGCCCGGCAGGCACAGCACGAGCCCCAGCGCGAAAAGGCACAGCGTTGCCGCGGCAACGGCGGCGCCCGGCACGGTAAGCGTGCTTTCGGTAAGGCCCCAGAGTATGAAAACGGCAAGCGCGCCTGCAAGTATCAGCGCCGTCAGCACGCCGCGAAGCGCCCGGCCCTTATCGGGTTTGGTTTCAGTCATGTCTTCCATAAAAATATTATATCACCAAGACGGGCGTTTTTCAACAGCGTGCATTCGAAACCTTCCGTAAAATGCGTGTAAAGCCGTTTCGCGGGCCTTCGCCGGGACGGGCGTTTTTTCGCCGCTTTCATCCGGAAAAAGCGGGGAATGTAAAATCCCGGTAAAAGTTGCGGGCCATTTATTGACAAGCGGCGGGGCTTGCATTAATATGCTGTTGTAAACCCATAAAAGGAGGTAAAGTCTATGAAATACTGCCCCAACTGCGGTGAGCCTCTGGAGGACGCCGCTCTGTTCTGCCCCGTTTGCGGGGAGAAGTACCCCTTGGGTCCTGCGGACGGCGGGAACTCTGCGGGTCCTGCGGACGGCGGGTCTGCTGGTCCTGCGGACGGCATGAACTCTGCGGGTCCTGCGAACGGCGGGAAGCCTGCGGGTCCTGCGGACGGCGGGTCTGCGGGTCCTGCGGACGGCAGTCCTGCGGACGGCATGAAACCTGCGGACGGCAAGTCCTCCGCAGCGGAGGCCGCGCCGAAGAAGCGCAAGTCCAAGGCGGGGCTCATAATCGCCATTGCGGCGCTGCTGATACTGGGCGCATGTGCGGCGCTGTACTTTACGGGCGCGTATGCAAAGCTGCTGCCTCCTTCGAGGATAAAGCTGGCCCTGGCCGAAAAGGCGCAGGTTGAGCGCGCTCTTGACAGCGTGTTCGACGCGCAGGACAAAGTGCGCGCGAGCAGGGACGTGAAAGCGCATATCGACCTGACCGCCGGGATAGAGTCCTCGTCGGACGGGCTTGCGGGGCTTTTCAGCGAGACCACGGTGATATCCTCTCTGCTTGAACGGATGAATGCGGGCATCGATCTGGACTGCGGCGCCGACAGCACGAACATGCGTCTTGGCGTTGAGTTCAAGGGCAATCCCCTGCTTGACGCTACCGTGACCCGCACGGACGAAACGCTGGGCCTGTATGTGCCCCAGCTTGACGATAAGTACTATACGATAGGCATTCAGGCGCTTATGGGCAAGCTTGCCGAGGAAGCCGACGGGTTTGATCCCGCCTCTTTCGAAAAGCTCGATACTGAGCCCTTGGACGAGCAGAAGACCCGCCGCGAGGTCATGGAGCTGCTGGCGGCGCTTGCCAAGGCCTCCACGCGTGAGAATACCGAGGTGGAGCGCAAGGCTTCAGACAAGCTTTTCGGCGGGACCTGGGACGGCGTTTTTGACCGCTACACCGTGACGCCGTCCGCCGAGGACCTTGAAAAGGCCTTCAATGCCATGGCCGATATTCTGGACAGGGACGGCTGCTATCTTGCGGAAAAGCTCGCCCCGGTATATGAGGCGGTCATCAGCCTGAGCGAGTCGGCAGACGACGACACGGACGGCCCCGAGACCCCCGCGACCCTGCCCGAATTCCTGCGCGTGAACGCCGAAAGGTTTGCAAACGAGCTTGCAGACGCGCACTTTAAGCTTCAGGTGCTTGCGGACGGCAGCGAGCTTGTATCCCACCGCTTTATCACCGACGAGGCCCGCGTTTCCATTGACACGCTCAAGTCCATGGCGACGGGCGGCAAGACCTTTGACCGCACCTATATCGAGAACGTGACCGTTTACGGCGGCGAGGAATTCGTCGATTCCGTGCAGCTTGACGTTTCAAAGACCGATACGAGCCTTGACGGGACCATTATCGAAAGGATGAACGGTGAAGATTTCGCGGTATGCGGGATCGCGCTCGATCTGACGAAGGAGTCCGCGCTCGGCACCCACGCCGGCAGGATAAACCTGCGCATGGCGGACGGCGGGATGAGCATCGTTATCGACTCCGAGGCCGAGGGCGACGCCATGGTGCATAAGATAACGTACACCCCGGGTGAGGACGACGATGCGGGCGACATAGCAAAAGCAGAGATCACCGCCCGCGTGACCGAGGGCAGCGGCGTTGAAGCACCCACGGTCTCCCCCACCGACGTCTCGGACAAAACTCTTGACGAGATAGGCGAAATCTTCGACGGTATGCTTCAAAACCTTACCGGGACTCTGGGCAGGATGTTCCTGTTCAATTAAGCTCATTTCAACTCGTTTCCGACTTGGGGCCGGCCGCGCGATCGGTCGGCTCCGCCTTTTACGATATGAACGAAACCGTACTTTCACTTGACAGCATAGTAATGGAGCGCGGGCGCGAGCGCGTGCTTGACGGGGTCAGCCTTGACCTTCACGCGGGCGAGGCGCTGGGGCTTGTCGGCCCGAACGGCGCCGGCAAATCCACGCTGATAGGCATTATCGCGGGGGTGATAAAGCCGACCTCCGGCACGCGGCGCGAGCACGTTCCGCTCTCCGGCGCAATTGCGTACGTCCCGCAGGAGGTCTCGCTGTACCCGGAGCTTACCGGCAGGCAGAATCTGGAGTTTTTCGCGGAGGCTTACGGGCTTTCGGGCAAAAGCAAAAAGGCCCGCGTGGACTATCTTTTAAGGCTTGCCGGGCTTGAGGCCAAGGCAAACAAAAGGGCAGAGACCTACTCCGGCGGCATGAAGCGGCGCCTTAATATGGCCGCGGGGCTTGTGATAAACCCGAAGCTGCTGCTGTTGGACGAGCCCACCGTCGGTGCGGACGCGGAGTCCGTACGCGCAATGCTGAGCGCCGTTTCAAGGCTGCGCGAGGGCGGCGCGGCGGTGGTGCTTATCTCGCATATCGGAGAGGACGTTTCATCCGTTTGCGGGCGCGTTCTTACCCTTGAGGGGGGAAGGCTCAAATGAGATTCTTCGCCTGTCTTAAAAAAGACCTGCGGCTGTTGACGGGAGGCGGGCTTAAATCCCTCCTGCTGCTTGCGCTGCCCGCGGCGCTGACGCTCGGTATGCTACTTGGGCTCGGCACGTTTTCAAAAGGCGGCGCAATGCCCGAATTTGCCGTGGCCGTGCGCGATGAGGACTCCACCGTGATGAGCCGCGTGCTGACGGCTCAGCTTGACCACGTCGGCATTTTCAGGCCCGTTATACGCGCCTCCGGCGAGACCGACGCGGAGCTTAAAGAGGCCGGGTGCGCCGCCGTCATAACGATACCCAAAGACTTTTTCTACGACCTTTACGATATGCGCGACACGGACGTGACCGTGGCGCTGAACCGCGATATGCCGACCGAAGCCGTAATGGTAAAGACCGTGCTTACGAGCATAATAGGCATACTCGAGGAGAATCAGCGCGCCGCCTATGCCGAGGCGCGCGTGCGCTTTGGCGAGCTTGACGGCGAAAAGATGCAGGAGGTGTACCGTAGCTATTCGCAGGCCGCCGCCGACGACGCGCTGAGCCGCCTTGATTATATGGGGCTTTCCTCGCTGTACGGGCGCGAGTATGACTCCAAGCGGCTGTTCTTTGCGGCGGGCATGCTGTCTATGACGGTCATGTTCATACCGCTCTGCCTGCTGCGCTCCGTTTCCGAGGAGTTCGGCTCCGGCCTTATGGACAGGTTCCTGCTGACGGGCGGCAAAGCCCACGAAGCGCTGCTTTCCAAATTCACGGTGGCGCTCGTCTCAACGGCGCTGCCCGCGGCGCTTATATTGGCGCTGCTTCGACCGGGCGGACTGTGGGCGCTGATACCCGCACTTGCGGCCTGCTTTATGCTGAGCTTCGCGTTTTTCCTGCTGTTGGGGCTGCTCGTCAAAAAGCCCTCCTCGGCGCAGCTTGCGGGAAGCCTTGTGATGCTTGCCGTGCTTACGCTCGGCGGCGCATTCTACCCGGCGGAGCTCGGCCCGGCGGCCCTGCGGCAGGCCTCGCGCTTTATGCTGCCGCAGGTGCTTGCCCGCAGTATGCAGTACGCCTATGCCGGCATGGGGCTTGCCGGCGCCGTCCGCCTGCTTGTGCCGGTGCTGATCGCCGCCGCAGTGCTTTTTGCGGCGTCGCTACTTGTAATAAGGTCGAGGAGACGCGCATGAAAAGGCTGTTTTTGCTGAGCTTCAAAAAGATACGCCTGATGTTCGGCGGCAGGCTTTGGCTGCTGCCCGCCGTGCTTTTGGCGCTGTCCCTGTGCTTTTACGCGGCTTCTTCAATGAGCGGGGCAGAAGCGCCCGATACCCTGCGAATTGCCGTATGCGACGAGTGCGGGGACGAGGCGTCTATGCTGCTCGTCTCCGGGATAACCTCGCAGGAGGGATTTTCGGCCCTCGTCTGCGCCTCGGAGGAGGAAGCGAAGGAGGCGCTCATTCGCGGCGAATGCGAGGCCGCGCTCACCGTACTGCCCGGATACTCCGCACGCATAGCGGGCGATTCCCCCGCCGAGCTTATATCGCTTGAAAGCGCGCCGGGGTCGGTTTCGGCCGGGCTGATACGCGAAACGGTGCTTGGGAGGCTGCTTGCCCAAAGGGCCGATGCGCGTGCGCGTGAGAGGCTTGCCCGCGACGGGTTTGACCCGGATGAGCTTCAAGCGTATGCCGAGGAATTCACGCCCTCGTCGGTCTGCACGTTTACCGAGATGGGAGGCTCCGGCGGCTCCCAAGCAGACCGCGCCGTGTTCGGGCAGGGGTTTGCGGGCTTTGCGGGGTTTGCCGCGTTTGCGCTGATGCTGGTTATGCTGACCCTTTCGCGCGGGCTTGCGGGAAGGGCCCCGCGCCTTGTGTCGGAGCGGCTTCGCACCGCGCCCCGCGGTGCGGCGCTGGCGTTCGCGTCGGACGCTGCCGCGCCGCTTATCACGGCCCTCGCGTTCTCCGCGTTGGCGTTCGCCTTTGCCCGTGAGAAAACCCTCTCCCTTGCCTCGGGGCTTTTGGGATACAGCCTGCTGCTTTCGGGCGTATGCTGCCTGCTCTCGTCTCTTAACGCGGGCCTCAGAACGGACGTTATCGCGCCTTTTGCCGCGCTTATCACAAGCCTTTTGGGAGGCTGCTTTGCCGACGCGTCGCTCTCCCCCGCCCTTGCGCTGATATCAAAATTCACCCCGCAGGGCCAGCTCGTCCTTGCCGCCTCGGGAGAGTGGGCGTTTGCCGCGCTGCTTGCGGCGGAGGGGCTGCTGCTTGCCGCGGCGGGCGCGGCGGTAAGAAAAAAGCGCTCGTAAAAAAAGCTTGCTTTTGCGGCGCGGGTGATGTATAATAGCTTTTGCCGTGCTAAACGGGGAGCTGGCGGTGCCCTTTACCTGCAATCCGCCTCAGCAGGGTCTAATTCCCACCCCGAGGCAGAGATTTGCGAGGCCGGAACCGATAAGGAGCGTTGATCGTCGGGTCCTGTGCAATCGGGCACTGTGAACCATGTCAGGTCCTGACGGAAGCAGCATTAAGCGGAACGCCCGGTGTGCCGCGGGTCAGCCTGACGGGAGCCGCCTGTCGGGATACCGCTCGGGGATCTTTCTGTCGAAGGGTGGGTGCACGGCTTGAAACACGATAAACTCAATATCTAGGTTGCTTCGCCCTTTCCGGGGCGGGGCTTTTTTTATGCAAAAAGGCCGGGACATGGGCTTTTTTTGCGTTTTTTCACGCCCCCGGAGCGACCGTGCCGGGGCGGGGCATAGCCTATATTATGGGCATACGAAGGACTTGGGGGCCGTGAAATGGAAAAGCTTATTCGTGAAATATTCTATGCGCCCGCGGACGGGCGGAGCGAGGCGCGCGCAAGGCGGGCCGGGCTGTTGTTGCCGGGGCTTGCGCTTGCGGCGTTTTCGGCGCTTTTGGGCTCTTACGCGCCTTTTGAGGGGCTTGCGCCCTTTGGCGCGGCTGCGGTGATGGCGGCGTGGTACGCGGGGCTGGATCCGTCATTTGCGGCGGCGGGCGCGGCGGCAGGCTGCCTTTTGGGCGGCTTTCCCGCATACGCCATAGTATGCGCGGGGCTGGGCGGCGTGATATACCTTATAAACTCTCAGGGCAGCATTCAGCGACTGTATCGCCTGCTTGCGGCGTTTGCAGCCGAATGCCTGCTGTTTTTGCCGGTATGCGCGGCGTTTCACATACGGGCGGCGCTTGCCGTGGGGTCGGCGGCGGTGTCGGTGCTTGCGGCGGTGGTACTGGGCTGCGGGATGCGGTCATTGGGCTCGCTTTTGGGCGGCAGGAGCGCAACCGATACCGAGCTTTTGACCGTGTCGGCCATGGCGGGGCTTGCGGTGCTTGCCATGCGCAATTTCAATATCGCCGGGGTAAGCCCCGCCATGGTTTTTGCCGGGGTCTGTGCGCTGTTCGCTTCGTACCGTTTGGGCGCGCCCGCTGTGGCCTGCGCCGTGACCGCAGCAGCAGGACGCGTGCTGGCCTGCGGCGGGGATATGCACTTTATTGCGGTGCTTTCGGCAATGACGCTTGTGGGCGCTTCCCTGCGGTCGCTCGGCAAATGGGCCTGCCTTGCGGGCTTCGCGCTGACGGGCGTATGCTTTGCCGTGTTCATAAAGGGGCTGTACATATTCAATTACGCGGAGCTTGCGCTTTCATCGCTTGTTTTTGCTCTCGTCCCTCAGCGGCTGTACATGCGCGGAGCGTTCGCCGGCGCGGACGCCTTCAGCGGACGCGGCTACGGCAGGCTGCAGTTGAAGGTAGCCGAGCTTGCGGACGTGCTTTCGGAGCTTGCGCGGGTCAGCGGCGGGCGCGAGGGGCGAATGCTGGGCTGTATTTCGGACACGCTCAGGCGCGCGCTGCAAAAGCCGAAGCCCCGCCGCGAGCGATTAAAGCCCCTGTGCGGCAGGGCAAGCGTCACGCGTGAGGGCAGCTCTGCCTGCGGCGACAGCGCGCTTGTGCGGCAAAAGGGCGGCAGGCTGCTCCTGGCGCTTTCCGACGGCATGGGCTCGGGACGCGAGGCCGCAAACGAAAGCCGCTCGGCGCTTGCGCTGCTTTCGGACCTGCTTTCGGTGGGGTTCGGCGTTGAGGAGGCGGCGGGGCTGACAAACGACCTTTTGACGCGGCGCGGCGGCGGCGATATGTACGCGACTCTCGACGTAATGCTGATAGACCTTGAGGCGGGCACGGCGGGCGTTTCAAAGCACGGCGCTCCGCCGGGGTTCGTTTTGCGCGGGGACGAGCTTATCTCCCTTTACGCCGAGGGTCTGCCCGTGGGCATAATAGAAAACGCCCGAAGCGCGTCGGGCGAATTTGAGCTGTGTGCGGGAGATACGGTGGTGCTGATGACGGACGGCGCGTCGGACGCGCTCGGGGAAGAGATCGAAAGCGTCCTCGCAAGGTGCGTACTCGGCGAACCCGACGCGGAGCTTGCGGCAAACGCCATAATAGCAGAGGCCGCAAAGCACGGCGCAGCGGACGACATGACCGTGATAGTAGCGCGGATAGAGGCGGCGTGAGCTACTCGAAAAACCCGTTGAACTCAGGCGTATAGCCCGCGTCCGCGCTTGAAAGCCGCTGAATGAACACGTTTTCAAACCCAAGCGCAATGCATTTATCCAGCGCACGGCGGTATTCGCCCCTTGTCAGACGCCTGTCAAGGGGCTTTTGCATACCCGGTATGGGCGTGTACTGACTCATCAGCGACAGATGCACGGTCTTTGGGAAATGCTCCGCAACGGATTCGAGCACGCGGCGGGTCTCGTCCACGGCGCAGGGCAGCACGAGATGCCGTATTATAAGCCCGCGCACTGCAATGCCGTCATCATCGGTTTTAAGCTCGCCCACCTGCCTGAACATCTCGGTTATGGAGGCAAGCGCATACTCCGGGTAATCGGCGGCGCCGCTGAACCTTTGGGCAAGCGCGGGGGTAACGTACTTGTAGTCGGGCAGATAAACGTCAATAAGCCCGTCGAGCAGGCGCAGGGACTCCGGCTTTTCATAGCCGTTGGTGTTGTAGACGATGGGTAGCTTAAGCCCCATTTCGCGCGCGAGGGGTATTGCCCGGGCGATGAGCCGCAGATGCGGCGCCGGGGTAACGAGGTTTATATTGTGCGCGCCGGCGTTTTGCAGCGAAAGCATGACCGAGGCAAGCCCTTCCTCGTCTGCGAGGCGGCCGGGGATATTGGCAGCGGGGCGCGATATGTCGATGTTCTGGCAGAAAACGCAGCGCAGATTGCAGCCCGCAAAGAACACCGCGCCGCTGCCTCTTGTGCCCGAGATGGGCGGCTCCTCAAAATAATGCCTTGCGGCCCTTGTGATAAGCGCGTATTTGCCCGCTCCGCAGGCGCCAGTCTCCCCCGCCTGCCTGTCTGCGCCGCAGTTTAAGGGGCAGTCGAAACAGTTCATTTTTCAAACTTGCTCACGGTGAACGTGAACTTGATGACCCCCTGCTCGTAATTTACGCGGATGGTCTCGCCCATAACGCGCAGCACCTCCTCGGCAATGGCAAGGCCCAGCCCCGTGCCCTCGCCCGAATGCGCGACGTCCGCCTTATAGAAGCGCTCGAAGATATGTTCAAGGTCGCTTTCGCGCACGTCGGCGGGGTTCTCGACCGAAACCAGCCATTTATCGCCCTGCCCGCATATAGCTGAGCGGATGAAGCCGCCCTCCGTACCGTGCTTTGCGGCGTTGTCAAACAGCGAGATCAGCACCTGCTCCACACGGTCGGGGTTGGTCAGGGCATAGTACCTGCCCTCCGGGATATCCGTGAGTATGCGCATGCCCCGCGCCGCGGCGCTGTCTTCGGTGCGGCAGGCGACGTCTGCGATAAGCTCATAAAGCTCCGTCTTGCGCAGCTCCGGCTCCACGCCGCCGCTTTGCAGACGCGACAGCTCCAGCAGGTCGTTTATAAGGGTGGAAAGACGTATGCTCTCCTTTAATATGTAGCCGTAATAGCGGCGCTTGTCGTCTTCGTTTTTGACAAGGCCGTCGCTCAGCATATCCGCGATCCCGCGGATGGAGGCAAGCGGCGTCCTCAGCTCATGGCTGACGTTTGCAACGTAGTCGCGGCGGGTCTGCTCAAGCCTTTCGGCCTCGGTCATATCCATAAGCAGCACTATCGCGCCGGCGGACTGTCCGTGCTCGCGGTCGACGGGGGCGGCGCTGATGCGTATCACCCGTTCGCCGCTCTTTGTGGCGTCGATGCAGCTTGCGCCCGTTTCAAACACCGTGTTCGCCGCGGCGCGTACGTCGCCGAATGCGGGGAGCTTCGTTGGGTCGGTATCCGGCTCGCCGCCCAAAAGCAGCGCGGCGGCGGAGTTCCAATTGATAACGCGGCCCTCCCTGTCAAACGCTATAAGCCCCTCGCTCAGGCCGTCGAGCACCGCGCGCAGGCGGTTGCGCTCAAGGGTAAGGTCGCTTATGTTGCGTTCGAGATTATCGGCAAGCGTGTTGAAGGACTCGCCCAAACGCCCTATTTCGCGCGGGCCGTCGGGGATGACGCGGCTTGTCATATCGCCCTTTGCAAAGCCGTCCGCAGCCGTATTGAGCTTTTTGACAGGATCGCTGAGCCAGCGGGATATGAAGTAGATGGGGATTATCATTAAGAGAGCCACCGCAAGCGAAGCGATGACAAGCACTATCATAACGCTTTTTGAGGTCTCCGCAATGTCGTAGACCGGCTTTATAAGGAACACCGCGCCCAGAGCCTCGCCGCCTTCGTCGGTGACGGGCAGCGCAACTATAACGCCGAGATTCTGCGGGTACTCGGTGTATTCGGAGTAGGGCTCCGCCTCGGCGGCCTTGTCAAGGGCCGCGCGGCAGTGATCGACGTATTCGCTCAAACGGTCGCCCACCTTTTTGACGTCCTTGTCGCCGCGTTCGAACACCGGCGGCTTTCCGACGCCCGGCAGCGTTTCTCCGTCCGGCAGCGTTTCTCCGCCCGGCAGAGGTGTGTTCGGCCCCGCGCCCGAGTCAATGCGCGGCTCTGAAAACGCGGCAAGCTCGCCGTTATTGTCGAGTACAACAACGGTGGTCTCGCTGGAGCGCATCATGAATTTGAAGCTGTCCTCGGTGAGAGCGCCCGATAAAAGCTCCGCAGAGGCGTCCGCAAGCACGCGCGCCTGCGGGCGCATGCTGTTGGCGATCACCTGCCCGTAGACCACCTTGCCCATCAGCGAGAACAGTATTACGGTAAGCGAAATACTCACCACCAGCGCCGACATGACGATTATCAGTATGGAGGTGAGCATGCCCGCCTTTTGGGGCTTTTTACCGCTGCGGCTCTTCTTCACCGTTATAGACCTCAAACCTGTAGCCAACGCCGTACACGGTCTTGATGGCCCAGCCTATCTCCTCGCCGGGGAGCTTTTGGCGTATGCGCTTTATCTGGGTGTCGACGGCCCTTGTATCGCCGAAATAATCGTAGCCCCATACAAGGGAGAGTATCTTCTCCCTTGAATAGACCTTGCCCGGATGCGATGCCAAAAGCTGGAATATCTCCACCTCCTTGGGGGTCAGGGGCAGGCGTTCGCCGTCAAGGCGCACGTCGTAGTTGTTTATGTTTATCTCAAGCCCGCCGTAGCGTATGACCTGCGTGGGCTCCTCCTGCTGGCGGCTGAAGCGGCGCAGCACGGCCTTGACCCTTGCCACCACCTCGCGCGCGGAGAAGGGCTTGACTATATAGTCGTCCGCCCCCAGCTCCAAGCCCAGCACGCGGTCTATCTCCTCCGACTTGGCGGTAAGCATTATGATGGGAACGTGGCTGACGGCGCGTATCTCGCGGCAGACCTCCATGCCGTTTTTCTTGGGCATCATTATGTCGAGTATGATAAGGTCGGGCTTGCGGCTGTTGAAAAGGTTTATCGCCTCCTCGCCGTCATAGGCGGAAATGCACTCAAAGCCCTCGTTTGTAAGATAAGCCTCAAGCGTTTCATGTATTATGCGCTGATCGTCCGAGATCAGTATAAGCTGATTTGACGCCATGTGAACGCCTCCGTTTTTCTTTTTGCTTATTATACCGCCTTTTTCGCCCGCTTGCAACCGATTCACCAACTTGACAAATTCGGTCAATGAAATGACACCGCTGTCAAGCTTTAAGCGAAGTTGTAAAAACATTGCCCGAAAGTTTTACAAAAGAGGGATTGCAAAACCCGTTTTTTTGGCTATAATGTTACCGTAAACTCCTGCTATGGGCAAGGGCCTTGCGGGACCGGCGCCCGGCAGTTACATTGAAAGGAGATAAAATGGAAAGTAAAAAGATCATGATGCCAGTCGGAGCTATAATCGCCTGCGTGCTGATAACGCTGTTTCTGCTTGCTTGCGTCGCAGGCATAGCATACCTCATATTCGGCGGCGGCAGCGGCCGAACCAACGTCCCCGCGGCGACGGAAGTGCCCGCCGTGACCGATGGCCCCTCACAGACGGACATGCCTGCGGATTCCGCCAAGCCCACTCAGCAGACGGACTCCCCCTCCTCCGGCCTTGACATAAGCGGTACGAAGGCCGACGAAGGGGCCCCCATCACCGATGTTTTGGAGAACTGCATGCGCACCGTCGTGTCCATTGACATCACGGTATCCGCCTACGGCGACCAGGTCGCCGGCAGCGGCAGCGGCGTTATAATCACCGAGGACGGCTATATTGCCACCTGCAACCACGTAGTTGAGGGCGCAAGCACCATTTCCGTTTACCTGAACGACGGCAGCGAGTTCCCCGCGGAGCTTATCGGCAACGACAGCGTTACCGACATAGCCGTGATAAAGATAAAGGGCGACGGGCGCAGCTTCCCCTACGCCACGATAGGCTCCTCCGAGGCGCTGCGCGTGGGCGACAGCGTGTTTGCGATAGGCAACGCGCTGGGCGAGCTTTCAAACACCGTGACCGACGGCATAATCTCGGGCATAGGCCGCGATATCGAAATAGGCGGTCAGTCCATGACCCTGCTGCAGACCAGCGCCGCGATCAACAGCGGCAACTCCGGCGGCGCCCTGTTCAAGGCCGACGGAACGCTGATCGGCATAGTCAACGCCAAGCAAAGCGGCGAGACCTCCAGCGGCGCGTCCATAGAGGGCTTGGGCTTTGCGGTGCCGATAGACCTTGCAAGGCCCATCATCAGCGACATAATGGATTACGGGTACGTCACAGGCAGGCCGTATCTGGGCGTTTCCACCAAGAACGTGAGCTACGGGTTCGGCATGTTCAACTATGCCACGTTCCCCCAGGTGGTGTCGATAATCGAGGGCAGCCCCGCCGACAAGGCCGGCATACTTGAAAACGACATAATCACCGCCATCAACAAGTCCCCCGTTTCAAGCTCAACGGGGCTGAGGGTCGAGATAAACAAGTACAAGGTGGGCGATACCATAACCGTCACCGTACAGAGGGGCAACAACACCTTTGACCTAGAGATACAGCTTGAGGAGCGTACCGGAAAGTATTGATAGTCCCGCGAACCGCCGCCGCCGAAACGGGCGGCGGCGTTTTTTTGCGCCCTGTTTGCCGCACGGACGCGGAGAGAGGGGCGGCTGAACGAACGTGTTCTTCCGTGTCCGTCTGACGCCGCCTCATCCGGCGCTTCGCGCCGCCTTCCCATTGGTAGGGAATGGACGAACTCGCGCTCCTTCCCCTTTGAGGGGAAGAGGTGGCCATACGAATGTGTTCTTCCGTGTCCGTCTGACGCTGACTCCGGCTGCCACCCCATCCGGCGCTGCGCGCCACCTTTCCATTGGTAGGGAATGGACGAACTCGCGCTCCTTCCCATTTTGCTCTTTCCCCTTTGAGGGGAAGGGGCTGTGCTGTGCTTCATCCCCGTCCCAAATGCAGGGAAAGCAACAAGCCCTGTGACGCTCCGGCGCATGGGCGGCGGGTGCAGGCCGGGCTTTCGCATACAAAAATCCCGGCAAAGCGGAGCCTTGCCGGGCGGAGCGTTTGTGTTTTGGGCTTACACGGTCTTTTGCGACAGGCCCTTTATGGAGTACAGGAGCCAGTCGTGCTCGTCAAGGGTAATGACTGTATCGCAGTAGGGGCATTTCGCGCTCTTATTGACCGTGATGGGCGCGCCGCAGTTGGGGCAGTTGACCGAGTGCATATGGCCCTCGGGCTCGGTCTGAAGGCCGCTCGTCCTGCAAAGGTCCCACTCGTAGGTCATGAACTTTTCGCGGTTCGGGTCGCCGGAGACCACGCTGCCGTTTTCATCCGTGATATAGGAGGTTATGCGGGTGCTCATCTCCACAATGAGGTGGTCGAGCCCATCGCGCTGATAGTAGCCGCGCACGTTGCTGCCAAGCACCGCTATCCTTTCGACGTGCGGCGTGCGCCCGCGCTTTACGATCTCGTCAAGCTGGCGCTCGGACTGGTTGTAAAGCTCATCGGTGAGGTAAGGCCGCAGGGGCGTAAGATCCTTTGCCTGCCACTGATCCTGAAGCTGAACGTAGAGGTTCGAAAGCTTCGTCTGCATCTGCGAGACGGAAAAGTTGGGATCGAGCTCCTCCGTATAACGGCTTATAGGCGTAAGCTCGCTGTCGTCCGTGCGCTGTACGGATGTGGTGACGGAGGGCGGCGTATGCTGCGCGTTGTTTTTGCGCATGAACCACAGCACGATTATTATTATGATGAGCACTACCATGAACGCCATCATGTCGCCCGTGGTGCAGCCGCTGTCGCGGTCTGAGCTGTCGGACGTGCCGCCCCAGAACCAAGTGCCGCCGGAGTAGCCGTCGTCATCACCCCAGCTCGAGCCCCAATCGGAATCCGAGCCGGAGTCCCACCCGTCATCGCTGTCGCCGCTGAAACCGCCGAAGTCGGCATAAGCGGCCGTGGCGGCGAGCAGCACCGTCACACAGACAATGACGGCGAGGATGGCAAGTAGCTTTTTCTTCATACATCCCCCTTATTATCCACGCGGGGACACAAATCCCCTTTTAATATCCTATATACCGATTATAGTACAATTATCCCCCGCCGTCAAACGGTTTTGCGAAAAAAGGGGGAACTCCCGCAGATCCGCGAAAACAGCAAAGGAAGGGGCGGCTGAGAGAAAGTATTCTTCACTGCCAATCCGGCATAAGCTCCTGCCGCCACCTCTTCCGGCGCTTCGCGCCACCTTCCCCTCAGTAGGGGAAGGGACGATTGTCTGCGTTGCAACACCCTTTACCGCCAAACCGATTACAGGCCACGCCCCTACCTCATCCTGCGCTTCGCGCCACCTTCCCATTGGTAGGGAATGGACGAACTCGCGCTCCTTCCCCTTTTGCTCCTTCCCCTCGTAGGGGAAGGGGGACCGCCGACGTAAGGCGGCGGTGGATGAGGTGAATGAGGGGGACCGCCGACGCAAGGCGGCGGTGGAAGAGGTGGTTGAAAGAATACGCGCTTTCCTGTCAAACCGATAAAACCCATGCGCCCACCTCATCCGGCGCTGCGCGCCACCTTCCCCTCGGTAGGGGAAGGGGCAATGATGTACGCTAATGCAGCGGAAGGGGGGGTTGAGAGAATGGGGTCTTCCCTATCCGTCTGATGCTGACTCCGGCCGCCACCTTCCCCTCAGTAGGGGAAGGGGCAAAGCTGCGTCAAAGCGGACTTTCCGTTGGTGGGGGCTGCGCCCCGGCTTACCGCGGGACCGCGCGGCGCAGGACTATGCAGCCGAAGGCATACCCCAATACCGCGCCGAGGGTATTGAGGATAAGGTCGTCAAGCTCCGAGACGCCGGAGCCCAGTATGAACTGACCCGCCTCGACGACAAGCGAGAGCAGAAGCCCCGCCGCCAGAGCGTGCAGCAGGCGCCCGCCAAAAAGCCTTGCAAAGAACCCCGCGGGGGCGAACCACGCGATGTTGCCTCCGAAAAGGTAAATGAAGTAACTCCAGTTGCGCCGTCTTATGAGCTGCGCGTAAAAGGCGAAGGCGTTAAGCTCGATCTCGCCCGTGAACAGCCCGTGCGAAAAGCAGCCGTTTCGGAACACGGTAAGGCGCAGGAGTATCAAAAGCCATGCCGCCCCAAGGACGCAAAGTACGCATTTGAGCGGCTTTTTCATATCATCGTCCGCCTTTCATCAGCCCTCGGTCATTATCCTGCTTACCGCGTCGCTGCGGAACTGGGTGGTGTACAGGTCATAATAGTACCCGTGCAGCGCAAGAAGCTCCGAATGGGTGCCGGACTCGGTGATCTTGCCGCCGCGGATAACGAGTATCCTGTCCGCGGAGCGGATGGTGGACAGCCTGTGCGCCACTATGAAGCTGGTGCGGTTTTCAAGCACCTTTGTGATGGCGTTCTGAATGAGCTGCTCGGTCTCGGTGTCGATGGAGCTTGTAGCCTCGTCAAGCACGAATATCCTGGGGTCGGCCAGTATGACCCTTGCAAAGCTGATAAGCTGCTTCTGTCCGGTGGACAGCCTGCTGCCGCCCTCGCCCACCTCGGTATCATAGCCTTTTTCAAGCGCCTCTATGAACTCATGCGCATGCACGAGCTTGGCTGCGGCTATGACCTCCTCCTCGGCGGCGTCGGGCCTGCCGTAGCGGATGTTTTCACGCACGGTGCCGGAAAAGAGATGCGGCTGCTGCAGCACATACCCCAGCCGCCCCTGCAGCCACAGCTCGCTGCGCTCGCGGTAGTCGACGCCGTCTATCAGTATGCGCCCCTCCGTGGGCTCGTAAAAGCGGCACACGAGGTTTACGATCGTGCTTTTGCCCGCGCCCGTTTCGCCGACGAGCGCCACGGTCTGCCCCGCCTTTACGTCAAGGTTGAAATGCTCCAGCACCTTTTCGCCGCCCTTGTAGGCAAAGCTGACGTCCTCAAACGTAACGTCGCCGCGAATCTCCTCCCAGTTTTCGCGCTTGGGCTCGAACGAAGTGCCGTACTTTTCGATAACGGCATCGGTATCCTTTATCTCACACGGCGTGTCGATAAGGGTTATTACGCGCTCCGCCGAAGCCTGCGCCGACTGCATCTCAGCAAAAATGCCCGCGAGCTGCTGAATGGGGTCGAATATGCCCGTGGAATAGGAGATGAACGTGGCAAGCGTGCCGAGCGTTATGGTGCCGATGGCCGTCCATTTGGCGGTAAGGCTCATGCCGCCGACGTACAGCGCGAGCGCCGTGCCGACAGAGCCCAGACACATGACGATGGGCGTGAACATGGCGGAAAGCACCGCCGCGCGTATGGACGACTTGCGCATGCGCCCGGTCTCGGCGCGGAACTCTTCGGTGTTTCTTTCCTCGCGCACGAGCGTCTTGGTGGTGACGGCGCCCATTATGCCCTCGTTAAGGGCGCCGGTTATTTTGGAGTTCTGCTTGCGCACGTCGCGGTAGTGCTTAAGTATCTTCTTTTGAAAGTACACGCATATGACCGCAAGCGGCGGCAGCACGGCAATTACCAGCAGGGCAAGCTGCCACTTCATCATAAGCATTATCACGACGATGCCCAGAACGTACGCGCCCGACCACAGCAGGTCTACGACCGACCATGCGATAAGCTCGGAGAGCCTGCCCACGTCGGAGACCATTCGCGCCATTATGTAGCCGACTGCGGTCTTGTCGTAGTACGAGAACGAGAGCTGCTGCAGCTTTGTGAACGCGTCCTGACGGATATCGTAGGCGATGTTCATCTCAAGCTTGCCGGAGTTCTTTATAAAGAGCATTACCCCCACGCCCTGCACGATCACCGCCGCGGCGTAAACCAGCGCAAAAGGCAGTATGCGCGAGGTCTCGCCCGGGGCTATGATGTTGTCTATCGCGTACCTTGACATGAGCGGGTAAACAAGGTCCACCGCCGCAACGACAAGCAGCGCTATCATGGTGGTGATCACCAGCCCCTTGCTGCGAAGGCCGTACGCGATAAGGCGCTTCCACAGCTTAAAGTCGACCTTCTGGTCAAATTCCTTCTCCTGTATGGCGGAGGTAGTCATTTCAAGTTCTTCCATCAGGCTATGCCTCCTTCCTCTTTGGCAAGCTCGTCCTCGAGCATGTTCTGAATGCTCGCAATGCGCTTATAGAGGCCGTCCCGGCGAATAAGCTCATCATGCGTGCCCGTCTGCACGAGCCTGCCCTTTTCCAGCACCAGTATCTTGTCCGCCCTGCAAAGGGTGGTTATGCGGTGCGAAATTATAAACGTGGTCGCGGCCCTGCGGCGGCCCGAGAGCGCCTCGCGGATGGCGGCGTCGGTCTCGGTATCCACGGCGGACATTGAATCGTCGAGGATTATGATGGGCGCCTTCTGCATAAGCATGCGGGCTATGGCCACGCGCTGCTTCTGCCCGCCGGACAGCGTAACGCCGCGCTCGCCCACCACGGTATCGTAGCCGTTTTCAAAGCCCGTTACAACGTCGTGTATGGCGGCGATGCGGGCAGCCTCGTAAACGCGCTCCTTATCCGCCTCCGGTTCCACTATGCGTATGTTCTCCATAATGGTGCGGGAGTACAGGAAAGGCTCCTGCAGCACTATGCCTATGCTGCGCCTTAAATGATGGCGCTCATAATCGTTTATGTTTACGCCGTCTATCAGTATCTCTCCGGAGGATACGGTGTAGAGCCTTTGCAGCAGCTGCACAAGGGTCGACTTGCCGCTGCCCGTTGCGCCGAGAACCGCGATCGTCTCGCCCTTTTTGGCGGTAAAGCTTACGCCGTCGAGCACGGGTTCGGTGCTGTCCTCATACATAAAACCGACGTTTTTGAACTCCACCCTGCCCTGTATCTCGGGGGTCAGGGCGCGCCCGGGCTCCGTTTCAAGCGGAGCGGACATTATCTCGTCTATCCTGCCTAAAGAAACGGTCGCCTTGCCGAGGTCTGCAAGTATGCGCCCAAGCTGGCGCACAGGCCATGTGAGCATGCTGGTGTACGAAACGAAGAGCAGCACCTGCCCCACGGATATCCTGCCGCGTATGGCAAACAGCACGCCCACGCAGAGCGATATCATTATCTGCAGGTATCCGAACGCGTCGGACGCCGACCAGTAATAGGCCATAAGGTCGTTCACGCGCAGGTTCTTTTTGCGGAAATCCGCGTTTTTTACCGTAAAGCTGTCAAGCTCGCGCTTTTGCTGACCGAACGCGCGCACCACGCGCACGCCGGTAAGGTTCTCCTGTATGGCGGCGGACAGCTTGCCCTCGGCCTCGTCGGCGGCGGTAAAGCTCTTTTTGACCGCCTTGAAATAAACGAACGACGAAAGCGCCAGGAACGGCATCAGCAGCACCGACCAGAACGTGAGCGCCGCGTCTATCCTGACCATTATGACCGCAGCGCAGACGACCATCAGCACCGTGCGGACTATCTCAAGAAGCTGGTTCTGTATGAACCTGCGCACGGTATCCACGTCGGAGGTGCACCTTTGCACCAGGTCGCCAGTCGAAACGTGCTTGTAGTAATCGAACGGCACGTTCGCAAGGTGGTAGTAAAGGTCGTCGCGCATGTTCTTTGCAATGCCCTCTCCCGCGTACGCTATGTATGTGCGCCTGAGGAACGCCGCAAAAGCGTTTATCGCGGTAACGAGTATGAGGGCTGCCCCCATCACCCAAAGGTGATTTATAAAGAAGCTCTGCCCACCCATGCGCTCGGCGATGTCCGAGAGGAACTTGGGGATGCTGCCGCCCGCCTCGTACCCCTCCTCCGCAAACGGCAGGAGAACGTAGTCAACGGTAAAGCTTGTGACGACGGGCACTATGTAGGCGGTGACGACGGCAATGAGGTTGGCTATCATTGCGATAACGAAGAACCTTGCCGAGCCGCGCATAAAGCGGCCGACGAGCGCGTAATTGACGGGCTTTCGCTTTTGCTTTTTTTCTGTGGTTTCCATAATCATATCCTATCCCGGCGTAAAAGCCGCAGGTTGGTATCTCGTGCGCGGACCCCCGGCAATGGCACAAAAAAACTGCGGGCCATTGCCCGCAGCACGTTCTTGATCGGTCGGTTCAGTACGAAACAGGCCGCACGGGTGCAAAACGGGCATAGTTATGCCAATAGCTGACCAAGTTAAGCATAATGTTGTACACAGGCCGCGGCCTCCTTTCGTTGAACTTCCCGCACAGTATAACCCAGCTTGGCAGAATATGCAATAGCCGCAATGAAAATTATGGCAATATATTATTCCGCTCAAATATATTCCCGGAATATCCTCTATGGGTGTTGACATAAAATACCTGTGGGCATATAATATGCCTTGTTAGCACTCCACTGTGTTGAGTGCTAACAGCATCCCCGCAGGGCCTGCGCCCCGGGGCTGAAAAAGTACATAATATTTTACTATAGGAGGATCGCATTATGAAACTTAGGCCTCTATCCGACAGAGTTGTCCTCAAGTCACTTGAGGCTGAGGAGACCACCGCGTCCGGCTTTATACTTACCGGCAATGCCAAGGAAAAGCCCCAGATGGCGGAGGTCATAGCCGTTGGCCCCGGCGGGGTTGTGGACGGCAAGGAGATAACCATGACCGTGAAGGTCGGCGACAAGGTCTTCTACTCCAAGTATGCGGGTACGGAGATAAAGCTTGACGGCGAGGAGTACACCATCGTTCGCCAGAACGACATACTGGCCGTTGCGGAATAAAGGAGGAGCATTATGGCAAAGCAGATAAAATACGGCGAGGACGCAAGGCGTTCGCTTGAAAAGGGCCTTGATACCCTGGCAAATACCGTTAAGATAACCCTGGGGCCCAAGGGCCGCAACGTGGTGCTGGACAAAAAGTTCGGCGCGCCGCTCATCACGAACGACGGCGTTACCATTGCCAAGGAGATAGAGCTTGAGGACCCGTTTGAGAACATGGGCGCTCAGCTTGTAAAGGAAGTCGCCACCAAGACCAACGACGTGGCGGGCGACGGCACCACCACCGCAACGCTTCTGGCTCAGGCGATAGTGCGCGAGGGCATGAAGAACGTTGCCGCGGGCGCCAACCCCATGGTAGT
>JAFYHI010000051.1 GCA_017539215.1 Clostridia bacterium | reverse complement strand
GTGCGCGAGGGCATGAAGAACGTTGCCGCGGGCGCCAACCCCATGGTAGTAAGGCGCGGCATTGAAAAGGCCGTGGACGCTGCGGTCGAGGGGCTGAAGTCCATTTCAAAGCCCGTTACCGGCAAGTCCGAGATCGCCCAGGTCGCCTCCATTTCCGCCTCGGATGAGAGGATAGGTTCCCTCATTTCCGACGCCATGGAGAAGGTCGGCAACGACGGCGTTATTACCGTTGAAGAGGGCAAGACCATGAAGACCGAGCTGCGCTTTACCGAGGGCATGCAGTTTGACCGCGGCTACGCCTCCGCCTACATGGTGACCGATCCCGACAAGATGGAGGCCGTGCTGGACGACCCGTACATACTCATCACCGAAAAGAAGATAACCAATATTCAGGACATCCTCCCCGTGCTCGAGCAGCTCGCCAAGATGGGCAGGAAGCTGCTCATAATCGCCGAGGACGTAGAGGGCGACGCGCTTGCAACGCTGGTCGTTAACAAGCTGCGCGGCATCTTCACCTGCGTTGCGGTAAAGGCGCCGGGCTTTGGCGACAGGCGCAAGGAGATGCTGAAGGATATCGCCATACTGACCGGCGGTCAGGTGATCTCCGAAGAGCTCGGCATGGAGCTTAAGGACGCCACGATCGAGCAGCTCGGTTCCGCCCGTCAGGTGAAGGTGGACAAGGAGAACACCACCATAGTCGAGGGCGCCGGCAATGCGCAGGAGATCGCCGCGAGGGTCAAGACCATAAAGGCGCAGATTGCTGAGACCAAGTCCGAGTACGACAAGGAAAAGCTGCAGGAGCGTCTGGCAAAGCTCGCAGGCGGCGTTGCGGTCATCTCCGTAGGCGCGGCCACCGAGCCCGAAATGAAGGAGGTAAAGCTGCGCATAGAGGACGCTCTCAACGCCACCAAGGCGGCCGTTGAAGAGGGCATAGTCCCCGGCGGCGGCGTCGCTCTTATCAACGTGATCGACCGCGTAAAGGCGCTTGAGGCCGAGACCTCGGGCGACGAAAAGACCGGCGTGCAGATTATCGTACGCGCGCTTGAGGAGCCCCTGCGCCAGATAGCCGCGAACGCGGGCCTTGAAGGCAGCGTGATAGTCGCCAACGTAATGAACTCCGGCAAGGTAGGCTACGGCTACGACGCCGCAAAGGACGAGTACGGCGAGATGTTCAAAAAGGGCATCATCGACCCGACAAAGGTTACAAGGAGCGCCCTGCAGAACGCTTCCTCCGTCGCCTCCATGGTGCTGACCACCGAGAGCCTCGTTACCGATATCCCCAAGCCCGAACCTCCCATGCCCGCCGGTGACCCCGGTATGGGCGGGATGTATTGATCGGCTGAATAAGGCATGAAAACGGCGCCGTCCCGATGGACGGCGCCGTAAAACTTTACGCCTTTACAGCTCCATATCCGCAAGCTCGCACAGCCTTTGACGGAGCCTTTCCGCAATTACCTCGCGGCTGCCGTGGATGCGGCGAAGGACCGAGTAGCGCACGGGCTTGTCGAATATGACCGTGCGGCGCTTTTTCGAGAAATACGTTACGAACACCTGCACGTCAACGCCGTTTTTAAGCAGGCGTTCGCACAGCAGCACGAAACCCGCAAAGAAGCGCTTGGGCTTTTTGAAATAGCCGTGCGACGAATCCTCGGGGAATATCACGATGCTGCTGCCGCCGTTCAGCTCGGACTCGGTGCGGCGAATCGTCGATATGAGCTTTTCCGCCGCGTCGGTATAGGTGGGCAGCGGATCGAGCCCCTTGAAAAACAGGCTTACGAACGGGCACGCGATAAACGCGATGACAACCGATAGCAGCTTGGGCAGGTGCTTTTTCTGAGGAAAGTACAGGTACGCCAGATACCGGAACACGGCCTTTATGCCCTCGGTATTCTCATGCGCGACCCAGAACTTCTTTTGATCCTTCCAGCGTATCTCCCAAGTCAGAGGGCCCGCCGCTCCCTCGTGATTGGAAATGAGCAGCGACGGCTCCTCCACCCCGCCTCCGAGGTGGATAAAGCGCGGCTTTGCAACGAACAGCCCAATGATCCCCTTGTACAGCTCAAACCAACGGGGCTGCTTTTTTTCGCTTTTCAAGACCTGTGCGGTCATTTTCCTGCCCTGTGGGCGGCCTTTCCCGGCATGAGCCGATATTCCGCGATCTGCGGTTTAGTGGATTATACTTCAAACTCCGGGGTTTGTAAACCGATTTTTGCGGCGAAAAAGCGTCCGCGGGGAGGCGTTCTGCTTGACCGCCGAAACCGAGGGTGCTATACTTTTATACCAAAAAGGAGGTCGGATATGAAAAAAACCGTCAAGACCGCGCTTTATGCGCTTGCGGCGGCAGCATTGGCTTCTGGGCTGTTCTGCGCGTTTTCGCACATCGTTTACGGCAGGTCCGCCGCGGCGACGGCGGTGGAGCTGTACCTGCGCGTTGCGACCCGCGGGCGCATGATGACCGAGGAGGAGACCCTTAAGCTGATGCGGGAGCGCGCGGAAGCCGAGGACGGGCCGCTTGAGCTGCCGCGGCTGAAATACGCCTCCGAAGTTGAGGACACGGAGCTTTTCGGCTGCCGCATGATGGTGTTCAGCGGGTCGGACGCGCCGGAGCGCACCGTCATTTATATGCACGGCGGAGCGTACGTCAATGAGATCACCCGATACCATCTTCGCTTTTGCGACACGCTTGCGCAGCGAGTGAACGCGAGGGTGATAGCGCCGATATATCCGCTTGCGCCCAACCACGGTTACGCCGAGACCTACGAAATTATCGACGCGCTTTACGACGCGGAGCTTTCGCGCGGGCTGCCCATAATAATGATGGGCGACTCGGCGGGCGGCGGGTTTGCCGCGGCGTTCTGCGAAAAGCTCGTGCGGGAGGGCCGCCCTCTGCCGCAAAGCGAGGTGCTGCTGTCGCCGTGGGTGGACGTTTCCATGTCGGGGAGCGATTACGCCGCTTACCGCGACACGGACCCCATGGTGGGGCTTGAAAGGATCAGGACCATGGGCAAAAGCTGGGCGCGGGAGCTTGACACGAAGGACCCGCTGATAAGCCCGCTGTACGGCAGCGCCGAGGGTCTGCCGAAAACGCTTGTTTTCCTTGGCACGCGGGAGCTTTTGTACCCCGATATCGTGGAGTTTTGCGAAAAGCTCGAAAACGCGGGCGTGCCCGTGCAGCTTGAGATAAAGCGGGGCATGAACCACGTTTACCCCGTCTACCCCATACCCGAGGCGAAGGAGGCCATGGATATAATAGAAGAGTTCGTGCTTGAATAAATAACGGTATAAAAAGGGCCGGAGGAGAGCTGCATTCACTTAAGGAGAGGCAGGTTTTCGACCTGTAAAACGATTGAAACAAAAACAGATCCGGGGAAGGAACGATCCTCGGATCTGTTTTCATATTGACGGCCGAAAACCGCGAAGCGTCTCAAAAGAGGAGATTTTTGTGCCCATCAAGGCGAAAAGCGCAGGAATACCTGTTTTGGTCTTTCGAGCATTTTCAACGAAGAGGGGCGCAAAAAGATCCCTTTTGAGGCTGTGTATCCTTAGGTGAATGCGCCCAACGCCTCCGGCCCTTGCGTTTTACGGCGTCAGAACCTGAAATAGATGAACGGGTTATACCCGCTTGCGACGAGGGACGCAATGCAGAACGTGAGCGCGACGAGTACGAGCGCGATATCCGCATACTCGGCCCAGCGTTTGCCGTCGAGCTTATGGCGCAGGTTTGCGGCAAGCGGCGTGGAGGCGACGCAGGCGACTATGAGCAGCGGCAGATACGAGAGTATGAGCGCGCCGCCGTCGTGCGATAAGAGCGTTCCGGTGGATCCGAACATGGTGCCGAGAAAGCCGAAAAGCTCCGGCAGCTTTGTAAAGTCGAACAGCATCCAGCCGAACATTGCAATGAGCAGCGAATAAACATGCTGCAGCACGCGCGGCCATTTTTTAAGCCATTTGCCCAAAAAAAGCTTTTCCATCACGACGAAAAAGCCGTGCCATACGCCCCACAGCACAAAGTTCCAGCTTGCGCCGTGCCAAAGCCCCGTGAGCGCCCATACGACCGCCAGATTGAAAACCTGCCTGCCGAGCCCCCTGCGGTTGCCGCCCAGGGGGATATAGACGTACTCGCGGAACCACGTCCCCAGCGAGATATGCCATCTGCGCCAGAACTCGGTATTGGAGCGGGATATGTAGGGGTAATCGAAGTTCTTCAAAAACTCAAACCCGAACATGCGTCCAAGGCCTATCGCCATATCCGAATATCCCGCAAAATCAAAATAGATCTGCAGGGTGTAGGCAAGCATGCCCACCCACGAGGCAAGCGCGCCGCCCGTGCCGCCGCGAAGCCGGTTCCACAGCAGGGCGACCTGATTTGCGATGAGTATCTTTTTGGCAAGGCCGATGGTAAAGAGCTTAACGCCGGATGCGAACTGTCCTACGGACTCGCGCCGCCCGAGCATCTGGTCCTCAACGTCTTTATAGCGCACGATGGGCCCTGCGATAAGCTGGGGAAAGAGCGCAACGTATGTGCCGAAAATCACGGGGCTCTTCTGCACTCCGGTGTCGCCGCGGTAAACGTCAATGACGTAGCTCATGGCCTGGAACGTGTAGAACGATATGCCGATGGGCAGCATACCCTCGGGAGTTACCGTGAAGTGTTGGTCTATAAACGGCACAGCCCTGCCCACCAGACGATAGAATATCTCCTTGGCGATGGGCGTGCTTGCGCCGCGCAGGGTGGGCACAAAGGTCTGAAGGGTCTCAAAAACGAGCGGGGTGTACTTGAAAACGCCCAGCATCAAAAGGTTCAGCACCACGGCGCAGACAAGCACGGCCTTTTTGGCGCCGGGCTTGTTCAGGCGTGCAAACCTGCCCATGAGCATGCCCGCGGCGTAGTTCATGAGTATTGAGAATATCATGATCGTCACGCAGACGGGCTCGCCCCAGGCGTAGAAAAACAGGCTTGCTATACACAGCACCGCGTTGCGCCAGCCGCGCTTGGGAAGCAGATAGTAAAGCCCAAGCACGACCGGAAGAAACACGGCAAGGAACAGTAAACTCGAAAAGATCATTACTTAACAAGCTCTGCAATGGCGTTTGTCATGGCGTCGGAGGCGCTGCCAACGCAGTAATAAACGAAACTGCCGGCAACGGTGACGGAGGCGTTCTGCAGCTTGCCCGCTTCGTCGGGGCTGTAGGTCTCCGCAACGGAAAGCTGACGGGCGATCCTCGCCTCGCAAATGCCCTTAAGCTCGTTCGCATAGGAGGCGTCCGCAAGCTTGAACACGGCTATCTCGTCGGCGTTGAGCGAGGGGTTCTCGGAAACGTACCACGCATAATCCGCGACCTTGGAGGCGTCTATGCCGTATATGTCGGAAAGGTCGGCCTTGGGAACAGCGGTCATAGCGCCGAAGCCGCTTACTGCGTTTGCGGCGCTGTAAACGTCGGCGGCGGTCAGGTCAGGGCTCGCGGCTCCCTCGGTGGAGGCGGGCTCGGACGGCTTGCCGGTGCATGCAAGGCATGCCGCGAACGCGGCGGTGAGTACAAGAGCGATGAGTGCGAAAACGATCTTTTTCATTATGGTTTTCCTTTCGGTTGAATTATCAGTTGATCCCCTTTATGTCACGCGCGGCGACGGAACGGAGTATCTGCGCCCAGATATCGTACGCGGCGGCGGTATGGTGGCAGGGGGTGTTGGATTCGGGATCGGAACAGTACTCGCGCTTTAAGTACCCGTCCGGGCCGACGAGATGGCTTGCGATATCCACAAAGCCGAAGCCGTTCTCGGCGCACATCTGCCTGTGCAGGCCGTTTAATTTGCGCAGGTTCTCATTTGTCAGCTTTTTCTGGTGGGAGTCGTCCATCAGATACATCGAGCTGATAATGTAGATCTTGGCGTCGGGTGACTTTTCGAGTATCTTGGAGCAGAGGGTCGAAAAATTCTGCGAGGTGCCCTCCACGCCGTATATCGCAACGTCGTTCAGGCCGAAGCAGATAAACACCTTTTTCGCCCCCATCATTGCGATGGAGTCCCACAGCATACGCTGCTCGCCCTGATAAAGGGGGTGCAGGCTGGTCGAGGAGACGGGCTCCAACGCGTGCCCCGCACCGTAGCTGCCCTCGCACAGAAAGTGCGTGGGGCCGAAGAAGCTCTCGTTCGCGGAAAGCTTGTTGTTGTTATAGTTCTTCCAACCGAGCATTATGGAGTCGCCGACGAACACCGCATCGGCAAACCACGCCTCGGCCTCGGCCTCGGAAACGCCGTAAAGGTCGAGCGGCATGGTGTTAAGGTACAGCACCTGCCCCGCGGGCAAGCCGGGCTCGGCGGTGGGCACGGCCGGAGCCGCAGTCGGCGCCTCGGTGGGAGCCTCGGTGGGCTCTTCGGTCGCTTCCACGGTGGGAAGGGCGGTCGCCTCTTCCGAGGGGAGCGCGGTCTCGGCCGCGTCGGCTGTGGGGGCAGCGGTATCCCCGCCTATATCAACTACCACTTCGCGGCCGGAGCAGCCCGCCGCGCCAAGTGCAAACAGCAATGCAAGCAGTAAACCAAAAGCTTTTTTCACAGGCATCGGTTCCTTTCAAAAACTTTTATTCGCCCATATAAGGCCTTTTAACATTTTAACACAAGAACGGCCCGCTGTCAAACGGTTCGGGCAATATAAAACCCCCGCGACCGGGGGTATCGATTGCAAGGGACGATTTACCTGCTTTTCCCCCTCATCCGCCGCAGGCGGGCCCGGCAGCGCACCACCGGGGCATTGCCTCCCGCCAAGGGGGAAGGCCGGATCGACGCGAGGCTATGTCCCTTCCCCTGCTGAGGGGAAGGAGCAAAAGGGGAAGGAGCATGAGCTTGTCCTTTCCGCACCAATGGGAAGGCG
>JAFYHI010000050.1 GCA_017539215.1 Clostridia bacterium | reverse complement strand
GAGCCCGGCGTGGGCAAGACGGCGATAGCCGAGGGGCTTGCGCTGAGGATAGTGCGCGGCGACGTGCCGAACAACCTGAAGGACAGGTCGGTGTTTTCGCTTGACATGGGCGCGCTCGTTGCGGGAGCCAAGTACCGCGGCGAATTCGAGGAAAGGCTGAAGGCCGTGCTTGAGGAGATAAAGAACTCCGACGGGCGGATAATCCTCTTTATAGACGAGCTGCATACCATAGTCGGCGCGGGCAAGACCGAGGGCGCCATGGACGCGGGCAACCTGTTAAAGCCCATGCTGGCGTGCGGCGAGCTGCACTGCATAGGCGCGACGACGCTTGACGAGTACCGCAAGTACATTGAAAAGGACGCGGCTTTGGAGAGGCGTTTCCAGCCCGTCATGGTGGACGAGCCGAGCGTTGAGGACACCGTGTCGATCCTTCGTGGCTTGAAGGAGCGGTACGAGGTGTTCCACGGGGTAAAGATAAACGACGCGGCGCTCATTGCCGCGGCGGAGCTTTCGAACCGCTACATATCCGACAGGTTCCTGCCGGACAAGGCGATAGACCTTGTGGACGAGGCCTGCGCCATGATAAAGACCGAAATAGACTCCATGCCCTCGGAGCTGGACGACATAAGGCGGCACATAATGCAGCTTGAGATAGAGGAAACGGCCCTTAAAAAGGAGACCGACCGCATATCGCAGGAGCGGCTTGAGGCGCTGCAGCGCGAGCTTGCCGACGAGCGCGAACGCTTCGGCGCGATGAAAGCCAAGTTCGACGAGGAGAAGAAGGAGATATCCGCCGTGCAGAAGCTGAGGGCTGATATCGATTCGGCAAACGCCCGCATGCAGAAGGCCGAGAACGAATACGACCTTAACCAGGTGGCGCAGATACGCTACGGCGAGCTGCCCAAGCTCAAGGCGGAGCTTGAGGAAAAGGAGAAAGCCCTTGCCGACAACGACGACACGCTGCTGCGCGACCGCGTGACCGAGGACGAGATAGCCCGCACCGTCGCCCGCTGGACGGGCATACCCGTGACAAAGCTTATGGAGAGCGAAAGGGAGAAGCTGCTGCGGCTTTCCGACAAGCTGCACGAAAGGGTGATAGGCCAGAACGAGGCCGTGGACGCCGTGGCGGACGCGATACTGAGATCCCGCGCGGGGATACAGGACCCGAACAGGCCCGTGGGCAGCTTCCTGTTTTTGGGGCCGACGGGCGTGGGCAAGACGGAGCTTGCAAAGGCTCTGGCCGAGGCGCTGTTTGACGACGAAAAGTCCATAATCCGCATAGACATGAGCGAGTACATGGAAAAGTACTCTGTGTCGAGGCTCCTGGGAGCGCCTCCGGGATACGTCGGCTACGACGAGGGCGGCCAGCTTACCGAGGCCGTCAGAAGGAAGCCCTATGCGGTGGTGCTGTTTGACGAGATAGAAAAGGCTCACCCCGACGTTTTGAACGTGCTTTTGCAGGTGCTGGACGACGGCAGGGCAACCGATGGTCAGGGCCGCACGGTGGACTTCAAAAACACCATCATCATTATGACGAGCAATCTAGGCAGCGACCTGCTGCTTGAGGACATGGGGCGCGGCGGTATAACCGACGAGACCAAGGCCGCCGTAACAAGGATGCTGCGCGCGCACTTCCGCCCCGAGTTCATAAACCGTCTGGATGAAACGGTGATGTTCCGCCCGCTTTCCGCAGAGGATATGCGCGGTATAGTGAAGCTGATGCTGAGGAGGCTTGCCGCAAGGCTGAAGGAACGCACGCTGGAGCTTGACGTGACGGACGCCGCGCTTTCGTACATAGTGCGCTGCGGGTCCGACGCGCAGTTCGGCGCAAGGCCGTTAAAGCGGTTCATCGCGCAGAACGTCGAGACCCTGCTTGCCCGAAAGATACTCGCAGACGACCCCGCCCCCTACTCCACGCTTACCGTGGACGCGGACGAGACCGGCCTGAAAATAAGCTGATGCGGAAGGCCGAAAGGCTGCCGCATGCAAAGCAAATAAGCAAAAGCAAACCGGGCAACCCCTGCGGGCTGCCCGGTCTTGTTTTTTATGGGGCTTAGTGCAGCAGCCCCTTGGGTTTTATGCGGTTATTTGCCGGTCAGTCCTTTTTCCTTGCAAGCTCCGAGATCTCGGAGAATTTTTTTATTATGTACGGATAGCCGCCCCTGTTGTGGGGGACGAGGCATTTTGAGCAGTCCTTTATGCCGCTTTCCGTATAGCGGAAATTCCCCCCGCAATTGTCGCCCAGCGCGTAAAGCGGGCAGTAGCAGAAGAGGCAGTTGAAAAACTCGGGGTCCGCGCCCTCGTGGCAGGGGAAATATTCGCACTCGCGGTTTTGAAAATACTTACAGCTGTTCTTTTCCATACGGCTCCCCTTTCATAACCCGTCGACGTATTTGGCGGCGGCAAGCCCCGCGCACGCGCCGTCGGCCGCGGCGGTGGTGAGCTGGCGCACGGACTTTCTGCGGCAGTCGCCCGCGACGAACACGCCGGGGGTGCGGGTCACGCAGGTCTCGTCGGAATCGGCAAAGCCGCTCTCATCCAAAGCGATAAGCCCCTCGAACGCGGAATTCTGCGGTATATGCCCCAGCGCCACGAAGAGCCCGTCTATCTGAAGCTCGCTCGTCTCGCCAGTTTGGGTATCGGCAAGGGTCAGACGCTCCGCCCTGCCCTCGCCCGCGACGCGGGCTACTACCTTGTTCTCAAGCCGCACGATGTTGGGCTTTGAAAGGAAGGTATCCATGACCGCCTTTTCGGCGCGGTAGCCCGTGCGGCGGTGGATCAGGTAAACCGTTTCGCAAATATCGGCAAGGTAGATGGCCTCGGACACGGCGGTGTTGCCCCCGCCGACGACCGCGACCTTTTTGCCGCGGTAGAACGCGCCGTCGCACACGGCGCAGTACGAAACGCCCATGCCCTCGAAGGGCTCCGCCGCCTCGAGCCTGCGGTGCTTCAGGCCCGACGCGATGACGACCGCCTTTGCCTCATGCTCGGTATAGTTGGCCTTGACGCGGAACACGCCGCCCTCCTTCGTGACCGACACGACCTCGTCCACCTCGAGCACGGCGCCGAGGGCCGTCGCCTGGTTAAACACCGAGTCCGACAGCTCCAGCCCGGAGACCGCCGCAAAGCCGGGGTAGTTCTCTACCTTGGGCGACAGGGATATCTGCCCGCCGATGCTCTCCTTTTCGAAAATAACGACGCTTTTGCCCGCGCGCCGCGCATAGATAGCAGCCGTCATGCCGGCAATGCCTGCGCCTATTACCGCAATATCGTAAAGCATAAGTTCCTCCGTGGGTTTTTTGTTATTATACCACAGCCTCCGCGGCAGTAAAAGAGGCTTTTGAAACTCATTGCGGCGGCAAGCCCGAACCGTTAAATGACCGTATCCCCCGAACCGCCCGCGATAAGCTCTATGCTTCCGTTATAAAAACCCATGTGCCGTTTCACGGTTTTTTCGGCCTCGCGCACATCCGGGGCAAGCAGGCCTTCATTATGAAAACAATGCCCGATGCGGGGACGTCCCTTCCCCAAAATGTTGAAAAAAGTGATGATCTGGGTTATAATGCTGATTTGTGGATCATTTTCATCGGAGCGTTCGCTCCGGTAGATTATTGAAAGGAGATTTATGAAGACGGTTTCATTGGACGGCCGCCTTTTTGCGCGCATGGCGCAGGGCGGCGCGGCGCGGCTTTACGAGCGGCGCGGCACCGTGAACGAGCTGAACGTGTTTCCCATTCCCGACGGGGATACCGGCGACAACATGTATATGACTTTGGACGCGGGCTGCCGTGCGGTCCCGCCGGACGAGGGGTCGCTTGGAAAGGCCGCAGGCAGGCTTGCCTCGGGCATGCTGATGGGCGCAAGGGGGAACTCGGGCGTTATACTCTCCCGCATTTTCGCGGGGATATCGGCAGGGCTCGAGGGGCTTGAAACGGCGGACGTCGCCGCGTTTTCGCAGGCCATGGAGCGCGGCGTTAAGGAGGCGTACGGCGCGGTGCAGACGCCCGTGGAGGGTACTATACTTACCGTTTACGCGGACTCCGTCGCGGCCGCACGGGTCGGCGAAGACGACTTTGAGGACTATTTTGACAAGCTTGAGAACGAGATGCGCTCCTCGCTTGAGAGGACGCCCGACCTGCTGCCCGTGCTGAAGGAAGCGGGCGTGGTGGACTCCGGCGGAGCGGGGCTCGTCTACATTGCCGAGGGCATGCGCGAGGCGCTTGCGGGAGGCGAATTAAGCTTGGGGGACGGATCCATACAGGCATCATCCGGCCAAAAGGCCGACTTATCATTATTTACAGAGGATTCCCCCTTTGAATTCGGCTACTGCACGGAGCTGCTGCTGCGCCTGCGCACCGACAAGGTGGGCGACCCCGCCGGATTTGACGAGGCGCCGCTTGGTCAATGGCTGAACGCCCACGGCGATTCCGTGGTGTTTTTCCGCGACGGGAGCATTTTGAAGGCCCACGTACACACCATGCGCCCCGAGGACGTGCTGGCGGAGTTCCACAAATACGGCGAGTTTCTTACGCTTAAGATCGAGAACATGTGCCTGCAGCACAGCGAGGCCGTGTCGCGCGGGAGCTATGCGCCCAAAAAGGCCCGCAAAAAGTTCGGCATAATCGCCGTGGCTGCGGGCAGCGGCATACGCAAAACGTTTATGGAGCTTGGAGCGGACGCCGTGGTGGACGGCGGGCAGAGCATGAACCCGCCCGCGTCGGACTTTTTGAAGGCCTTTAACGAGGTCAACGCCGAGAACATACTCGTGTTCCCGAACAATTCCAACATAATACTCACCGCAAAGCAGGCGGCGGGGCTTTATTCCGGCTCGAACGTGCGCGTGATAGAAAGCCGCTCCATAGGCGACTGCTATGCGGCGCTGTCGCTTTTGGACCTTTCCTCCGGCGATATAGACGAGATAGAGCGCGGCGCGCTTGAGGTGATGGACAGCATTAAGACGGGTATGGTCTCCCGCGCGAGCCGCGACGCGCAGATGGACGGCGTCACCGTGCGCAGGGACAGCTTCATAGGGTTCTGCGCGGGGAAGGTGCTGTGCTGCCGCCCAACTCCCGAGGAGGCCGTAACTGAGCTTGCGCGGGCGCTTGGCGCGGACGGCTACGGGATACTGATGCTGGTTGCGGGAGCCGGGGCGGACACGGGCCGCGCACAGGACGCGGCGCGCGGGCTTGCAGAGGCGTACCCCATGACCGAGGTGATACCGCTGGACGGCGGGCAGCCCGTTTACGACTACATTATGATACTTGAATAACGGAGGGATCTTATGTTAAGGCTTTTTACTGACACCGACTGCGACGTGACCCCCGAGGTCGCGAGGGAATACGGGTACGAGCTTATAAGCATGCCCTATTCAATAGACGGAAAGACCGTTTACCCATACGTGGACTTTGAGAAGTTCGACTCCAAGGGGTTCTATGACACGCTGCGTGCGGGGGCTCTGCCCAACACCAGCGCGATAAGCCGCGAAAAATACGCAGAGATATTCGAGCCCTTCTTCGCCAAGGGCGACGACATACTCTACGTGCATTTCTCCCGCGCGATGACCGCGACCTTCGACGCCATGGACAAGGCCGTGGAGGAGCTTAAAAGCCGCTGGCCCGAACGGAAATTCTACGAGATAGACGCCAAGGGCATTTCGATAACCGGCCTTGCGATAGTGTATGAGGTGGGCGATATGGTAAAGGCGGGCAAGCCCGTGGAGGAGATACTCGAATGGGCCGAGTCCGAGGTCGACAGGTTCGCCACCTATTTCTTTGCCGACGACCTTAAGTTTTTTAAGCACTCCGGGCGCGTTTCGGGGCTGGCGGCTACCATGGGCACGCTTTTGGGCGTGCGGCCCATCATCTATATGAGCGCCGAGGGCAAGATGGTGTCCATAGGCAAGGAGCGCGGCAGGGCAAAGGCCATCGACCGCCTGTTCGCCTATATGGACGAGCTGGGCGACGACGTCAAGGCTCACCGCATACTCGTTGCCAGCGCCGACGTGGACGAGATAACGAGCGTTATCTGCGGGCGTCTCCGCGAAAAGTTCGGCGACGACGCACGCATTATTAACGTGCAGGTCAACCCCACCGCGGGCAGCCATTGCGGGCCGAATGCGCTTGGAATATGCTTCCACGCCATACACAGGTAATGCGCCATGGTTGAAGTCAGAGAGGTCAAAACGAGGCGCGAGAAGAAGCAGTTTCTTGATTTCCCTGTAAAGCTTTACAAGGGGAACCCCTGCTTTGTGCCGCCCCTTTACATGGACGAAAAAAAGATATTCCGCAGCGACTACGTCTATTACGACACCTGCGAGGCGGTCTATTACAACGCCTACCGCGGCGGGCAGATGGTAGGCCGCATATCGGGCATACTGCAGAAGGCCGCAAACGAAAAGAACGGCGAGCGCCGCGTGCGCTTTACGCGGTTCGACTCCATAGACGACACGGAGGTATCCGACGCGCTGTTCGAAGCTGTGGAGGATTGGGCCCGTTCAAAGGGCATGGACACCGTGGTAGGGCCGCTGGGGTTTTCGGATCTGGAGCGAGAGGGGCTTTTGATAGAGGGATTTGACGAGCTTTCGACGTTTGAGGAGCAGTATAACGCCCCGTACTATCAAAGGCTTATCGAATCCCGCGGATACGTCAAGGAGGTCGACTGGACCGAGAGCCGCATCTACCCGCCCGAAAAGGACGACGGCACATTAAAGCGCGTGGCGGACAAGCTGCTGAAGCGCTACGACCTGCATTTCGGCGAGGCGAAAAACGTAAACGACTTCCTTGAAAAATACGCCGACGGCTTTTTTGATATACTGGACAGATCGTACGACGCGCTTTACGGCACCGTACCGTTTACCCCCGGCATGAAGAAGCTGATGATCGACAATTTCAAGCTCATCATAGACCTTGACCACGTCGGCGCCGTGCTTGACAGCACGGGCAAGGTCGTGTGCATAGGCATCTGCTTCCCGTCCATTGCAAAGGCTGTGCAAAAATCCAACGGTCACCTGACCCCCGCAGCGCTCGTGCGGCTGCTTCGCGCCATAAAGCGCCCCGAGATAATAGACCTTGGCCTTATCGGTGTGGATCCGGATTGGGCGATGCGCGGCGTGTCGGTGGCCATCTGCGCCGAGCTTGAGCGTATGCTTCGCGCACCGGGCATAAGGTACGCCGAAACGAACCTCAATTTGGAGAACAACGCCATGATACAGAACCAATGGAAGCGCTTCCGCGAGGTAAAGCACAAGCGGCGCAGAAGCTTTGTCAAGAAGCTTGACGGGGAGGAAGTATGACGCGCATAGTCGTTGACTGCTTCGGCGGCGACCACAGCCCCGAGGCTAACATTGAGGGAGCGGTGCGGGCATTGTGCCGCTTTCCCGGGCTTGAAGCCGTGCTGACGGGCGACGCCGAAATGATCGGACGGGAGCTTAAAAAGCACGGGTACGACAGTTCAAGGCTCTCGGTCGAGCACGCGCCGGAGGTCATCTCCTGCAGCGAAACGCCCACGCTTGCGATAAAGCAAAAGAAAAACTCCTCGCTGATGCGGGCGATAGAGCTTGTTCGCACGGACGAGAGCGTGCACGGCATTGTGTCGACCGGGTCGACGGGTGCGCTCATCGCGGCGGCGACGCTGCGGATAGGCAGGCTGCACGGGGTAAAACGGCCCGCGTTCTGCCCCATACTCCCCACCATGAAGGGCGGCGTTGTCGGCATCTGCGACAGCGGCGCGAACGTGGACGTCACCCCCGAAATGCTGCGCCAGTTTGCCGTGATGGCAAGCCTGTACCTTGAATGCGCGTTCGGGGTAAATTCGCCCCGCGCGGCGCTTTTGAACGTGGGCGTTGAGGATACTAAGGGCGACGAGCTGCGCAAGGCCGCCTACCCCGTGCTTGCCTCCGAAAAGCGCATAAACTTTACGGGCAATATGGAGGCGCGCGAGCTTTTGTCGGGCGATTACGACCTGGTAGTAACGGACGGGTTCGCGGGCAACGTGCTGATAAAATCCACCGAGGGCGCATGCCTTGAAATGCTGAAAAAGCTGAAGCGCGACATTTACTCGCGCCCCATTTACAAGCTCGGCGCCCTGCTTATGAAGCGGATGTTCGCCGAGGAGAAGGACTTTATGGACTACCGCAATTACGGCGGGAGCGTGCTGTTGGGCTGCAAAAAGCTTGTCGTCAAAGGGCACGGTTCGTCGAACGCGGCCTCGGTCGAAAAGTGCATCGAGCAGGCCGTGAGGATGCACGAAGCGGATCTCATCGGGCGCATCGCCCAAGCCATGGAACAGGCGGAGCAAACCGAATAAAGTAAAAACCCGGCGCCGCCGGGTTTTTTGATGCCGTTTCCGCTAAATGAGCCCCAGAGTACGCAGGGCGTCAGCCAATATGCGGGAGTGGTCGCCGGCAAGGCCATCCGCGGGGATATAGTCCGCGCGGCCGTTCGTAAAGGAGCAGGCGACTTCGATTCGCTCGCCCGTCGTACTGCGGCGCAGTGTGAACGAGCATTTGTCAGCGCCCCTCTGCCCCGCCTCTATCATAAACAGGTCCGCGTCCGCGGCGTCGTCGCCCGCTTTGGGTACGGCGCCCTTGGGCAGGTCCATTATGAACGCAACGGTTATTATGCGCCCGCGGGGGTCGCGCCGCGGGTCGCCGTACGCGCCGAGCTGCACCGGGGTCACGCCGGATACGCCGGTCTCCTCAAAAAGTTCGCGCACGGCGCCGGCCTCCAGCCCCTCGTCCATTTCAAGGAAGCCGCCGGGCAGGGCCCAATCGCCGATGAACGGATGGTTGCGCCGCCTGATAAGAAGCACTGCGGGACCTTCGTCGGGGTGCGCTACAACGACGTTGTCAACCGTGACGCTGGGCCGTGGAAAGCGGGTCATATCATATTCGGCAAGGAACTCGGAAAGCGTCCTTCCGCGCTCGTCGCGCCTGTCATCTGAACTCATAAACCGGCACCTCCAGAAGCATTTCGAAAATGGGACGGGCGGTTTTTTCGTCGCCGCTCGTTAAAAAAGTTACGCGTTCGCCGGAACCCCTACCGGGGGCCGAAAGCCCGTTTTGAACGAGCACGCGGGCAAGCTGCCTTGCCGTGCCCTCGTTGCCGTCGTAAATGCGGCAGGGACCGGTAAAATGCGCCTCGGCCCAGCGTTTGACCGCCGGAGCGATGAACGGATAATGCGTGCAGCCCAAAACTATGCCGTCGACCTTTGCGCCCTCATACGGCGCAAGCTTTTGGGCAAGCACGGGAGCAACGCTGTCGTAGTCGATGAGCCCCCGCTCGATAAGCTCCACCAGCCCCGAACAGCCCACGTCCTTTACGCGGTCGGGGTCCGGCATACGCGCCCTGAGGGCGCGGTACCTTGCAAGCTTTACCGTGGCGGCGGTGGCAAGCATAAGCACTATGCCGTCTCCACCCGCCTCGCAGGCGGGCTTTATGGCGGGCTCAACGCTGACGACCGGCACGGCAAGCTTGCGCCTCAGCGCCTTGATGGAGGCCGAAGTCGCCGTATTGCACGCGACGACGAGCGCCTTTACGCCCCTGTGCAAAAGCATATCCGCCGCGGCCTCGGAGAGGGCGAGTATCTGCTCCTCAGGTCGGTCGCCGTAAGGGGCGTTGGCGTTGTCGCCGAAATAGATGAACCGTTCGTCGGGCAGCAGACGGAGCATATTCCTGAGGGTGCTTGCCTCACCGAAGCCCGAATCGAAAACGCCTATGGGCCGGGGATCGTATTCGGTTTTTGCCGAATTCTCAGTCATGATGATGGTGAGCGTGATGCTCGCTTTGCTGTTCTTCGCCCTTGCGGCGGTCGGAATAAGCGGTTAAGCGGTCAAGGAATATGGCAGCCGCCAGCATATCGGCGCAGCCTCCGCAATTGATGTTCCTTTCGATAAGCTCGCGGTCGAAGGAGCGCGCCTCGGCAAGCCGCTTTGAAAGAGGCATATCCATTATCTCGGCGGCCCTGCTGCGGACGTATTCCGCGCCTTCCCTGCCGCCCCTCTTATATGCGTTGGTGTCGAAAAGCTCCTCCATTATGCCGATCAGGGCAAGGGCATAACAGTCGTTGTCGGAAAAATTCATAAGCCGGTAGCCGAGTATCCTGCGGTAGGCGTTGACCGCCGCGGGGAAGCCGGCGCGCGCCTCGGCGTCGGCCCCCAAGGGAGAGGCTTCGGCAATGTCGGGATGCTCCTGCCTGACTGTCGCGCCGTTCGTGCCCCTGCCGGGGTCGGGACGGTTCGCCGCCATGCGCTTGGCCTCTTTGATGACGTCGAGGGTCTCGTGCGGCTTTCCAAGCGAAACGAGCCTTGCGTACGCCGACGCAAGCAGCCCGATGCAGAAGATCGCCCCCTTATGGGTGTTGACTCCGCCGGTCGCCTCCTTCATGCGGGTCTCGGCCTCAACGCCGATAAGCGTAAGCTTTGTCATAAGGCTTGCGCCGTGGGTCATCGTGCAGGTTTCATGGGTGGGACAATCGGCGCAGTTCACGCGCTCGTCCACCTCGCATCCCTCGCCGTGCCCGCTTTCGGGCGCGTCGGGGTCAGCCGCGTTATAGGCCATAAGATAAAAATACGGAGCAAGCGCGTCTGCGCTCTTCATAAAGAGGCCGGGGTCCATATCGTCGTTTGCGCCGTTGTTGTCAAGGTCCACAAGGCCCGCCTTGGGGGTGGTCATCACCTCGTCCGCAAGCGCCCTGTGCGCCGCGCGTGAGGCCGCGTATGCCACAGCCTCGCGCAGGAGACCGCGCGTTTTTTCGGCAAGCTCTTCAACGGAATGCGTGCGGCTCCTTGCGCACTCGGCGGCGGGACGGCCGCAGATAAGGCATTTGCGGGGCTTGGCCCTTTCGAGCTTTTTCCCGTCCGTGCCGATAACGTCCATATCATAAAGGCGGGCAAAGGAAAGCTCATCCTCCGTTTTGACGGTCAGCGCCTTTATGAGCCGGGGTGCGGCCTTTACGCACCAGAACCCCTCGCAGCCGGTATGGGCCGCATAGAATTCGCTGTGGACGACCTGCATATTGAAGCGGGCAAACGCCTCGGTCAAGGCCTCTGCGCCCACGTTGAAGCAGGTTTCTATCGCCTCTGAATACTTGACGGGACCGGCGATGTTCATGGTAAAGCATACGACGGGCACGCCGTACTCCCTAATGAGCCTCTTTTGCAAAGCGGCCCGCGCCTCGCGCCGGAGGGCCATATCCTCAACGGAGACGGGCTTTTTCACGATGGTCTCGCTGTGGTGGTTATGTGAGCAGTTCGCGCCGCAGGAGGCGCAGAGCTTTTCGTCGCATTTTATCTGTTCGTTCATTTTATCTCCCAAAGGCGCGGTTCAATTGCCGAGCCTTATCCTTGTGCCGTTTTCTGTGAGTATCAGGGTAAAGCCGTCGCCGCAGGCAACGCTGATGACTCCGGTATAGCCCGCCACCTCGCACTCGCCGTGCGAATTGTCGCCGCAGGCTATAAGCGTGCCGTCGCGCAGGAGGCCCACCGTGTGGTTTGCGCCGGCGTACACCGCGGCAAGGCCCGACCAAGAAGAAACGCCGCATTGACCGAAGGAATCGTCGCCGACCGCCCCGGCCGTGCCGTCGGAACCGAGCCATACCGTGTGCGCCGCTCCGCAGGCGACGGAGACCGCCCCGTGCGCGCCCGACACGCCGCATTGGCCGGAAGAATCGTCGCCGCAGGCTATAAGCGTGCCGTCGGCCCTGACGCCCACGGTGAACCGCGCCCCGCAGTCAACGGCGGTTATACCCTCCCATGAGGAGACGCCCGAGACCTGCCCGGCGTCGTCTGCGCCGCAGGCGAGCACGCGCCCGTCGGACGTAAGACCCACGGAGTGAGACCTGCCGGCGGAGACCGCCGTAACGCCGCTCCATGCATCCACCGCGCCGCAGCCGTCGGAATCGTTGCCGGTGAACGTCACGCGGCCGTCCTTCGTCACGCCCAGCACGAAGCGGCTCATGCCGCAGGCGATGGAAACGGCGTCCCAATCGGGCGCGGTGTAAACGCCCCAATCGCCCTCAAAGCCCACTTTGCCGTCCTCAAGGGTGGCAAAGCAGCCGGAGCCTCCGGCGTTGAAATAGCTGCGGAGCCGGGGCCTTAACGCGTCGGCGCGCGCGTCGGCGTCGGAGTAGCCGGCGGCGCTGCAGTAAAGCGCAAGCGCCTCGGCCAGCCTGCCCTCCGCTTCGGCGGCAGCCGCCTCGGTGTAAACGGCGGCAAGGCGCACCTCGGAGCCGCTGCCCGTCCTTGCAAGCAGCTTTTCCGCAAGGTCGGGGTTGCCCTCGGCGGATGCGCGGCGGGCGGCGGAGACCCATTCCTCGTCAATGCGGCGCGAAACGGTATCGCGCAGCTCGTCCCCCGCAAAGGCGATGGCCTTTGCAAAGCAGTACGCCGCTCCGGTAAGGTCGTAGGTCGTCAGCCTTTCGGAGCCCGCGTCGGTCCACAGCCCGGAGATCTCGCTGCGCGAAGCGTCGCCGCAAAGCCTTAAAACCTTTTCGGCGGACTCAAGGTCGCCGTCCTTTAAAAACCTTTCGCCGCAGCTTATGCGCACCTGATCGAGGAGCGCGAGATAGGCCGAACCCTCGGATATGCAGGAGAAGCAGTTTTCGGCCTCCACCCTCTTGTTGTCGGCGTAGGCCTGCACGCCCTGCTTATAGTATTCGGAATCGAGCTTTTCAAACATCTGGGTGTCGGCGCCGCCCTTCAAATAATAGGTGCGGGTCTGGGCAAGGTCGCCATCCTCAAACGCGGCGTCGCCCGCCGCAAGCCATGCGGCCTTTGCGCGCTCTGCGGAATCCGCATAGCCCTTCATGTCCTCAAACTGCAGGGCTGCGGAGACGTACTCGCCGCTTTCAAACTGGGCGACGGCGGCGCGGTATTCGCGCGCGGGGCGCATTTTGACGGGAAAAAGGTAGAAAAAGAACACCCCCGCCGCAATAATAAGCGCCAGGCTTACGGCAATAAGCAGCACAAAAAGCTTTCTCATTCGGTTCGACCTTTCAGTATGTAGTCCGCGGTGGTTGCGGGAACGAGCGCGCGCACGGCGTCAATATCGCCCCTGTCAAGCGCCTCGCGTACGCGGCTTGCGGAAATGCCGCCGGTCCTTTCTATCTCAACGACCTCCACGCCGCAGGCGGGAAGGAGCTGCTTCATGACTTCGTTATAGTTATTTGTAACCCTGCAATAGGGCTCTGTGCCCACGAATCGACGCGAAATATTGAGCGCCGGAGCTATCTTTTGCCCGAAAAGAGTAACGTCAAGGGACGCATAGATGGAATCCGCATCCGCGCCCTCCTTTATGAAATAGGTTGGGAAAGTGGCCTTTGATATCATGTACTCGCCGCCGGGAAGCACCAGCACGTTATCTAAGTCGCCTGTGCCGAGGCGCACCATGGCAAGCCTGTCTTTGAACGAAAACCGCGAGCTGTCCTCGCTGACGACAAAAAGGTAAAGGCTGTCGACCATAGATGCGGCGGTCTCGACAAGGTACCTGTGGCCGAGGGTGAACGGATTGCAGTTCATAACGCAGGCGCCGACCCTGCCCGGGAGCCTGGGCACGGAGTCCAGCCAGCGGGCAAGCCCCGCCCTGCCGTTTTCCATAAAGCAGACGTCGCGCGTGGCGGCAAGGGTGTAAAAGCCCACGCCGCGAAAGAGCATCTCGTTGGAGGCCTTTGTAAAGAGGAAGAGCTTTCTGATACCGCGGCGCATGGCCTCCGCCACAAGCTCCGATACGAGCGTGAGCGCCGCGCCCTCGCCCTGAAGGGCGGGGTCTATCGCAATGTATTTTAACACGCTGCCGCAAAGCGAGCCGCTTCCGACGATATCGCCGGAATCCGAAACGAGCTGCACCGTATAATCGGCGCCGCCCTCGTACCTCAGGCCCATTTTGTGCAGGAACGCCTCGGTCCTCAAAAGGCGCTCCGGGGTGAGCGTCACCCCCGTCTGCGGGTAAAAATCCATAACTTTGCTCCAAAAAGGGGACAGGGCTCCCCCGAAAAGGGGGAGCCCGTTTTTATCAGTCGATGACCTCGCGGATAACGTCGAGAACGGTATTGTCCCTGTACATAAGCACGCCGACGATCTTATCGCCGTACTTGATGGACTCGGGCGTGCCGGCGATGCGCTCGGCGCGGTCCCTGAGCTTCTCGATGGTGGTCACGGGCAGGCCGGCCTCAACAAAGCGCTTGTAAAGCTCGGGGCGGGCGGGGTTGACCGCGATGCCCTGATCGGTAACGACTACGTCCACGGTCTTGCCGGGGGTGCAGACGGTGTTTACCTTGGAGCAGATGGTGGGGATACGGCCGCGCAGCAGCGGGCAGACGACGACGGTCATGGAAGCGCCGGCGGCGGTGTCGGGATGGCCGCCGACCGCACCGCGGATAACGCCGTCGGAACCGGTCATAACGTTGACGTTAAAGTCGGTGTCGACCTCGAGAGCGGAGAGGATGACGAAGTCGAGCTGGTTAACGGCGGCGCCCTTGTTAAGGTAGCTTGCGTAATAGGACGCGTCGATCTGCTGATGGAAGCGGTTGTTCTTGACGGAGTTGGCAGCGATAAGATCGAAGCTCTGCACGTCGAGGATCTTCTTGACAAGGCCCTCCTCGTGCATCTGGACGATCTGTCCGGTGATGCCGCCGAGTGCGAAGCGGCACTTGATATCCTGCTCTATCATCTTTTCACGCAGATACCTTGCAACGGCGAGCGATGCGCCGCCGGAGCCCATCTGCATGGAGAAGTTGTCCTTGAAGTAGCCGGAGGCCACGATGGCGTTCGTCGCGTACTGGGCGATGAGCAGCTCCTTGGGGTTCTTGGTGTAGCGGGTAGCGCCGCTCATGATGCCGTTGGGGTCGCCGATGTTGTCTACCTTTACGACGTAATCGACCTGGCTCTCGGGGATGCCGAACGGGGTATTGGGGAAGGAAACGAGGTGGTCGGTGATGATTATGCACTTGTCGGCGTAAAGCGCGTCAAGCTTTGCATAACCCAGAGAACCGCAGCAGGAGCCTTCCTCGGAGTCACGGTTGTAGCCGTTGGCGTTGCCGTAGGGGTCGCAGGAGGGTGCGCCCAGGAACGCAACGTCTATATGAAGCTCGCCGGACTCGATGGCCGCGGCGCGTCCGCCGTGGGAGCGGAATATCACGGGGAAGTCCATGAGGCCGTGGGAAACGGCGTCGCCCAGCTTGCCGCGCAGGCCACTGGTCTCGATATGCTTTATAACGCCGTTCTTGATGTGCTCGATAAGGGGCCAATGGCAGTCCGTCAGGGAGGAAGCCGCAAGGGTGAGGCCCTTGAAGCCCATCTTGGCGATAACGTCCATTACCATGTTGATGACGTAGTCGCCGTTCCTGAAATGGTGATGGAAGGAGATGGTCATGCCGTCCTTAAGGCCGACGCGGCGGATGGCCTCTTCAATGGAGGGGAGGACCTTCTTGGACTCCTTCTGGCGCTCGTCAAAGCTCATCAGGTTCTTCTCGTTAACGTTTTCCTCGGCATAAGCGCCGTGGCAGGCGGAAACCTCCGCAATATGGGGAATGGAATCGAAATCGAAATTACTCATATCAGTCACCTTTAGATATCTTCCACGGTCATGGTCTTTGCGCGCTCCGCCATTTCAAGCAGATACTGCGCCCTTGCAACGACGGGCTTGTCGATCATCTTGCCCTTGAGCGACGCAACGCCGGAACCCCTGGCGTTTGCCTCGGCGATGGCCTCCATAACGGCGCGGGCCTTGTTGAGGTCCTTCTCGGACGGGGTGAACACCGCGTGCAGAGGCGCGATCTGGCGGGGGTTGATGACGGATTTGCCGTCAAAGCCCATCTTCTTTATCATGGTGGCCTCATTGATGAAGCCCTCTTCGTTGTTGACGTCGGAGTAGACGGTATCGAGCGCCATTATGCCCGCCGCCTTTGCGGCGTTTACGATCATGCCGCGGGCGAACATAAGCTCTATGCCCTCGGGGCTCCTGGTGGTCTTGAGGTCGGTAACGTAGTCCTCGGCGCCCAGGGCGATACCGATGAGGCGCTTGGAGGCAAACGCTATCTCACGGGCGTTCAGCACGCCGTTTGCGCTCTCGATGGCGGCCATCATGCCGGTCTTGCCGACGGGGATGCCGGCCTCGCGCTCAATGCGCTCTATCTCGCGCTCGCACTCGATAACGTCCTTCGCGCTGTCGGTCTTGGGCAGGCGGATAACGTCGGGCTGTGCGCGTACGATGGCCTCGAGGTCTGCGATGCCCAGGCCGCTGGACAGGTCGTTGATGCGAACGACGAGCTCCTTCTTGCCGTAGCGCAGATGGGTCAGCGCGTTATAGACCAGGAACCTTGCCGTATCCTTTTCGGTGATGGCGACGGAGTCCTCAAGGTCAAACATGATGGAGTCGGAACCGTAGATATGCGCGTCCCTGATCATACCGGGGTTATTGCCCGGAACAAAAAGCATGCTTCTCCTTAACCTGCTCATTTTACGCCTCCGTTCTTCCATACAAAATCGGTGCTCTCGGCTGCGCGGTATGCGGCGGCCGCAGTCCTTGCGGCGACGGTGCAGTCCAAAGCGCCCTTGTCGACCGCGTTAACGTATGCACGGGTGATGCCAAGCTCACCCAAGGTCTCACGAATGACCTTCTCGATCTGCTTGCCGTACTGCTGCATTACAGCACTTTCAAGCGTCAGTTCAATGCCGTCGGTCTCCTTCGGCTCGATGCTGACGATGATATCGCTGGACTCCATAGTCCCGGCAACACCCGTTTTTTTGATTTCCATGACGAAAAATTCCTCCATTTTCGTATGTCCTGTATTTGAGCGGCGCACGGGAACACGGCCCCCGCGGCGGCCCACCTTATAATGGTATCACTTTTTACCGATTTTTCAAGAGGAAACGAGCGTTTTTTTAATATATTGCAATGAGCGCGGTATAAAAAACCGGCGGCTCGGCCGTCGGTTTAATACTGATCGTTAAGCGCGGGCGGGGCTTACGGCGCGGAGCAGTACTCCTTTACGGTGTTCCATGCGTCCTCGCCGTACAGGGCGATAAGGTCCTTTAAGTAAATGCCGTCGCACTGTATCTCGTCCGGGTCGCCCTCAAGCGGGAAAACGCTCTGATTGCGCAGGTATATCCTGGGATAGGGCGTGAACCTGTCGGACACGGCGAAAACGTACAGCTTGCCGATCTCGATCTCGGGCTGCTTGCCGGTAAAAACCTGGATATAAAGCGGGTCGGTCACGCCGCAGGCCTCCATGATCTCTTCGACGTTTTTCTCGCGGTCGGCTGCGCCGGGAATGCTCAGCTCCGTTACGTCCTCAAAATCGCCCTTGAAGCAGGCGATGGGCTCGACGGAATAGACTGTATTGAGTAAGGGGGATCGGCTTTCATCGAGTATGTCCGTCATTACGTCGCCGCCCTTGCCCGCGTAAACGCGGTAGGATTCGCCCGTGACGCGGCAGAGCAGCACGCCGTCTATCGCCTCGTCAAGATCCTCGGCGTATGCGTACCAGGGTGCATCTAATATTATAGTCGGTGGGTAAACGGGAAGTTCGGTGCCGCCGGGCTCGGTCGATACCGCATCGGGAGTATTCGCGGCCTCCTGTGAAGGCGCCCCGCCCAAAGCATCGGTTGCCGTTTGGGTAAGCCCCTCCTGCCCCTCCGCATCCGGGGATGCGCCGGGCGCAGCGGTGCAGCCTGCGGCAAAGCACATGCAAAGCAAAAGCAACAGGATCAACAGACGTTTCATAATGCGCTCCTTTCTTACGGTCAGATGTGTCATATCACAGACGGCACACAGGCAAAATGAGCGATGCTGCTGCATGCGTGCGCCGTACGGCAAAGCCTTGTATAGGCTTACGACTTAATTATAAACCGTTTTTATTGGATTGTCAATCTTTTTTTACGAAACGGATATGAAAAGCGGCACGGATGCTCCGTGCCGCCGACAGCTCAGTTGGCGTCATACCCTTTCGAGCCTGTACATGAGGTACTGCAGGAGGCCGTCCTCCGTCTCCTCAAGGGTCGCCCAGGGGTCGACGGGCTCGCCCAGCGTTTCGCCGCGCACGCCGGAATCGAACCTGACGGTGCCGTTCTCCTCCTCGCACCAGGGGGTGCGGCCAAGCACTATGCGGGTGTCATCCTCGATGAATTCCATGCCATTCGCCTTTGCTCCCTCGATATCCTCCGCGGAGGCGCCCTCGGGCACGGGAGAGGTCGTGAGTATGAACCCGTCGGGCTGTATGTCGAAGATATAGTCCTTCATCTGGGCGGCGGTGTCGTCGTCGGGGTCGAGCGCCGCAAGCTCGTCAAGCGACAGGTAGATAAAGCCGCGCTCATCGTCAAGGCGCAAACAACTGTTTATGCGCCATTTGCCTTCGAATTTCATAGTCGTCTCCTTTCGTGATGCGGGTTTTGGTCCGGAGTTATATTCGCGGCATAAAAGGCGGGCGCATCATTCCCACTCGATTATGCCTTCGTCCACAAGGTACTGCTCCATGAAGTCCATATAGTCGTCCACGAGGCGCATGATATATGGCTTGTACCCGGGCAGACGATCGTTGGCGGCGGCGGTGAGCTTTTCGCACACGACGTCCTCGTCATAGGGCTCGTCGCCAAGCTCCGCCATATAGTCGCGGTCTATCTCAACGAACGCCTTTATAACGCCGTCGAGCTCCTCGGGCTTCATAAAAGAAAAATCGCCCTCGTTGTCGAAATTCTGCCTGATCTTAACCGCGGCTGCCGCGGTATCGAAGATGTCTTCCATTGTATCGTCCTCCGTTATCTGATATCGAATTCTATTTCCGGCAGGAGCTCCTGAAGGCTCCGCGCGAATTTGCCGTTATGTTCGCCCTGCTCGCCGGGCGCGCCGAGTATTATAACGCCCACACCGTGCTCGTGCGCAAAGTCCGCAAGGGTCTGCTGCACGTTGTCGGCGCGCAGCACCGTAAGCTCCGCCCCGGCATACTGGGCGCAGGTGAAAAGGTATTCTATCGCGTCGGCTTCGTCGGGGCTGTTCATAACGCGCTGACCGTTTTGAATGCAGTGCACTATGTAAAGCGGCGGCCGAACGCCGTCACCGCCCGGCTCAGAACGCTTGACGCCGTGCAGTATGAGCCTTTCGCAGGAGCGCTGGCCAGTCACGCACACCATTATGGCGGGCGCGCTTTCGGCGCGGGTCAAAACCTCAGTCATGCCGCTCACCCGTCCTTAACGCATACGCCAGCTTGTCGGGCAGGCTGCACCCCTCGTACCCCGTGCAAAGGGCCACCGCCTCCTCCGGGGTCTGCGCCACGGCGTACAGCGCACGAAAATCCTTATGGGTAAAGCCCTTTTCCATGCTTTTTTCAAGCTGGGCGACGAGCGGGCCGTAATACCCGTCCGTATTCAGAATGACTATCGCGGCGTCGATATAGGAAAGCTGTTTTAGGGTAAGCACCTCCATAAGCTCCTCTATCGTGCCGAAGCCCCCCGCAAGCGCGATAAACCCGCACGACAGCCGCTCCATAGTCTGCTTGCGTTCATGCATGGTGGGGGTCTCTATCCTGTGGGTACAGCCCTCAAAATAAATGCCCTTTTTATTGAGCTTTTCGGGGATGACGCCTATTATCTCGCCGCAGGCGCCTGCGGCTCCGCGCGCGGCCTCGCCCATGAGGCCGGAATCGCCCGCGCCGAAAACAAGCCCGTAGCCCGCCTCGGCAACGAGCCTGCCCACCTCGCGGGCGGCGCGCCGAAACACCCCGTCGATCCTGTCCGACGAAGCGCCGAAAACGCAAATGTTTTTGCAGTCGTTCAACATAAGACCTCGCATTCTCCCCCACCTGCATTATACACTAACCCGGGCCGAATTGGAACAGCGCCCATGTGAAAAGGTCGTGAACTTTGTGTAAAGTTTTTGTAAAGCCCTTGTTTCAGCCCCGCTGCCCGATGTATTTTTCAACAAGCTTGTCGAGCTCGCCGCTCGACTTCATTTCATAGATCATCATATCGGCAAGGCGGGTCAGCGCCGGATCCTCGGAATTTGCCATAAAGCGGTATTCGACCTCGCCCACGGTCTGCTCCAGAAGATAGCACTCCGGCAGCTCGAGCGCCTCACGCTCGGCCTCGAAATACTTATGCACATACGCGCCGGCCATGACCGCGGCGTCGATGCGGCCGGAAAGCAGCGCATCCAGAAGCTCTTCATACGAGCCGAGCCTGACCGTATCCACGCTGGTTATGCTGCCGGGAGCGGCGGTCGGCGCGGGGCGGCGCAGCAGCTTGTCGAGCATACTCTGCTCCGGCGCGGCGGTCAGCTCCCTGACGTACGAAGCAAAAACGGTGCCGGCGGGGGTATTGGGTATGTAGCCCACGCGAAGCTCATGCACGGGCTGTGAAACGTGCGCCCGGTCGAGCGTTACGGCATAGACCGTATCGGTATAATATGCGTAGGAATAGGCGTACCCGCTGCCGGACGACTTTGTTTTAAGCGCCGCCGCCAGATCGACGGAGCCGTCGGCAAGCTTGGTGGTGACCGTGGTGGACGTGACGGGAACGAGTTTCAGCGGCTCCTCCGCATCGGGAAGGATCCTGCGCGCAAGGCGCAGGGCAAGCTCCGCCTCAAGCCCCTCTCCGTTTTCGCAGAAGCCCGGCATATCGTCGCGCACGGCCACGGTCAGCACGCCCTTGGAGCGGACGCGGCCTATCTCGACCGAGTTTTGAAGCGAGGTCTCGGGCTTAAGAAAATGCACGGCTATGAGCGCAATGGGTATGAGCAGTATGAATATCAGCCCGCGTCTGAGCCACCTGCCCTCGTGCCCTTTAAGGTTCGGCAGGTTGTTCAGCCATTGTTTCAGCCGGGGGGATATGCCCCGCGTGCGGCCTATCTTGTACGGATTGCGCCTCATATCAAATAATTATAGCAGAACCGCGCCCCTTTTACAAGAACACAAACGGCAATTGCGGCGCAAAGGACCGCAGCGCCGCAGGGGAGCGGTTGTTTTTTGCCAAATTTACACGGGCGTTGTCGGTTTTGAAAATATATTCTCATTTTTGCACCCAACCGGCGGTCCCCGCCGCCGTGGGCGGTTTGACTTTTTCGACAAAAAAACCTATAATGCAATTGGGTGAAATGCGGCCCCGGCGTGAAAAGGAGCGTTTTCCTTTATTGGGCATTATTGTTTTTTATCGTCTCCATGCGTTAAAGCCGCGCACACCCAATACAATTCAATAGGAGGCAAAATGATACTTACAGTCATTTGCGATGTACTGGGTGAAGAAAACAACGGCACCACCGTTGCGGCAATGAACCTGATCCGTTCAATGCGCCGCAAGGGGCACACGGTGCGGGTGGTCTGCCCGGACGAAAACCGCAGAGGACAGGAGGGTTTTTACGTTGTACCCACGCTGAACCTCGGACCGCTGAACGGCTACCTTGCAAAGAACGGCGTGCTTTTGGCAAAGCCCGACCGCAAGGTGCTGCTTTCCGCGCTTGAAGGGGCTGACGCGGTTCATATAATAACCCCGTTTTTGATGTCCATGTCGGCGGTGCGTCTGGTGCACAAGCTGGGTCTGCCCGTGACGGCGGGCTTTCACTGCCAGGCGGAGAACTTTACGAACCACATCTTTTTGATGAACTCTCACGGCGTGAACAGGCTGGTCTATCGCGTGTTCGACAAAAACCTTTACCGCTTTGTGGACTGCATCCACTATCCCACCGATTTTATAAGCGGCGTTTTTGAGGAGGAGATAGGCCACCCCACCACCCACCGCGTGATCTCGAACGGGGTGAATTCCGCCTTTATGCCGATGGACGTTGAAAAGCCCGAGGAGTACCGCGGCAAATTCGTGATACACTTTACCGGGCGTTACAGCAAGGAAAAGAGCCACGCGGTGCTTATAGAGGCGGCCTCGCTCTCGCGCCACAGGGACGAGATACAGCTTGTGTTCGCAGGCTGCGGCCCGCAGGAAAAGAAGCTGCGCGAGCTTTCCAAAAAGCTCCCGAACGAACCGATATTCCGCTTTTACACCCGCGAGGAGCTGGTGCGCGCGCTGAACGCCGCCGACCTTTACGTCCACCCCGCCGAGATAGAGATAGAGGCCATATCCTGCCTTGAGGCGATATCCTGCGGTCTGGTGCCGGTCATCAGCGACTCGCCCAGGTCCGCAACGCGCTTTTTCGCCAAGAGCGAACGCAGCCTTTTCCGCTGCAACGACGCGCAGGACCTTGCCGACAAGATAGACTGGTGGATCGAACACCCCGACGAGCGCCGCGAGGAGGGCCTGAAATACATAGGCTTTGCGGCGAACTACTCGTTTGAAAGCTGCATGGATCAGATGGAGCGCATGATCGTGGAAAACGCGGAGGTCTGCCATGCGGCAAGATAAGGTGGTATTCTACTCCGACGAACGCGGCGACGACTTTGCCGGCACCGACATAAAGGCGGTGAAGGTCGGGGCGGACTTCCCCTTTCTGCCCAAGGGCGCGCTGTTCAGGGTATTTGAATTCATAGCCTATTACCTTATCGCCCTGCCGATAGTCGCCGTTATCTGGTTCGTGTTCGGCGGGTTCCGCATTTACGGGCGCGGGCACATAAAGGCGCTGCGCCGCGAGATGAAGGCGAACGGCAAAAAGGGCTTCTTCCTGTACGCCAACCACACCCATTGGCTTGACGCCTTCTGCGGGCCGCTGGTGTGCTTTCCGGTAAAATGCCACGTCCTGGTGTCGCCCGACACGGTATCTATAAAGGGGCTGCGCACGGTGGTACAGCTTTTGGGCGCTATACCCGTGCCCACCGAGCGCGGCGCTTACGAGCCGTTCAACGCCGCGATAGAGGCGCGGATAGCTCAGGGCAGAGCGATCATGATATTCCCCGAGGCGCATATCTGGCCCTACTGCACGTTTATACGCGACTTCAAGCCCGGCTCCTTCCGCTACCCCGTGAAGGAGGGCGCGGCCTCCGTGCCCGTGTGCGTGACCTATACCCGCAGAAAACCGGGGTTTTTGAAGGCCCCCGCAAGGCGCGTGTTCGTAGACCGCCCCATAATGCCCGACAGCGCCCTGCCCCAAGGTCAGGCCAAGCAGCAGCTGCGCGACACCGTTTATGAAAGGCTCCGCCGCTATGCCGAAAAATACAGCGACTATGCCGTGGTAAAGTACGTTAAAAAGCCCCCCGAGGCCGAGGAGTAAAATATATTATCCATACCCGTTGACAAATATCGTTTCTCGATATATGCTTTATATCGTTAAACGATATTTCTTTTTTCGGGAGGCGGACCTATGCCGCGTGAATCGTTGCAGACGCTGACGGAGCCGATGTACTACGTGCTTCTGGCGCTCGTTCGGCCGCTCTGCGGTATCGAGATAATGGAGCGTGTGGACGAGCTTTCACACGGGCGGCTTGCCATCGGCCCGGGCACGCTTTACAGCATGCTGAAAAAGTTTGAAGAAAACGGCCTTATCGCCCCGGCTATGGGACCGGACTCCCCGCCCAAGCGCAAGACCTACGCCATTACCCCTCGGGGCGTAGGGTTCTTGAAGCAGGAGTACGAGAGGCTGAAAAGACAGGCCGAGGACGGCAAAACGATAATGGAGGAATTGGTATGAGCAGCGACGTAAAGAAAGAGTTTTTACCGTTCTATTATTCCGATCTCGACGCGGTAGCGCGTCACCTCGAGCTGATGGCGGCGAACGGATGGATGCTGAAAAGCTTTGGCAACACCTGTGAATACGAGCCGTGCGAGCCCCTTATTGCGCGGTTCAACGTGGTGCTCTGCCCCGCCAAGGACGCGGACTCCCCCCAAATAAAGCCCGAAGCAAGGGAATTTATCGAGCTTTGCGAGGACTCGGGCTGGCAGTTCATCGACCATCGGGGGCCTGCGTACGCGTTCTTTACCGCCGACGAAACGATCCCCAGCATCATCACCGACGAAGCCGAGCGCATAGAGGCCGTTCGCAGGGCGGGCGGCAGGAGCAGGTTGCTGTCCATTGCCAATATCGGGATAAACGCTTTGCAGTTCCTGCTTCGCCTTACGGATGCGCTGACGGAGAAGGATCCCGTCTCCCGCGGGCTTTCGATCGCGCTCGCGGCGTTCTTCGGGATCGCAGTGATACTGCTTGCGGTCGGGCTCATCACGTCCCTGATGAGTGAGAAACGGTGGGTCGACGCGGCGAACGCGGCGATAAGCGCGGGCAAACCGATACCGCGGTCGGACGACGGGGTGCTGCGCCGCAGGAAGGCGTATTCGGTCACGTTCATCATTGCGATCGCGGCGGCGACGGCATTGCTGATCGCGTATGCAATGCGTACGATGAGCCCCGAGGGGCGCAGCTTCCTCGCCGCGATGCTCACAGCGGCGCTGCCCCTTGCATTTATACCGCGGCTGTTCAAAAAAAAGCGCAGCCCCGCCGCAAAGACGTTCATAATAATCGGGCTCGTATTGGGATATTTGCTGCTGACCTTCATACTGGTCCTGATTTTCGGCGCGGCATTCGGCGCGTTTCAGTAAGCGCGCAGAGGAGCATTTGTCCGTTTTCGTTTGCATTTGCGCGCCGGGCGCGGTATAATTCGTTCATCGAAAAAGCTCGTTTTATCGCCGCAGCCGCGGCGCGCGGCTTTTGCGGGGCGCGCATTCGCAAAAGGCCGCCAGGAGGAAAGGATGCTTATGAAACGTATTATCTGCCTTGCCCTTGCAATGCTGTGTCTGGCTTTTGCCGGATGCACGGACGAGGGCGGGCTGACCGCCTCTTCACGGCAGGAGCCCACCGCTCTGCCGACCGCCCTGCCGCACGGGGAGCAGACCGCCCCTTCCACGCAGGCGCCGACGGAAGCGCCGACGGCCCTGCCCACGGCGTCCGATCCGCCCACGCCAAAGCCCACGGATACTCCGAAGCCGACGGCGGCGCCCACGCCCAAGCCCACCGCGACACCTACGCCCAAGCCCACGAAGAAGCCCACCCCGAAGCCGACGAAAAAGCCCACTCCCAAGCCGACCGCGACTCCCAAGCCCACCGCGACGCCCACGCCCAAGCCCGAGGACAGGTATATGCTGTACGTTGAGAAGGGCTCGTACACGCTGACGATATACACGCTGAACAGCGAGGGCAAGTACAAAAAGGTCGTTGCGCGTTATCGCATTTCGCACGGGGGCAACCGCACCCCGGCGGGAGATTACGTGCTTGCCGGGCGCGAACGCTGGCACGCCTTTGCGGGCGGACAGAACGGCTATGCGCAGTACGCGGTGACGTACAACCGCGCCTCAAACCCCAACGGGTATTCGGGGCTGTTCGTGCACGGGCCTATGTACCGCGAAAAGGACCCCAACACCCTGTGGCCCCGCTATTACGACGGCGAAAAGTACATTGGCGGCTCCAACACGCAGGGGTGCCTGAGGATGGTCGTAAAGGCGGCAAAGTTCATCTACGACAATTGCCCGAGGGGAACCAAGCTGAAAACAGTCAACGGCAGCCCCCGCGGGACGAGCTCTGCGGACGTGCCCTCGCGCCACGGTCTGCTGCACGACCCCACCGACCCCAACGCGGCAGATACGCCGTAAGGGGCAAAGACCAAGCGCGGCACGGGAAAAGCGTACGCCGGCCTTCGATAAAAAACAGACCCGATGCAGGGAACGCTGCCTGCATCGGGTTTTTTCACGGGGAGCCGATTGGCCGTCAATCGAACGGGTAGTATTCGTAGTTCCTGTCCTGCGCAGTCTTGGGATTGTAGATGCGGAAGAGCCATTCGCCGTCGATGTTTTTCACGCCGTTGTAAAGCGGGTCCCACGTCACGCAGCGGAAGCCAAGCTCATCCATATCGTTGTTGAGGCATTCGTAACGGAAATCCACGTCGTCGCGCCAGAGGTCCGCGGGCAGTTTGTCCACGGGGTCAAGGCCGCCGTCGTACGCCCTGCCCTCCGCGTCCTTAATGTACTGCACGGAGGCGAGCTGACCGTAGCTGCTCTCGTCCTCGATGCAGAAAAACGACCCGTAGGAGGGATGTATATGCTCCATCACCTTTTTGCCGTCAAGCGTATACAGGGTGCATTCGTAATCCCAAAAGCTGATATCCTCCATATCGACGATCTCGTCATAAGGCAGGCGCGTGCCGCCTATTATGTATTTGTCCGCGAACACGGCAAGGATCTGACCGAAGGGCTCCGGGTCGAACGTGCGCAGTAAATTGCCCTGCATGTCATAGACCTTAACGTCCTCGTCATTGACGATCGCCGGGCCTTCGTCGGTGTATTCGACGGAGCGGTGCAGCACCCACATCTCGTCCTGAACAAACAGCACTCCGCCGTACTCACCCAGCTCCGGCGCATCCTCTTCGGAAAACGCGATAACGGTGTTCAGGTCCTCGTCGGCGACCCTGTAAAGGCGGAAGTTGCCGTTTACCCAATCCTCGGTGAAGAATATGAAATGCCTGTCGAACAGCTCGAACTTCGGCAGTTTTTCGCCCGTTTTTATCAGCACGTTTTCGCAGATGCCGTCCTCGCCGTAAAAGCCCGGCCCGCCGAAGGCGTACTCATCCTCCGCCGCGTGGAACGAGGAGACCATTTGGCCCATGCTGTCGTACACGCAGAACAGCCCGCCTCCCGCCGAAAGCACCAGATACTTTGCCGGCTCGGTGAATATCGGCCCGTCGCAGAGCTTGCCCGTTTGGGGTATCAGCCCCGAATAGTCCGGCGCCTCGGTGGGCGCTTCCGTGGGCGCCTCGGTGGGAGCCTCGGTCGGAACCTCGGTCGGAGCCTCGGTCGGAGCCTCGGTCTGGACGCCTTCATCCTGCCCCGTGCCCACGCAGCCCGCAAGCGCGGTCATGCACGCCGCAAGCAGCAGCAATAGCAAACGTTTCACGCCGTTACCTCCGATCATTTATCGACTTTCTTTATATAGGGGACGTAGCCGCACTGCTCGACAAGCGCCTGACCGTCGGGGCTTTCAAGCCATTCGACGATAGCCGCGGCGCGGGGGTTGACGTTCTGCCGGGGCAGTATGGCGTAGAACGGGTTTATGAACGGGTACTCGCCCGAATTGATGGTCTCGTTGGAGGGGGCGACGCCGTCAACGGTTATGAACTTGAGGTTGGGGAACGTGTACATGTTTTTGGCGTAGTAGTACACGGAATAGCCTATTGCGTTGGAGGCGTTGTCGTAGGCGGCGATATCGTTTATAACGTCCTCCATGGTGTTGGAAACGACTATCTTATCGACGGGGGCCATGGGAACGTCGCCCATGCACAGGTCAAGCATAAGCGTCTGCGAGCCCGAAAGCTCGGGCCTCTGGAACGCGACGATGGGCGCGTCAAGGCCGCCGACCTCGCTCCAGTTGGTTATTTCGCCGCTGAAAATGCCGCGTATCTGGTCGATCGTAAGCGAATCCACGGGGTTGTCGGTGTTGGTTATGAATACCAGCGCGTCAAGGCCGATGGGGTGCATATCCATATTGTGCTCGGGATCGAAGCGTTCCTTGGTGGGACGGCTCGCCTCGTAAACGAGGAGCATGTCCGCGTCACCTGCGTCGAGCGCCTCGTACGAATAATCGGTGGTGCGAAAGTTGATGAAATTTGCGGCCTCGTCCTCTGTGCAGCCGGTGACGAGCCGGACGAGCGCAAGCGCAAGCGGTATGTTCGCCGTGGAGCCGTCTACCCTGGGGTACATGCCCTTTGAGCAGGACGGGCGCTCCGGCTGAACCGCGGGCGCGGGGCTTTCGGTGGGAGCCTCTGTCGGCGCTTCGGTGGGAGCGGCGGCCTCCTGCGTGGGCTCCGGCGTGGTTTCGGGCGCGGCGGGCTTTACGCAGGCCGCAAGGCTCAAAACCAACAGCGAGATCAGAACGAGTGATAATATGCGTTTCATACTGTGCCTTCCTTTCCGGGCGTTTACGCCCTCATATAATAAACGCAGCGAACGTGAAAATGGTTGCGTTTTTTTGTTTTATTATACAGCAGAGAGGTGAAAGCCGTCAAGGACGGCGGGCTTTTTTTGCAAAAAACATATTCCGGCGCTTGCATTATCTCCGCGCGCCCGTTATACTTCAAGCCATGGACGGGAAACAGAAGTTTAAGGTTTTTGCCGCGGCGGTGATCTGCCACGTTTTCTGGGGGTTCAGCTTTATGGCCTCCGGCTACGCGCTCCAAAGGGCGCACGTTTTTTTGCTGCTTTCGCACAGGTTCCTGACGGCGTTTGCCGTGATGAGCCTGCTTGTGCTTGCGGGGTTTGCAAAGCTCCGCCTCAAAAAAAAGCGGGTGTGGCTGCTGGTGCTGCTCGGCGCACTTGAGCCCGTGGTCTACTTTTTCGGAGAACAGTACGGCATACTGCATTCGGGCACGGTGTTCTCGGGCGTTATGATAGCAATGATACCCGTGTTCTGCATGGCGGCGGCGGCGCTGATACTGCGCGAGCGGCCCACGGCCGGGCAGGTGATTTTCGGCGTGCTGTCGGTGGGAGGCGTGATAGGCCTGGGCCTTTTGGGCGGCAGGTCGGGAGCCGTGGACGCGACGGGCGTATTTGCCCTTGTCGTTGCCGTTGCGGGCGCCACGGGCTACACGCTGCTTTCAAGGAGCATTTCAAACGAGTTCACCCCCTTTGAACGCACCTATATGATGATAGCCGTGGGCGCAGCCGTGTTTACCGTGTGCGCGCTTATAAAAACGGGCTTCTCCCCCGCCGAATACCTGCGCCCCTTCGGCGACGCGAAATACCTTATATGCGTGCTGTTTCTGTCGGTCTGCTGTTCGGTCATCTGCTATTTCGCGTCCTCCTATGCCATCACCTATATGTCCGTCGCGCGGGAGACCGTGTTTTCAAACCTCACCACAGCCGTTTCGGTGTTTGCGGGGGTGGTGTTCATGCACGAGCCTTTCTCAGTCATGGGGCTTGTATTCTGCATACTTATACTCGTTGGCATTTACGGCGTTCAGCGGACCGCCCCGGTTGAGCATTCCCCCGCAAGCGGCGCTCAGGCGGCGGATGACGCCTCCCGGTGTAATTAGGTTACAGCGCAGACGAACGGATTTGAGAAAAAAAACTAATATTTTTTAATAAAAAAGCACTTGACTCCCAAAGGAAATATGATACAATATATACAGATGTTGACTTTTAGTTTGAAGGCTCGCCAAATCAACAAAACGCTTTAAGGAGGTAAAGAATTATGCGCAGAAGCATTAAGATCTTCGCATTGGCGATCGCCGTCATTATGACGGCGGCGTTATGCCTGCCCGCAGCGGCGGAACCTTTCCCCCGCTATGAGCTTTCGGAGCACGATCAGGAGATGCTGCTTGCGTTCTGGCAGCAGCCCGCTTACGACGGGATGACAAACGGCGAGGCCGTTTACGATATTCATATCGCAGAAGGCGGGTCTCTTTCCGAACCCGCTCCCGAATACGACGGCAGCTACTGGACGCATTTGCTTGTTACCCCGTATTATTGTGACCATGACGTATTCAGCTTTTATCTTTACTACGACCTTATGGGGTGGGATGGATTGCCCATCGGCGACGATACGGAATCCTGCACAAAACTCACTCCCATGGTGACGGTTCGCCCCGATCTTTACGGCACTCTTGACCTTCACGGTACAAGCGTCGATCAGGTCCACGGCGACGCAAGGTCCATAACCCACCTGACCGATTTCATTCTTGATGACTGTACGTATCTTTCAGATATCTATCTGATCAATCAGCCGGCAGCCCAAACGCTTTCCGCGCTGAACTGCCCCATCGTCAGGCTCTCGACTGCGGGCAGCACGTTTAAGAGCATCCGTTTCTCCTCCCCCTCGTATGCGGAGCCCATGAGCGTTATGAGCATCGGAAGGGGCTGCGTTTCGGTTTATTATAACAAGGCCTCTGCCGGCAAGGTTTCAAGGCTCACCGCCGTACAGGACGGCGAGATGTTCATGGGATGGTTCAGGGACGGCGAGCTTATATCGGCCGAGCCGTGCGTTGAGGTCGACGAGGGCGGAGAATACACCGCGCGCTTCGGCGGCGACATGGACGGCGACGGCACGGTCGGCACCGCAGACGCGCTGACGGCTATGAGGATGTGCATGGGTCTGCTGCCTTCCGACGGCGTAAACGCCGACGTGAACTGCAGCGGAGATATGGACGTTGCGGACGCGCTGCTTATTTTAAGGTTCGCAATGGGCCTTATCTGACGCCGCAAAGCGCGGCATAGACCGCTTTTCGGGTCCGCTCCGCAAAAATCGCCGGGCGGACCCGTTTTTTTGCATAAACCCGTTGCGCACGGGCCGCGGGCCTGGTATAATAATATAAGATATCCCAAGGAGGTACCGATATGAGCTTACTGTCCGGCATACTCAACAAGGTGAAAAAAGAGGTCATAGACAAGGTCGCAGACAAGGTCGCAGACGAGCTTGTGGGCAAGCCTGCGGCAGAGGCCGCGCAGGCCGGTGCAAATGCCGCTGCAGAGGCGCAGGCAAAGCCCCCGGCGGGCGGCGTTCCCAACGGCTTTGTGATAGGCGGCGGCAGCGCGGCTCCCTCCGTCCCCGGGCACGACCCCGCATGGTACGAAAGCGTGCCCGCAGAGGAGTGCCAGTACAACAGCCCCGGCACTTACAAGGATTACTTTATGCGTGTGCTCGGCGAGGACTTCCCGGGGTACGAGCCCGTGTACGAGGAAGTGCGCCCCGGGCGCATTGCGCGTATCCGCATGATGCAGGGCGGCGAAACGGCGCTCATCATAGAGCTTATGAGCGAGAAATGCGCCGCGAATTCCTTCCGCCGCGAATGCCAAAGGAACGGGGTCAAATACACGCGCTTTTACTTTGACCACAAGGGCTGGTGGAACACCCGCTCTTATGTAAAGCAGCGCGTGAACGAGGCGCTCGGCCTGTAAGCCGCGGCGCAGCCAACCGCAAAAAACAGAAGGGGAACGCGTTTAACGCGCCTGCGATGGGCAAGGCACGGGCTTAAAGCCGGAGTTTTCCGGGGCTTTGCAGGCAGCCGCCCGTGTACGGTCCGGTACATTCAGGAATTTCCTGAATTTAAAGATTTCCCCTTCTGTTTTTTCCTTCCGCCATGAGCATACTCGATTCGCTTTCAGACCCCGCCGCGTGGGAGAGGTTTTATGAATACAAGACCTCGCTTGTTTTTCCCGAGGCGGAGCGGAAAAAGCTGAGAAGTTTCATAGACGATGAGGCCTATCTGCCCGTTTGCGCGAAGATCGCGCGCGGGGAGCGTTTTGCTTTGCCCGAAAAAAGCGTGATCAGCAAGCTTTCAACCGGCAAAAAGCGCACCGTTTACACCTACCCACCCGCCGAAAACACGGTTCTGAAGCTGCTGACGCACCTGCTGTTAAGGCGATACGACGGGCTGTTTGCACCGGGGCTCTACTCCTTTCGCCCCGGAAGGAGCGCCAAAGACGCTGTGGAGTACCTGCTGAAAACTCCCTTTCTCCCGCAAAAATACGCATATAAGGCCGATATCTCGGACTATTTCAACTCCATCCCCATCCCCCGCCTGCTGCCCATACTCAAAGGGGCCGTCGGCGCGGACGGGCCGCTTTACGCCTTTTTGGAGGGGCTTTTGACCGAGCCCGAGGTTTTGGAAAACGGCGCGCCAAAGGCCGAGCGCAAGGGCATTATGGCAGGCACGCCCACGGCGGCATTCCTTGCGAACCTGTACCTTGCGGAGCTTGACGCGCGGTTTTATTCGCTCGGCGTGCCGTACTGCAGGTATTCGGACGACGTGATAATACTTTCGGACTCCGAGGAGCAGTCGCTGAAAAACGCCGAGCTTTTGCGGTCGTACGCCGCGCAGGCGGGCCTTGCGATAAACCCCGCCAAGGAGTGCTTTTCAACGCCGGAAGAGGGATTTGCGTTTTTGGGGTTCGCGCTGCGCAATGGCGAGGTGGACATCGCCCCCGCCTCCGTAAAAAAGCTGAAGGCCAAAATGCGCCGCAAAGCGCGGGCGCTTGCACGCTGGGCCAGCCGCCAGGGCGTCGGGCGCGAAAAGGCCGCAAAGGCGTTCATCCGCATTTTCAACCGCAAGCTGTTTGAAAACCCCGCAAAGGACGAGCTGACGTGGACATACTGGTTCTTCCCCGTCATCACCACTCCGAAAAGCCTTTACGAAATAGACCGCTACGCTCAGGACCGCCTGCGTGCGCTGATCTCCGGCACGGAGTCGAAGGCCCGCTTCAACGTGCGTTACGAAAGCCTGAAAGCGCTGGGCTACAAAAGCCTTGTACACGCCTATTACGATTATTCCGAAGAGGAGCGCGCCCGCAGGAGCTGTCCGCACCCGCCCGCACGATCTTCGGGTCTTCCACGCCCCTGAAGGCATATATTTCGGAACGAGCCCATTTTTGTGTTGACATCCGCATTCCTCCTTGATATAATAAAGGACGGCACTTGCGATAAGCTATGCACTTGTAGCTCAGCAGGATAGAGCGTCCGCCTCCTAAGCGGAAGGTCCCGGGTTCGAATCCCGGCAAGTGTGCCACAACAAAAGCCCTGCGTTGCAGGGCTTTTGTTGTGGCCTGATAATTCAAAGGGATTCGAAGCCTTGGGCCGTCCGTCCTGCGGACGAATCAGACGGCGCAAGGCCGGCTTTTGTCAAAAGTCACGAGTGCGCAGCGGAGTGAGCGAGCACGAGACGCATCTTTTGCAAAAGGAATCCCGGCAAGTGTGCCACGAAAAAGCCTTGAAAACAT
>JAFYHI010000049.1 GCA_017539215.1 Clostridia bacterium | reverse complement strand
GCTCGTTGCTTCTTCATCGTCCCACGCGGCGTTGATCATGGACAGTATGCGGCCCTGCCATGTCTGGGAGCAGCTCTGCGGCTCAACGTAACGCTCGTCGAAGTCCACAAGCCAATGCCCCGCGTAAAGGCAGCTTTTCTCGTTTGCAAGCGAGAATACCCAGTAGAACGTGTCGCCGACCTTAGCGCCCGTAAGGTCCGTCACGTCGCCCGCATAGGAGACGTAATAGTCGTTCGGCTGATCGGGATGCGGCACGTCCGGCTCATCGGGCTGCGCGGTCGGCGCGGATGTGGGAGCGGCGGTCGGCGCGGAGGTGGGCTTCTGCGTGGGAGTTCCCGGAGCAGCCTCCGTGGGCTTTGCCGTGGGAGCCGCCGTAGCTCCGGGCTTGGGCGTGGTCTTGGGCACATAGGGCGTTGCGGTCGGCCCAGCCGTCACCGCGGGAGCCGCCGTCACGATGGGTACGTTCGTGTACGCGGGCGTCTCGGGCGTCGCCGTAGGCCCTGCGGTCACGCCGGGAGCCTCGGTCACAACTGGCACGTTCGTGTATTCCGGCGTTTCGGGCGTCGCGGTGGGTCCCGCCGTAACGCCGGGGAATTCGGTCACTATCGGCACGTCGGTGGAGTCCGGTTCGCCGCCCTCCGCTTCGGGCGTCGCGGTGGGGCCGGCGGTCACTTCGCCGTCGGGAGACTCCGTTATCACGGGCACGTCAGAGGCGGCGGCCTCCTGCCCGGGGTCTTTGGTGCAGGCGGCAAACGCGAATATCGCCGCCGCGATCAGTAAAAGGGCCAAAACGGCCGCAGTCTTCTTCATCAAAAAGTTCCTCCTGTGGGGTTTTAATGATTATACAACATTATCGCCCGCGGTTCAATGCCCGCCCGTGGGCGAGTACGCGCCGTCCGGCAGGCGCATAAGGTATTCCTTCAGCGTCAATGCATAGTGGTACTGACCGTGCCACAGCTCCGTTCCGCGCCTGATATAGCGCAGGCTTTTGATTGAATGTCCCTCGCGCCGCATGCCGAGCTTTTCAAGCACCCTTGCGGAGGCTTCGTTCTTTTCGTCGCAAGAGGCATATATCCTGTGCAGGTCGAGCCCCAAAAATCCGAACCGCATACAGGCCGCCGCAGCCTCCGCGGCATACCCCCGTCCGCGGCGATCCGGGCCTATCAGGTACCCCAGCTCGCCCTGCCTTCGGTCGTCCGTCAGTCCGAGCCTTACCGTGCCGATAAGCTCGTCCGTTTCTTTCAGGCAAAGCGCAAGCTCGTAAACGCGCCTCGGCGTTTCGATGCTGCGCGCAAGGCAGGCTTCGACGTACAGCGCGGCTCCGTCAAGCCCCTCCGGAAAGTCCGGGGCGCAGGGCCGGGTCTCAGGCTTGTTCAATACCGCGGCAAAAGCGTCTTCGTCGCCCCGACGGAACTCCCTTGCATACAGCCGTTCGGATTCGAAAACGGCGGGGGATGAGTCGTTCATTTTTGCGTCCTTTCACAGCGGCTGTTCATATATTCACAAAGCCGCCCATTTGATTTTGGATATTATATCATACTGTTCGCAACATTAAAAGACCTGTCTTGAACGCTCGAAAAAGTTCAATGTTTTCATAGCAAATCCGAACGGGAGTAAATTTGGATACTTCCCACATTATTTTCAAAATTTATGCACAAAATATACCAAAAAAACCTTGAAACCCGGGGACTTCATTGATATAATATCCAAGATATGCGGCGCCGGGAAATGCGCCGTAAATATAAATCGGAGGAAAACACAATGACAAGAACCAAGAAGCTCTTTGCTGCTCTCCTTGCCGCGCTGATGATACTGGCCGTGCTGCCGGTCGCGTCCCTTGCGGAGGATATTGCCTATCAGGTAAACGAAGCAAAGCTGCTGTCCCGCTGGGACAGAGTTTGGGAAGTTCTCGACCCCGTTGAGGCCGAGATGCTCGAAAAGGGCGCCAACCGCGCCGAGACCACCTATGCCGTCTATAAGGCGGCGCTGAACTGCCCCTACATCGACGAGGGCAGCGTTACCGACTTTGACGAGAACGAGTTCACCTTCACCGTCAGCGGCATGTGGGGCGGCTACAACTACCGCGTAAGGAACTTCACCAAGGCTCCCGCAAGGCAGACCAACACCGCTCTTAACAGCGAGGTCGCTTCCACCGTTGCCAGGGTCAGCAGCAATAAGGGCAACTGCCCCACTAACGGCGCCGTCAACGTACTGCTCGTCGGCCCGTATTACAGCTCCGACTCCAGCTTCACCGACCAGTATAAGACCGAGGCCAGCTCCATCGCGGCTGCCACCGGCGGTACCGTGACCCAGGTCATCAACAGCAACGCCACCGGTCCCAACATCGCATCGAACTACACCAATAAGGCCGTCGTCATTTACGACTCCCACGGCAACTGCATCAGCTCCAAGAACACCTCTTATCTTGACCTGACCAGCTCCACCGGCCTTACCACCACCGACTACAACAACGGCTGGGCCTACAACGGCGGTTCCTTCTACGGCATCGACGGCCGTTACATCCAGAACCACGTTTCCGGCACCCTGTCCAACTGTATCGTTTGGATGGCCATCTGCGAAGGCATGAAGAAAGAGGGCAAGGGTACCACCGGTACCGCTCTGCTGGCTGCCGGCGCCGCGTGCGTTTACGGCTATTCCCAGTCCGTCTCCTTCACCGGCGACTATAAGTACGAGGCCAAGTTCTGGACCGAGATGAAGAACGGCGCCACCGTTGCTTCTGCTCTCCAGGTCATGAAGAACACCTATGGTGTGCCCGATCCCGTCTCCGGCGGCGATGCGTACCCCATCCTCATGAGCCCGGTCGACGCCTTCCCCTCCAATCCCGACGGCGCACAGACCGTATACTGCGATTGGACACTCTTTGGCGATTCCGAGCCCGATCCCATCACCTCTGTATCGCTTGCGAACGTTAACGTTGTTACCGGCGGCACCGCGACCGCACAGCTCACCGTAGCTCCCACCAACGCCGATTACACCGTTCAGAGCTACACCAGCTCCAACACCGCTGTCGCTACCGTTACCAGCGCGGGCGTC